>NZ_JAZRHE010000024.1:0-21668 GCF_045644645.1 Methanobrevibacter sp.
TTAATGTTTCTTCTAGCTGCATGAATTAAATGATTACCACCAATAGATGCCGCATCACCATCACCAGTGAATACAACAACGTCCAAATCCTTATTGGCTGTTTTTAATCCAGTTGCAAAACTTAATGCCCTTCCGTGAGTAGTGTGAAGGGAATCGCATTTTAAATAACCCGGAATTCTTGAAGAACATCCAATACCTGAAACCATTGCAATATTATCGAAATCCATTTCAGCTTTTTCCATAGCCGCCAAAAATGCATTGATAATGGCACCGTTTCCACAACCCGGGCAGAAAATGTGGGGCAATCTATCTTCTCTTAAATAAGGGAGAAATCTATTTTGTTTATGTTCGCTCATTTTAGTTTCCTCCTATTTTATCAATTTTTGCCAATATTTCATCTGGAGTTGGCAATAACCCTCCAATAACGCCCATCAAATGAACATTATTGTTCCTTTTACATACGCGGTCGATTTCATAATACATCTGACCCAAATTCATTTCAACAACAAGCACATCCCTTGCATTTGCTGTCAGTTCCTGAATCTGTTCGACAGGGAACGGCCATGGAGTGTCCAGCTTAATATAACCAACTTTTTTATCTGTCTTATTTACTGCTTCAACAACAGACCTGACCGGAGCACCATAAGATATGACAATAAGATCTGCATCTTCACAGTTTTCGGATTTTACAGAGCATATCTTATCCCTGTTATTTAAAACCTTATCACAAATCCTTTGAACTAGTTTATCATGAGTTTCAGGATTGTTTGTATCCGGATAACCTCTCTCATCGTGAGTAAGTCCAGTCACGTGAATATTAAATCCATCACCAAATGCAGGCATAGGGGTTGTTCCATTTTCAATATTTTCAAACGGCAAATAATCATCTGATTTTTCTGGTCTTTTTCTTGGAACGACTTCAATATCGTCTTCAACAATGATCTTTTCTCTCATGTGCCCAATGACTTCATCAGCCATTACAAATACAGGACACCTGTACTCTTCCGCCAGATTGAATGCTTTAATTGTAAAATCAAAGAATTCCTGTACGCTTGATGGGGATAATGCGATTGGTTCGTAGTCCCCATGAGATCCCCAACGAGCCTGCATCATATCACTTTGTGAAGCCATGGTAGGCTGGGCTGTTGAAGGGGAACCCCTTTGAACATCAACAATTACAATAGGAGTTTCACTCATGAATGCATAACCAATATTTTCCTGCATTAATGAAATACCCGGTCCTGAAGTTGCTGTCATTGACTTTGTTCCTCCCCATGAACCGCCAATAATGGCACCAGCAGATGCAATTTCATCTTCCATTTGAACAAATGAACCACCTACTTTTGGCAATTCTCTTGCTAAAGTTTCTGCAACTTCAGTAGATGGAGTAATTGGATAACCTGCAAAAAATCTGCAACCTGCAGCTATTGCTCCTTTAGCACATGCCTCATTTCCTTGAATAAAAAATTCTTCAGCCATTTCTATTTCTCCTTTGTAAAGTTGGGATTGAAATTAACGTCATTGTCTTCTTTCATCCACCAGTTTTCAACCAAATCCACTGTTATAGCCTGGTCAGGACATGCCACTTCACATGTGCCGCATTTAGTGCATCTCTCTTCAAACTTAACGAAAGGCAATTGGACTCCTTTTTTATTAGTTTCAGGAGATATCGCATAAACATTCTTATAGCACATGAATAAGCAAAGATGACATCCCTTACATAAATTCTCATCAATAATAATCAATTTTAAAATCTCCTAGCAATATTCATACATAAATATAGAATGTATATATGTTTGTTATTATACATTTAAATATCTTATGAGAACGTGACTGTAAAGTAATTATGTCTTAAAATATTTATTTTTGCTGAAAAATTTTTTTAATAAAAAATAAATCCTAAAATTACTTTAATCTTATAAATCCTAATAATCATCAGTTATTTTAATCAAAAATATTTATATTCCATTTTATACATCCTGTTTTATTCCTCCAATATCTGGCTGTTTTTTAGTGCAAAAAGAGCAGTCAACCCTGCGTTTAATTGAAAGTGGATTTGGTCATTTTCAATGTTGTCTGCAAACCCCCATTGCTTTAGTTCGTCGCATTAACATTACCCATTCCGATTCTTCGATTTGATTTGGATTGCTGACATATTCCATTTTGAAATTCCAATATAAACAGATTCCTTTAAAAGTAAATTTAATTACTATCATCCCTAAAGTTAATAATAATGAGGTGTTGGCTATGGGTTTTAGAGACAAGCTTAAAAACGTATTCGGATCCGGCAAAAAGGAGGATATCAAAACCGACAATCCTGATGAAAAAATGAACGACAAATCAGAGCCCATTAAAAATTTAGATCCCGACAACAATTCAAATGTGAAAGAAGATGTTGATTCCACAGATTCACGGGATGACTACACTAATGGCGAAATGCAGGATATGCCAGCACAAAATCCTCAAATTAGAAACTTTCAATATCTTGTTGACCTAATCAATAGCGGCACTAAAGAAATAGTCTTGGACTCGGATATAGAAATTGCATATGGAGAATATGAGATTATTTCGGGACCTGTTGATTATTTTGAAAGGGATAAATACATCCATGCAAATAGGGGGATATTCATAAATTCTGATGTTGTTATAGATGGACAGGGACATAGCATTGATGCTTCTGGATTTAAAAGAATAATATACATTATTCAAGGCAATGTAACTTTAAAAAACATTATATTCAAAAACGGATATAGCCAAGAAATATCAGGCCCAATAATCGACGGTCAAGGCGGTGCAATCCACAACAAAGGCAATTTGACATTAATCAATTGTATTTTTGAAGGCAACTCTTCTAAAACGGAGGCGGGTGCGATTTTCAATGATGGCAATGCCAATTTAAACATTATTTCATGCAAGTTCCTGAATAATTCTGCTCAAGGGGCATCAGCCATCAAGAATTATGGTAAATTAACCTTGACCAACTGTACATTTAATGGAAATGAATCGAAGGAAAGCTGTTTGATAGTCACTGACAATTTGCCCCAATTGATTGGTGGGGGAATAGTCAAAAAAACATTTGGAAGACATGATGACGCATTTTTGGATTGTTATGGATGCAAATTCTCCAACAACAAATCACATGGTGATGCTCTTGTAATAGAGACTGGAAGCTATACTCGAATTGTGAATTCGAATTTCATATTAAATGAAAATCCGAAAGAAGGACATATCATCTATCAGTATGATCAGGGCTCCCACAATGATAAGTATGGGGACAATCACACCTTAGTGATTATGGGTGCTTCTTTTTCATGTAATTCAGGAATTGTCAAGGTCGAAAAGGGATTTTGCAATCTGGAAAATATGATTTTGGATATCGTTCCCTCTGATTATGCAGTTTCAAATATCAATGCTTCAGTTTCAATAAATGGGATAAAATTCAAAGGGCATGCCGAAAACCTGATATACAACAATGGCATATTGAAGATTAATAAAAGGGACAACCTCGAAGAATTTATTACTTCAACAGAAAATTCAACCATCAAATACTACACAGATTCAATCCCTGCGGATTGGAAAGGCTTTGAATATCTAGACGGCCTTATCGCCAAATCCAATGGGGAGGTCCATCTTGATTGCGACATTACAATGCATGATGTGGAGCAAAGCTTCTATGAGGGAGGCATTGAATTAAGTCAGGACAATCTGTTGATTGACGGCGAAGGCCATACAATCGATGCATCACACTTTTCAAGAATATTCAATGTATGCGGAGAGAACATAAAATTAAAAAACATCAGATTCAAGAATGGATTGTATTTCAAGCATTATATGGATTCAGTAGACAATGGTGGAGGAGTGATTAATGTTATACAGGGTGCTTCTTTAAAAATACAGGATTGTGAATTCATAGGCAATGCTTCTAGAAATTCTGGAGGTGTCCTTTTTAACAAAGGCACTTTGGAAATATGCGATTCGAATTTTGAAGACAATTTCGCTTTAAGGTATGGTGGCGTAGTAAACAACAAGTCAGAATTAACTATAGATAAGTGTGAATTTAAGGCAAATGAAGTTATATGGGAAGGCGGTGTAGTAAATAATCATGGAAACTTGAAAATCACCACTTCAACTTTCAACAACAACAATGCCGGCGGAGACTATAACGGCGCCGGCGGAGGAGTCATAAAAAATATAATGGGCAGGGCCAATGTTTATGATTCTCTTTTTAAGAAAAATTCCACCGGCGATGAAGGAGGAGTTGTCAACAATTGGGGCGGCAGTGCACAGATGACAAAATGCACATTCGAGGACAACAGTGCATACAATGGTGATGTAATATATAGCCAAGCTTATTTTGTTTATATTGACCGCTATGATTTTAACGAATGTGAATTCATTAACAACGATTCAACATTTGACAAGGATATAGAAGATTGACTGCCGTCAATGTTAACGGCATAATCAGCAGCGTTTGCATGTGTCAAGTGTCTTGCATTCATGGAAGCAACCTCATAAGATTATTCAATTTTGTAGCCATAACCCAACTATACCTAGGCCAATCACTTAAGGCATGACAAATTTACAGCCCCATGAAAACACACCAAAAAATAAAAATTTAATAGAAAAAAATCCAAAATTTAAATCATGAATCACTTAAAAACGCCAATTGCAAATGAAGATTTGGACAATCTTAATGTTGGAGACCAAATCACCATTTCCGGAACCATCTATACCGGCCGTGATGCAGCCCTTCCTCAGCTGGTTGAGCTGATAAAGGAAAATGAAGTCCCATTCGATTTGAACGGAAGCGTCATAATGCACACTGCATTCAGCGAAGCCGGAATTGCACCGACAACAAGCAGCAAGGTTGAAATCGAGTCCACCATCCCATTTTTAAGCGAAAATGGAGTGAAAATCCATATCGGAAAGGGGATGCTGAGCGATGAAACCGCCGAATCGTTAATGAAGAACAATTCCGTCTTTGTGATTACCCCTCCGGTTGCCGCATTGCTTACAAGCAAGGTTATTGAAAAGAAATGCGTTTTGTTTGAGTGGGAAGGCATGGAAGCAATGTATGAGCTAAAAGTGGAAAATATTCCCGGAATAATAGCAATACACAAAGGAGAAAAAATCTAATCCATGTTGATATCTCTCATGTAACGTGCAGGAACACCTGCAACAACCGTATTTTCAGCCACATCCTTTGTAACGACGGCTCCTGCCGCAACAATTGCACCACCACCAATGGAAACGCCCGCAAGAACTGTGACATTGGATCCAATCCATACGTCATTTCCTATCCTGATTGGAGCTGGAATCAGATTGCCCCTCTTTTTTGGATTTTCTTCATGGTTTAGCGTAGCCAAAACGACATTGTGGCCAATCAGTGCATTGTCTCCAATGTAGATTCCACCCTGGTCCTGGAATCTGCATCCCGAATTGATGAAAACGTTTTCTCCCAAATGGATGTTCTTTCCAAAATCCGTGGTGAATGGTGGAAAAACCCTAAAGTCATCGCTAACTTTCTTTCCAATCAATTCTGAAAATAATCCTCTGATTTCATCAAGGTCATGATATTTATAATTCAGCTCACATGTGATTTTTTGAGCTTGCTGAGAATAGTAATTGCATGTCTCGGTAGCTTCCTCATCCATTGTTAACGTTTTTCCTTCATTAAAAATAGCTAAAATTTCATCAAGTTCTAACATGGATGATAATTTATTGAAAATAGTATTTTAAGGTAATGATTAAAAAAAATAAGTAAAAGAGTTATTGTTAAAATAACTCAAGAAGAAAATCTATTCTTCATCCTCTTCATCATCGGAAGATTCTTCTCTTTTTTCGAATTCATCTACGAAATTAACTTTGGTGATCTCTTCGATGTTGTCCCAGATGTCTTTAGCTATTCTGAATCTTGCAAAGGTAACATCCATATAGGATTGTTGGTCAAATTTAGCCATTTCATCCAATTTAATGTTTGCAACACCATCAACTATGTTAATTTCGGTTTTATCGATGTCTACATTAGGGTTGGAGTAGTGTAACTCAATCATACTTTTGATTTTTTCTGCTTCGTCTTCAATGACTTCGCATACTTCAACATCGTAAATTAAATCTTTTCCTGCCAATTCATGGTTGAAATCGACTTTTACTCTTCCACCGTTAACAGTTAAGATTTTACCTGTTGATCCTTCAGAGTTGATTTTCATACCAGGAACAGGATTCATACCTTGTTTTCTGAATTCCTTGATTGGCACTAATTGGATTAATTTAGGATTGCGAGGGCCAAATGCATCATCGGAATCTACTTCAATGTGTTTGGTATCTCCAGCATCCAAACCTTTAATTGCTTCTTCAATAGCAGGCAATAAGTGGTTTCCTCCAACAACGATTGGAATTGGTTTGTAAGTTTTGTTTTCATCAAAAATTCCTGCTTCTTGTGCAACTTCATCATAAGTGGTGTCGAATACATCATCAGTTTCTTTAACTTTACCAGTAAAATTTACTCTAACAAAATCACCGTTATCTATAGCCATAAAAATTACGCTCCTTAATAATTTTGATTAAATAATTTGTTAATAAATATAACATTTTATAATTATATCAACCATCCCTTATTAAAGTTTTGTTCCCAATACTTTCCAAATGCTCTTACTAAAAAAATATTATAAAATAAAAACAAAACTATTTTCATGCAAAGAAGAGGGGCGGTCAATTTACCACTGCATGGGGGCCATCCTCCAAGATGGTTATTTTCCAGAATGGTTGATTTATCAGGCGCATTAGCATCAGTAATCATTGAAGAGTATAGTTTAAATGAATTTTTAAATAGAATTTCCAACCCCTACTGGTTTCAAGCATTTTCATGTGTTTTAGGTTTTGATTGGCACTCTTCTGGAACAACCACTACAACATTAGGTGCCTTGAAAGCATCACTGAGCCCTGAGGAACATGGCATCTATCTGACTGGAGGCAAAGGCTCCAAATCAAGGAAAACACCACAAGGAATTGAACATGCCGGAGAAGTGTTTAACTTAAAAACAAAAACAACAGAAAATCTGATCGAAACAAGCAAATTATCTGCCAAAATAGACAACTCCTGCATTCAAGATGGATACACTTTATACCAGCATAACTTTTTCATAACAGAAAAAGGAGACTGGGCTGTTGTCCAGCAGGGCCTAAACACCGAAACGAAATATGCCAGAAGATACCACTGGTTAGGTGAAAAGGTGGACAAACTCCTAAATGACCCCCATAGCGGAATATCATGTGATAAAAAAACTCCAAATACATTGAATATGTCTTCAAAGGATAGCGAGGAAGCTCAAAAGATAAGTGTTGACTTGATTAATGATAATCCAAATCATTTGAGACAATATTTTAAAAGGAAGGATAACCAAATGCTTTTGGAAGATTTTACAATGCCCCAACACCATCCCGTTTTAGATATGGACATTTCAGATAAGGAATTTGAAGTGCTAACAAAAGCCTGGGAAATACAGCCTGAAAATTACGAAGAACTGATTTTGCTTCAAGGAATCGGGCCTAAAAAAATAAGGGCGCTGGCTTTGATCTCTGATTTGGTTTATGGCGAACCCGCAAGTTGGAAAGACCCCGTAAAATACAGTTTTACACATGGAGGGAAAGACGGTTTTCCATATCCCGTTGACAGAGACGTTTATGACAATTCAATTGAAACAATACGGGATGCGCTCGACCAGGCAAAAATCAAAAAAGATGAAAAATTGAAAGCCATCAGACGGTTGGACGATTTCATCAGCTAGCGATTCTCATTATGGATATTGACGTTTTTTCCGTGGGCAGTCGGAATAACTTCCAAAACGGGATTTTCAAATTCCAATTCGAATTCCTTGCCATCCATCAACAGATGTTGGAATACCGCAAGGGATGAGACCTCAGAATGAGGTTGGGTTGTTACGGACACATTCCAGTCAGCAGCCTTATAAACCTTTCCGGGAACCTTGGAACCGCCGACTACAATCAATATATCTGAACCATCTTCCCTAACTTCAGGAGCGATTTCGTGAGCCTGTGAACCATACATTGTTAAATGTACCACTTTTCCACCATCAGCCTTCCATCTGTTAATGACACCCATGTAACTTTCAGTGTATTCGATTTCAAAGGATCCTCCAAACCTTGATGCAGTATCCCTTACATTTTCCATGAGTTTATTGTCCCTTTCACCTGCAAGGTATATTTTACTGGCCCCAAACGCACGGGCAGTCAAACATACGTGAGTTGTTATACGAGTATCCCTTTTTAATCTATGGTCCAATCTTAAAACATTAACATTCATAATATCATGAAAAAACAATTAATTTGTAAAAATAACTAATCTAATATTTCGGTTTGAAACATATAAATAATTTGCTTATAGATTGAATGATGAGAATACCACTTACCACTCTTAAAAGATATGCTCGGTCTTAACATTGGAAGGTGAAATTTTTGAAGGATACAAAATTAAAATTGGAGGTGAAACTATGCCACGCCGGTAAGTGGTATCACATCAAAACTAAATATGTAACACCTAATTAATAAATAAATGCTTTTTAAGGCACCAATATTGAAATAAAGATGTAAAATTAGATTAAAAATGAAAAATTAGAAGAAAAACAAAGCGGTTGCCATAAACAATAATGCCATCAAACGACCTACCTCATTGCTCATTCCCAAAACATCACCATTGGCAACACCGAAATTCCTTTGGGCAATCAATGCGATTATTACTCCGGAAAACATCGCGCCCAAAACTCCGCAAACACCAACAGTACCCCCCAATAAAAATGCGATGATTGCAACAATGAATGTTGACAACAAATATTTTGAAGGAGTGGTTTCAAAAATAAAATAGCTTCCTATTCCTGGAGTTAAAGGGATGGACAGCAATGCAGTAGTCATGAGAGATGTTTTCGCAACCATTTCACAAATTATTATTCCGAATATAAAATTATAATCCAAGATATTGTAAATTCCGGCAATTGTCAGAATTGCAACCAAAAACAAAGTTGCAACACCTCCTGCTCCAACGGAAAAGTCCTTCATCACTTCAATTTTACGCTTAGGATCGCCGTGGACCATTACTCCATCGGCCATGTCCATAACACCGTCCAAATGATTATATCCTGTGATAATCATTAAAAATGCATAGACAATGGCTGCGGTGAAAAATGAATTTAGATGCAGGAAATTCAAACAGGCATAACCGCAGATTGCAGCAATCACACCTATGAACAGATGTATGAATGGCCAACACCAGGTCAACTTGGTCATGTACTCAATTGATGTATAAACACGAATTGGCAGTATTGTAGAAAATGTTAAAAGCCCTAAAATAGATTTGATGGGGGAAAATTCCTCATCTTCAAAGTAATTATCATCTTCCATATCCATTCCTCAATATAATTAACATCAGTTAAATCTTCACTGACATACATTATATCCAACATAGTATATTATACTTATTACTGGAACAGTACAACCTGCGGAAAAAATGGTTTATTAAAAGAATAAGAAAGAAATCCATTAAATTTTATAAGCATATTAATGTTTTTTTTAACTTTCAGGTTTGGAATATCCTCAGAACATATCATTCTTCAAATATTCTGGTCATGCACCCTGCAATCAAACCCGCAAAGATGTCGTCCAACATAGGCGGCAAACCATAGATAATGCCCGGTTTTGCTTCATGATACCTTTTAAAATTAAAAGCTGCCTTTGTTCCGGCAATTTGATTTGAAATGGCTAATCCCAATACATCTCCAGTGTATAAATAATCCCTGCTGCCAATTTCCCTAATGCGGTTTCCGCTCAAGTCCTGCTCGGTTCTCATTGCAGCGGCAAGAAGTGCTATGACATCAATATCAGTTAAAGATTTAAGAATTTGAGCCTCCATCTTTTGTTTCAATTCATCAGTGACTTCAACATCTTCAACAAGCTCCATTCCTGCATCAACCAAATCCCCTATGAGAATTCCTTCAGCCACAAAATAGTCTAAAATACCGAAAGTCAATTCAAACTTTTCAAATGCATCCTCAATACTTATCTCGACTGCATCCTCTATGCGAAGTTTCAAGTCCCTGAAATCAACCTCATCATATCTGGCATTGTTAATGTCCAAACTTTGGGAATCCCCTTTTGGAACATTTGAAAGCACTGCAAGAAAATCATCCGTGTTTAAAATATTTTGAATATGCAATGGCAATGCCATATTTGCCAACACCTTAGCTTTAATGTTTGCTACAATTTTGAATACAGACAACAAATCCTTTGGAGATAAAACCTTATCAATATAAAGAATATGGCTCAAATTAATCCTTGCCTCAACAAATCCCCTTGAAGAGTTTGCAACCTTAAGATGAGTGGTGAAATCTTCAACAGACACACCGCTTGCCATGAATGTGAAAAGAGTCAAATCACCATAACAGTTCTTAAAATAATTTAAGGATTCTGTTGCCTGAGCTATATAGGAACCTTGAGACTGGTTAAATGTTTCCGCCCTTTTGGCGGTCGCTCTGAAATCATCCTTTGCTTTAATGACATTGACATTTTCAACAATGTCGATACCGTCGCTTACGGTAAAGTTGCTGAAAGCTAAAAAATGTTCCGGATTGTTAATGCAAATCCCATAATCTTTTTCAGTGATATTCATCTTCATGTTGTAACCTAACATATATGTATATTAATTATTTAATTTAAATTCTATATTATATTTAGTTAAAGGACATATTATCATGACAATTATTATTGACCCACAATCTAGCGGAATAGCTGGAAATATGATTATTGGAGCACTTGTGGATTTAGGTGCCGATGAAGATGAATTAAAAGAGATAATGGAAAAATCAGCTAATCCCTTTGGCAAAATTGAAGTGACATTCAATAAGGTTACCAAAAAAGGAATCACAGCCACTTTTTGCCATGTTGAAATGCTTGAGCACAAACATTCAGTTAAATATAGCGAATTTATTGAAAGCATAAATAGTTCGGAAATTGATGAAAAAGTAAAGGAAACTTCAATCAAAGTATTTGAAAGAATAGCCAAGGCAGAATCAAAAATCCATGGTAAAAATATTGAAGATGTTCATTTTCATGAAGTTGGAGCTAGTGATGCAGTAGCTGATGTAATCGGGTCAATATATGCTTACTATTCACTTAATATGGATAAACAAAAAGTCATTGGTCTTCCAATAGCTGTTGGAGGGGGAAGGATAAAAACTTCACATGGAATCCTGCCGGTTCCCGTTCCTGCCGTTTTAGAAATTGCAAAAGATGCAAAAATAGTTGGAGGGCCTGTAGATGATGAGCTTGCAACACCGACAGGATGTGCAATTTATGCTGAAATCTGTGATGAAATAAAAGATTTCATTCCACAGACAAAACCTAAAAAAATAGGATATGGCGCCGGAAAGAAAGATTTTGACCATCCAAATATCTTAAGAATTATCGAATCAACAGACATCACACAAAGCGATGAAATTGATGTTATCGAAACAAATCTTGATCACTTAACCGGTGAAGAAATCGGATACCTGTTTGACAAACTTCTGGACTTGGGAGCCAGTGACGTTTCCATAACTCCAATCATAATGAAGAAAAATCGTCAGGGAAGCCTTTTGAAAGTAATATCCCCTAAAAAAAATAGGGAAACTTTAATAAAAGCCATTTTTAAAGAAACTGGAAGTTTAGGAATTAGGATATTACCAAATTTGCACAGAGGACTGGCTAAAAGAGAATTTATCAAAAAAGAATTTGAAATTCAAGGCGAAACTTTTGAAGTGACATTTAAGGTTGGATACATTAACGGAGAAATTATCTCATCAAGACCGGAATATGAAGATTTGAAAAGAATATCCCAAAAAACAGACATTCCATTAATAAAAGTTAAAGAGTTGGTAAGATGAAAAAGGCCATTTCTGTCTTATCCGGAGGTCTTGACTGTACTGTTGCAACAAGCGTCTATGCAAAAGAATATGAAATTCATGCAATTACATTTAATTATGGTCAAAAGGCATTCGAACAGGAATTACGAGCTTCAAAGGCCATATGTGAAAAGATGGGATTTGAGCATACAGTAATTGACCTTCCATGGCTAGCCCAAATCAGCAACTCAACTTTAAACACTGATGAGGATATTCCCGAAGTCAGTGAAGAAGACTTGGATGATATAAAAAAAGGCAGAAAAACCGCAAGCAGCGTTTGGGTTCCGGCAAGAAATATGGCATTTACCTCCATTGCAACATCATATGCCGAAAGCATTGGTGCTGAAATAATAATTGTTGGATGGGATGCCGAAGAAGCCGCAACATTTCCCGACAATTCAAAAGAATTTTTAAATGCATTTAACGAATTAATAAAAATAGGTTCACCGGAAAATATTAAAATTGAAGCACCAGCAATTGATTTAAATAAAGAGGAAATTGTTAAGTTAGGTCTTGAAGTTGGTGCTCCAATGGAATTAAGCTATTCCTGCTATACTGGCAGAGACAAACATTGCGGTGTTTGTGAAAGTTGTATGAGGCGGAAACGAGCATTCAAAAAATTAAAGATAAAAGACTTGGCAGAATATGAACAATGACTAGTCATATTTTCTTAAATTTTCTTTCCAATCAACATCATCCAAATCCATATCCTCCCTCAGGGCATTTGTAGCGCATTCAATAGAACAATACAAATCTTCAACCCCTTCCTTTGATTTTCTATAGTTGGCGACTCTTGATTTTCTAATTCCAATATTGCCCGCTTCGGAATAGGAGTCTATATCTGCACCAATGAAAATAAATTCCCACTTATGATTATTGATCATGTTGCGAATTTGTGGCTTTGAATACTCGACAGATGCATTTTCCATCCCATCGGTCATAATGACAAACAATACCCTGTTTTCGATTTTATGATTAAGGGTTGTGATTGTTTTTCCAATTGCATCCAAAAGAGCTGTGCAACCTCTTACATAGTATTCGTCTTCAGTTAAGTCACTGACATCATTAATCGGTTTTCTTTCATAAAGAACTTCATACTGATCGTCAAACAGGATTGCAGTTACATTTGTATTTAACTCTTTTTTTCTTTCCTTTTGGATGAATGAATTGAATCCTCCGATTGTATCCTCCTCAGAGCCATGCATTGATCCGCTTCTATCTATCAAAAATATTAAATCGAGGTCTTCGCTTGGAGTCCTACTTACCATGTTTTTTCACTTCCCTTGGATTTTTTGGTTTTTATAAATACTTTGTTAATAAGTTGTTAATAACTTACACACAATATATATACGGAAAGTGGTATATAAAGTTTTCTAAAAAATAATTAAAAATAAAAATTAAAAATTAAAAAAAAGAAGTTAGTCTAATTTTTTTAAGACCTTTAATCCATCATCAGACAATCTATAAAGACGACCTTTCTTAACTTCAGGATTAATGCATTCAACAATCTCATTTTCCCTTAACTGTTTTAATACATTAGAAATATGATTCGGTAAAATATTACAATCGGCTGAAATCTCCCTAGGCATTTTAGCTTCAGTATTAAGAGATTTTACAACTTTAAGCCTATATGTAGACTTGTTAACATATCTAATCTTATCTTCCATAATTTCACCTTAATTAATCTTGTTTCCACAATTCATGCAAAAGGAATCACCTTCACCAACATCCGCACCGCAATTGGGGCATTTCAACTCAACATCAAAATGAGCTCCGCAGCCCGTGCAGAATTTATCATCCGCATCGGCAATAGCTCCACAGTTCTGACAATATTTTTTATCATCACTAATTAAATGAGACTTTTCAAATTCCTGTTTTGGAGTTGGAGTATCCCCTAAAACTGGAGATGAGTAAAAATCTTTTTGATTTTCAATTTCGTGAATCAATTCATTCATGACAGCTATTCTTTTGCTATCGGAAGGATGTGTTGAGAAAAAATCATGGTTATTTGGATTTCCGCCAGCCATACTTTGCCAAAATTGGGGGATTCCGGAAATATCATAACCTGCCCAGTGAATTATCATCATGCCAAGCTTGTCCGCTTCCAGTTCCTGATCCCTTCCCCAAGGATTCATTAAGAAAAACTGTGAACCCATACTTGCAACATTAGTGGCCGCCCGTGTAAGACCTCCAATTCCACCCAAACCGACAAGGTCCAGTGCAAAACTGCCAATCCAAGCAGCGGAAGTAATAGCATTCTGAGCATTTTGAGCACTAACCCGTGTCCTTGAGTGGTCTAAAAGTGCATGTGCCATTTCATGACCTAAAATAAAAGCAACTTTTTCTTCAGTGTTCGCAACAGAAAGGATGCCTGAAAACATCACAATTTTACCCCCAGGCATGCAAA
The DNA here is from genome assembly GCF_045644645.1 of Methanobrevibacter sp. GTDB lineage: Archaea > Methanobacteriota > Methanobacteria > Methanobacteriales > Methanobacteriaceae > Methanocatella. Next base: position 14,356 of record NZ_JAZRHE010000024.1, read on the forward strand.
ATGCATTTACAGCATTATCTGCCACCAAATGAAAATCCCAATCATAATAATCCTCGGTATAATCACTTCTTCCAATCTGCGCCAAGTGATTCTCAACTGCTTGGATTAACCTAATAGCCACATTCCTAACTAACTGACCTTCCGGAGTGTTATCAAGAAGTTGGGCCTTATTAATCATTGAATAATACTCATTATATGATTCCTGTAAGAACTTATCATCATTAACAATGTCAAAATGGGATTTTCCAGTAAACGGATTAACACTACTCCTATCATCTTTTGCCATAAAACATCACATCCCTAATTAACTATATTATTATTTTGTGTTTAAAAAGTTTTTTAACGGATAACAGATATAATGATGAACATGAAAAAAATATTCCTAATCCTGATACTGTCCATTTTTCTTATGAGCTGTGTCTTTGCAAGCGGCAATAACGTTGAAATTAATGGAATTGACTTTAAAATACCTGTTCAGTATCAAGGTGGGGAATTATATAATGGAAAATACAGATTATACAATAATTTCACAATATCCTGCATTGATGGCAATGTTCCAAAATCAATTGGGCTTTGGGCCAGAGAACATAAGTTCAGTGAAGATGTAGAAATTGGAGACCATCCCGTTAGACATTTCAGCCAATACAACCAAGCTGTTAAAGGCAATCATTCACATGCCTATTTTGCATCAGGCAAATCAATTTATGAAATCTCATGGGCAGGTAAAGAAATCAATGAAGATATTGAGAACTTAATTAAAGATGCCCCATCCAGTGAAATAAGCAGTGCCGATTTTTACAATTGTCTGGATGAATCATTTGATACATACAAACAGGGAAAAATTAAACAAGACGAATTTGATGCCCAATATGACGATTTAGAAGCAGGATATAACTCTCAATTAAAGGAATCCGATATAGGGCAAAACAAACATGAAAACAACATGAACAAAATATTATTAACCTACCACAATAAGTAGATTAACAATCTTTGTTAATAAAATGTTACTGGTGCTTGAAACATGTACTGGTCTTTTTGGAATAACAATTATTACAACTTTGACAAATTGCTACCCCTTCACCCTTCTCTTTCCAATCTGCTAAAAAGTCTGCCTGAGCAACAAACGGCTTGGACATTGAAACAAACTCCACTTTTGAATTGTTCAACACATCATTAATTTTAGACATTTCTCTTAAAGATCCACCCAAAATAACTGGAATGTCCAGCGCATCTATTAAATCATCAGCATAAATTAAAAAGGGATGTCTTTCCCCTTTATCATAGATTTGTGAGATTGTGCGAGCAGTCAATTGAATGCTATCTGCACCCGCCTTTTCAAGCTCCATTGCAATAGCTATACTTTCATCAGCAGTGATTCCGCCTTTTCTGACATCCCATGGATTAATTCTGCAGCTTACATGCATATCCATAGTGTTTTTGATGACTTTGATTATTTCAGAAGAAATCCTCACGCGGTTTTCTGTGTTCCCACCATATTTGTCTTCCCTCTGATTAAAATAAGGATTCATGAATCTTGCCAAATAAAAATTATTCCCCATATTAATTTGAATTCCATCAAAACCTGCGAATGAAAATTTTTTAGCTGCCATTATAACTTCTGCTTGCAATTTTCTTATACCCTCTTGAGTAATTTCATTAGCTTCCACTTTTTGATTTTCACCATCATCATAGTAAAAAAAGGCCAATTGGCCTAAAATAGGAACATCATACTCATGTGCAATACCGGTGACCATTTTATAGTCTTTAATAAAGCCTTTATAGTTTAAACTGGTGGAATAAGGAAAAAATCTATCTTTATGGTCAAGTGCAAATATCTCAGAGACAATTGCCCCCACACCATTGCTTGCCATCTTTTCATATCTTTCGAAAATGGCAGGTGTTAAAAAACCGCCCTCCCCTGTTTCAGTTTCCCATGTCCCAGTTCTGACAATCCTGCTTTTAAGCTTTAAATCGCCTAATTGGCATTCATCAAAAATATCTTTCATAAAAAACTACTCCAAATAAAAATAAGATTAAAAAAAAAGTAAAATAAAGGTAATCTATTTGATTACCATTAATGTATCGCCGGCACTTACCGCATCACCAGGCTCTACAAAGATTTCTTCTACAACACCATTAACTTCAGATTGGATATCATTTTCCATCTTCATAGCTTCAATAACACAGATGGTGGAACCGGCAGTAACTTTATCTCCAACATTGACATTGAGTTTGATTACCATACCCTGCATTGAAGAAGTGATTCCTCCTTCAACAGGAGCAAATGCACCATTCTCTTTCTCTTCAAGTTCCATAAATCCTGTAGGCATGATTTTAACCTCATAAAGATCCCCATCAACTTCAACGTTATATTGTGTTGGAATTCCAATACCATCATCCTCATTAAATGAACGGGCCGGTTGAAGCTCTTCCTCTTCAGCTTCACCTTTAATGAATTTAGGTGCAATTGGAGGATATAATGCATAAGTTAATGCATCTTCATCAGATTTGACGAATCCTTTTTCTTCACCTTCAGATTTGAATTTGTCAAATTCGGGTTCAAGCAAATCTGCTGGCCTGCAAGTAATCACTTCTTCATCACCGATGATTTTACTTGCAATTTCCCCGTCAACCGGTGCCGGAGGCTTACCATACATTCCTTTCATGTATTCTTTAACTTCATTAGAAACTGTTTTGTATCTTTCCCCACCCAAAACATTCATTACAGATTGGATACCTACAATTTGACTAGTTGGAGTTACAAGAGGCGGGTATCCCATATCTTTTCTAACACGAGGCATTTCTTCAATTACGTCCCCATATCTGTCTAGCGCGTTTTGTTCTTTAAGTTGGGAAATCAAGTTTGAAAGCATTCCACCTGGAATTTGGTACAATAAAACATCAGCATCAATACTTTCAGAAATCGGATCTAAAATTCCGGAGTATTTCTCCTTAATATCGTCAAAGTATTTTTTAATATGAGCCAATAATTTTAAATCAAGACCAGTGTCAAATTCTGTGCCTTGCAATGCCGCAACCATACTTTCAGTCGGAGGTTGTGATGTTCCCCATGCAAGAGGTGAAATAGCAGTATCTAAAATATCAACACCCGCCTGACATGCTGCATAATAACTAATAGGAGTCATGCCGCTTGTACAGTGACAATGTAAATCTACAAGCAAATCAGTTTCTTCTTTTAATCTTGAAACCAAATCATAAGCAGCAGTAGGAGTAATTAAACCAGCCATATCCTTAATAGCTACTGAATCACAATCAAGCGCCTCTAAATTTTTTGCTAATTCTACAAAATCATCATTTGTATGGACCGGACTGATTGTATAACTTATAGTTCCTTGAACATGAGCCCCCTGGTCTTTAGCAACCTTAATTGCCTTTTCCATGTTCCTAATATCATTCAATGCATCGAAAACCCTAAAGATATCTACTCCATTTTCATATGATTTTTCAACGAATTTTTCCACAACATCGTCAGGATAATGTTTATAACCTACTAAATTCTGTCCTCTTAAAAGCATTTGAATAGGTGTTTTGTTAAATTCTGATTTTAATTGTCTTAATCTTTCCCAAGGGTCTTCATTCAAATATCTAATGCAAGTATCAAAAGTAGCTCCACCCCAAGCTTCTACTGAAAAATAACCTACTTTGTCCATTTCTTCTGCAATAGGAATCATGTCCCTAGTCCTCATCCTAGTTGCAAGTAAAGATTGGTGAGCATCCCTAAGTGCAGTTTCAGTAAATCTCACTTTAGCCATTATTTTACACCTCTTTAATGTTTATTAATTATCGTAAATTATCCAACTATAATATATGTTTTTTGTATTATATAAATTATACTAAAAAGTGAATACTAAATAATATCCAGAAGATAATAAAATAAAAAAAGAGCAATTTAGAACAAAGATTGTCCATTTATTCAATATTTGCTTTAAAAAATAAAATAAAAAAAGAATAATTGAAAAATTATCTTTCTAATTCACCAGAAATAAATTTTTCAACATTTTCATATGCTTCATCATCAGTGAATTGAACTGGAGGATGTTTCATAGTGTATGAAGAAATTGATGTTAACTGTCCGCCAATGCCTCTTTCCAAACCTATTTTACAGCATCTTACTGCATCAATAACACATCCTGCAGAGTTTGGAGAGTCTTCAACACTTAATCTAAGTTCAATGTTCATTGGAACATCTCCGAAAGTGCGGCCTTCCATTCTAAGGAAACATAACTTATTATCATTTTGCCATGGGACATAATCACTAGGCCCAATGTGAATATCACGGTCATCCATTCTTTCAGTTAAAACAGATTGTACAGCTTCAGTTTTGGACTCTTTTTTAGAATCCAATCTTTCCCTATTGAGCATATTTAGAAAATCAGTATTGCCTCCTGTGTTAATTTGATAAGTTCTATCTAATTTTACTCCTCTGTCCATAAACAAACTAGCTAATGTTCTGTGGGTGATAGTTGCTCCAATTTGGGCTTTAATATCATCCCCAACAATAGGAATTCCTTTTTCTCTGAATTTAGCATCCCATTCATCATCACTAACAATGAATACCGGCATGCAATTTACATAAGCGATTCCGGCATCAAGAGCACATTGCGCATAATATCTTGCAGCATCTTCAGATCCTACCGGCAAGTAGTTAACCAATATTTCAGCACCACTTTCCTTTAAAACACTGACAACATCCGCAGGCTCTTCATCACTTACAACAAAGGTATAATCATCATCATAATTAGACATGTGATCTGCAACACCATCCAAAACATGCCCCATACTTACTTTAACGTCATATTTTGGAATTTCTTTTTGGAAAATAGCTGTACAATTAGGTTTTGCAAAAATTGCTTCATCAATTGTCTTTCCAACTTTTCTCACATCCACATCAAAAGCTGCAACAACTTCAATGTCGCTAGGTTTGTATCCCCCAATTTCCCAATGCATAAGTCCTATTGCATCTTCCGGTTTTTTACCATCATAATAATGAATTCCTTGAATAAGAGAACTGGCGCAGTTTCCAATTCCCACAATTGCTATTTTAATTTTGTTCATTATAACACCATCTAATTAAAGTAATACTAATTAAATAAATATAATAGTAATATATATTTTAGATATAGTTTATAAAATTATTGCTTATGGGGGAAACTATGGATAAAATTCTTCTTATTTCCTTTTACTATAACCACAATAATGAAATTGCATCAAAAAGATTGCAAGGAATAGCCAAATATTTACCCAAATACGGTTGGCAACCCATCGTTATTGTCCCCCATACCCAAAACAGAACAGTCGAATTTACAGATGTTGAGGTCATTGAAACGGAATACAGAGATATGATTCCAAAATTCCTGCCAAAATCAGAATCAACATCAAATGACCTTCCAAATAGATTCATGTCAAAATCCGTTTCACTGGCGGGAGAGGTATTTGCTTATCCTGACGGCATGAAACACTGGTCCAAACCCGCCATCAAAACCTGCTCAGAGATTATTGAAAATGAAGAAATAAAAGGAATAATCTCATCCTCTTTTCCGATTACATCACACACAATAGCTCATGATTTAAAAGAGAAATACGGTATTCCATGGATTGCAGATTTAAGGGATTTATGGAATTCGAATCCATACATCAACCATACGTTTATAAGAAATTATTTTGAAAAAAGATTAGAATTGAAAACCCTTGAAAATGCTGATATTCTAACTACAACAACACCGCTTGCCAAAAAAACACTGCAGAACATACATCCTGCAAAAAAAATTGTTCATGTGGCTTCCGGTTATGACCTGGAAGATTTTAAAGGACTGAATCAGACTAAAAATACTGATAAATTGACGTTAATGTATGCGGGTTCACTTTACAATGGTAAAAGAGATCCTTCAATGCTATTTGAAGCCATCTCACAATTAATTAGTGAAAATAAAATTGATTCGAATAAAATAGCTATTGATTTTTACGGAGACACAACCAACCTGTCTGAATTATCACAAAAATACAATATACAGTCTAACGTCAACATTCATGGAAAAGTTAGCTATAGCGAAGTTCTTCAAAAGCAAATGAACAGCGATATTTTATTGCTAATTTCCTGGATGGATGAAAAGGAAAAAATGTTTATTCCCGGAAAAGTTTATGAGTATATGGGCTGTCAAAAACCAATTTTGTCGATAGGGCCTAAAGAAGGTTCACTTAACGAGCTAATAGAAAAAACAAATATCGGTTATCATACATCTTCTCTTGAAGATATTAAAAAAGCTATTTATGACTATTATTTAAAATATATTAATAACAAATTAACATATAATGGAAATGAATTTGCAGACGAATATTCCATGGAAAATACTGCAAACAATTTTTCAAAATTGCTTGGAGAAATACAATGAATCCATATATTGAAATATTAAGACCTGGAAATGCTCTAATGGGTGCAATAGCCATCATATTAATAGCAATTATTGATAGAACAATTAATATACCAATAATCCTTGCCATGCTTGCCGTGTTTTTTGAAACAGCAGCCGGAAATGTGATTAACGATTATTTTGATTATAAAATTGATATGATTAATAAGCCCGAAAGACCAATTCCCTCCGGAAGAATATCCCCCAAATCTGGAAGAAATTATGGTTACTTACAATTTTTACTTGGAACAATATGCGGATTTTTAATTAGCTATTTAACCAATAATTGGATTCCTTTTGTTATTGTTTTAATAGCAGACGTTATTCTTTATCTCTATGCATATAAATTAAAATCAACACCATTAATCGGAAATATAACTGTTGGATTTATGACCGGTTTTGGATTTGTATTTGGAGGGTTTACAATAAATAATCCCGAAATTATTACAACATCCATATTTTTAGGATTTTTTGCATTGGTAATGACTACTGCACGGGAAATTATTAAAGATATAGAAGATATAGAGGGAGACAAAGCCGAAGGAGCTAAAACATTACCTATTTTAATAGGTGAAAAAATCCCTGCAGTGCTAGCAGTGTGTTTAATCATAATCGATTGCATATTATGCCCACTTCTTTATTATTATCACATATTCGGTATTTACTATTTATTTGTAATAGCTATTGCAGTGATATTATTCATATACTCTGCAATATTGATATTAAAATCACAGGATAGGGAAACTGCACACAAAGCATCCAAATATTTAAAAATAGGAATGCTCATAGCGTTTGTATCATTCATATTTGGATCATTTTAAGTTATGCAATTCATTTTTTAAAAAAAGTATTAATTATTATAAAAACTAAAATAACAATGATTGA
>NZ_JAZRHE010000025.1:0-5277 GCF_045644645.1 Methanobrevibacter sp.
ATAATAAACTGATACTATACATATATACAAGGAAGATATGATATACCAACTATTTTAGCAATAATTTCTATTACTTAAATGGTTATTTGTCACACGCTTCCAATATTCCCTTTAAATAACCTATTGCAAACAATCTACCTAATGCAGTATATCCTGCCAGTTCTTGTTTTTCACCTGCCATAAGCGGCACATGATCCACTCTAATAGGTACGTTTATACCACTTTCACAATATAATTTCATTAATTTTGCCATTTCCAAGGCACCGTTATCATGAAAAGTTTCGCTAAAATTAAACTTGTTACCTTTAGTGTTTCTAAAATGCACAAATTGTATTTTATTTTTTAATTCAGGTATTACGGAATATAAATCTTCTCCCATCATATGATATGTAGCCTGACACATTGTAACACCCAAGTTATCTGATTTTACAATATCGTAAATAGCCTTTTTTATGTTGTCATATGAAATCATTATTCTTGAAACATTACCTAATTTAACAATTGGTGGATCATCCGGATGAAGCGCTAATTTTATATTATACTTTTCTGCATAGGGAATTACCGCTTTAATGAAATACTCATAATTAGACCACAATTGTTCCTCAGTAATGATTTTATCTGTGGGTATAAATTCATTTATATTAAAGCCTGTTACTAAAGCTTTACCACGTTCTATTATACTGTCTGATGTCCTTAACCAACCAATATGTGCCATCCAATTAAAACAGATTGTTCTTATATTAAGCTCATCCATTATAGGTAACATTTTTATCACTTGATCTATTGCCCAATCTCTTTGATTATCCCCAATTTTTATATGATCGTGCAATGAATTTGGCATTGGCTCAATAACTATAGGTGTAATTCCAAAATTTACAAATCTGTCATACAACTCTTTCCAATGAGCCTTATTAGTAACATCAAAAGCATTTGTTTCAGGCAATCGTATAACACCGTGCTTCACGCCGCATTGCAACGCATAATCCCAAGTAATATCATTAGTGCTTCTAAAATAATCTGTTAAAATCATACTTATACCTCTTTTGCTTTTTAGCTATATTTTAAAACTATTCATTGGGTAATATGTTTTAAAACAAAATCAACTAATATATTTTGGATATTTTCAAATGATATCGAAGGATCTACATCATTAGAAATTTTTTCAAAACTGTGACCGGCATATTTTGATAAAATAAACTTTGTTTGAACATTTTCATCATTCAATTTATCATATAAAATTTTAGAAGATTCACTATAAATTAGTTTATCCAAACTACCCGCAAACAAAATAGTTGGTGGACAAGAATGTTCAACATAGTTAAGAGGGCTTGCTTTTTTTCTCTCAATAAAATCATTAGGATTTGAAAAAAGATAATCAATATCAAAGCCAATAAGATTAACATTATTTATTTCATATAATATAGTTGCGGGTGAAAGTGCTGCAACAGCAACAACTTTTATTGTATTGTTATTAAAATCATATTTTTTAGTAAATAAATTTCCATCTGCATATGCTGTCATTAAAGCAAGATGAGCTCCTGCCGAATGCCCTGACGTAACAATATTTTCTTTATCAATTTGAAGTTCTTCGCAATGTTCTCCTAAATATCCAAGAGCATCAAAGCAATCCTCTAATATATCGTGAATTTTTATCTGTTCATCTGCAATGCGATATTCAATTGAAACAACTGCAAAACCTTTTTCGCGAAGTAATTCAACAGACAATTTAGAAAAACCTATCATACTTTCCCTTTCAGCCGAATGCCATCCGCCGCCTGGAATTAAAAAATATACAGGAGCTTTCTTATATATATTTTTTTTAGGTGGTAAAAAAGTCATTTTCAATTCTTTTTCATTCACAATTTTATAAGTGTAATCAAAATTTGCTTTTTCTGACAATAACATATTTTTTCCTCTCGATTCAGAAGTTGAAATTTTATTCTTGCTATTAAATCAACGTTGTTGAAAAATTGTATTTCCCAGAATTCAATTCATATACCAATTTGTTTTGTTCATAAATAAAGTCCATATCAAAGGAAACACCATTTTTAGAAATAAAATATTTTGTTTCTAAATTATAATTCGGCAGTTTTACTGTTGCTGTTGTGTTTGGGGGTATAGTTATATCGTAGTAAAATTCATTATCTACTATTTCCCATTCGACCGACAAATAACCATATGGAGTGTTATATTGCGCTTTAACAAAAGAAATTGTTTCATTTTTTTCAATTTGCGGTTCAAAAACAATATGCTTAAAAGCAGGGTTTTTAACATCCGGCTTAATGCCAGCTAAAAAAGCAAACAGCCATTCTGCTACCGAGCCGTATGCAAAATGATTTTGAGAACATTTTCCATCCCAATACTCCCAAATTGTGGTTGCACCTTGTAAAATCGAATAGAGCCACGAAGGTTGTTCTCTTTGTAAAATCAACTTATATGCATAGCTATTTAAGTCACTTTTAGACAAAGCAGGCAATAATAATGGTGTGCCTAAAAAGCCCGTTCTCAGTTGGTTTCCGTAATGTTCTAAATTGTTTTTAAGTTGTGTTTTTACTTTATCCAATAAATTTTTATCATCAATTAAATCAAAATATAAAACAAAAACACAAGCAGTTTGATAAATCAATCCTTCTGAATCAACCATCTCCGATTTTAGCCCGTTTTCATTGAAATATTTTTCTAAGAAACATTGCCTTTTTTCTGATAATAGTAATTTGTATCTATTCACTTCTTCGTTTTTTTCTAAAATTTCGCAAATAGATATAAAATAATATAAATCAATACAATAATACGCATCAGCAATAAAAGATTTTAACAACTTAGTGTTGTCTTGCTCATTAGGTGTTGCCCAATCTCCATAGTGGTCTCCCGGTCCATCATTTTTTTCAAGATAGTTCATAAATCTTTTTAATGAGGGATAATGCTTTTTAAGTATTTCCTTGTCACCGCCCATAAGATAAAGCTTATACGGTATTATTATACCGCCGTCAGACCAACCAGCCATACCGTATCTTTCTATCTGTCTGCTCTGCGGAGCGGTGCTTGGATAGGAGCCATCGGTGTGTTGCAGATTAACAACATCTTCCAACAACCACTTTTTTATATAGGTATATACATTTGCAAAATAATTAGCGGTAGTACAATAAATTTGAACATCACCCGTAAATGCATGCCGTTCATCCCGTTGCGGACAGTCAGTAGGTACTGTATTAAAATTTCCTCTTTGAGACCAAAGAGCATTCTCAACAAGCTTATTAATTTCATCGCAATTTGTTTTTATTGTCCCGCATTCCATTTCAGGAGTGATAGCAGAAATAACAATACCTTTTACAGAAGCGATTTCTATTTCTTCGGTTGTTTCTATTTCTAAATATCTAAAACCATAATATGTAAGTAAAGGTTTTAAAATAAGATTTTCACCTTGACCTATTTTGTAAATACTTCTGGCCAATCCATCACGATTACAACTTAAATCAAGTGTGCCATCGCTACGCAAGCTCTCCGAATGACGAATTGTAATCTCGGCATCTTTTTTTGAAGAAACAATTAGTTCTTCCCAACCAACTATATTTTGTCCCATATCTACCGATATAGAATGATCGGGTTTTAGTTTTATAGGAAATCTGTAATATGTATTTTTTAAAAAAGGTTTTCCGGTTCTAATTAAATCTTTGCGAACAAATACATTATGACCGCAAGAAGAATTAATACAGCCATTAAACTCATTACTGATTTCGACATTTTCCCATTTAGCAGTGCAACTATAATTGTTTTCTCTTGTAAAATCAATTATTTCACCATCATATATATCGCTATCTATTATTGGTGATAAATCAGATGTTTTCCAGTTTTTATTCGTTTTAATCCAAACTGTTTTTCCGTTAGCAAAATCAAGTCTTACTATTCCCCTAAAGGCGATTTGTTTTCCTTGACGGTTCGGATTCATTACATGGGTTTCATGATTTCCAACTATTCTGCCAAGCCACCAACCACGTCCTGTAAAAACTGTAATGTTGTAATTCCCAACCTCATCAAAACAATACGAAACATCGTATGTTTGATAATGTGCGTGCATTTTAGGTTCAGTAAAACCAGGCTTTAATTCATCATAAATTATTTCTCCATCCTCTTGCTTGTTGCCCACACGTATATTATTAATATAAATATCATAATTACCCAATGCCGTAGAAAACAAAACAGCAGATATAGGTTTCTCACTGCAATTAAACGAATAATTAAATACCGGTAAAGAAGTAAATTCCAATGAAGCTTCTTTGATCCAAAAACTCTCATTCCAAATGGTGTCGTCATATATTCCAGTCACAAAATAAGCTTTTTTTTCAGAAGTATGGACGTTATCGTAATTGTCCCATACAGTTACACTCCAATCATATTTCACTCCTGATTCAAGCGGAATACCATCATAGTAGATTCCTATAGAGTTCTCATCGAATACCATACCACTATTCCAAATGATATTTTCTCCACGCCAAACTTTTATTTCATAAACCGATTGTTTTATAGAAGCTAATTCAGACTTCATTTTCCAACTGAAACAAACATCATCATCTATTCCAATTGGATTAGTTAAACGATTTACCATAAGGTCGTATAACATTGAAATTTTCTCCTTTTAAAATTGCTATAAAAATATTATTTTTTTTCCTTCCAGGGTTTTGATGCTGCAACCGTTATAGAACGGAAAAAACCATTGAAATTTGTCAGATCTCCATTTTGATAAGGTCTTACGGCACAATAAAAATGGTATAATACATTGTTGTGAAATATAACATATGGTTTGTGAGCATGTCGGGAATCTATCGAGCCATCTCTTCCAGGTGTCAGAATAGGGCAAGGAAATTTTTTCCAAGTAAATAAATCTTTACTAACAGCAATTCCGTTACATGCATTCAAATTTCCGTATCCATAATAATACATAACCCACTGTTCTTCTCTTGAATCATAGAAAACTTGCGGATCAGCAGCATAAACACTATCCCATGAGAATCTATCGACTGGAAGGACAGGTTTATCGAAAACTCGTTCCCAATTAACCAAATCTTCAGAAACAGCCATACCTATCTGTTCAAGCCAATATCCCGTTTCTTTTCCTTTGGCATTGTAGAACATATAAAACTTACCATTATGTTCGACTAAATCAGGTTTATATAATCCACCTTTTTCCCAATCCGCTCCATCTTTCCAAGAAAAAACAGGTTCTCCATAAAAATGCCAATCTAAAAGTTCTTCATCCTCCGTCCATGCCAGACCCATTTC
>NZ_JAZRHE010000026.1:0-2238 GCF_045644645.1 Methanobrevibacter sp.
TACTAAAGATACAATATATGCAGAATTGAAAAAAGAACGTTATAGTGATGTGAAAACTATTCGTAAAATCATAAATCTAATATTCACACCATGCATAATTGACATTGTAAAAGAACTGGAAAAAGACTTTAAAGACCAAGGACCAAGACATTATCCAAGATTATTGTTATTAGGGATAGTATTATACTGTTTTTCTCATAAAATGTACAAATACACAGATATAGCAAATGAGTGCCGTAAAAATAGATTTCTGAGAATCTTTACAAGAGGAGCAGAACCCTGTGAGAATACCTTCAGAAACTTCCTAAACGAATCAGATACAGAATCAATGCGAAAAATATTCCTTTATACACTCGTACGATACAATGATGTCGATTTACTCAAATTTCTGCACTATTTCATTGACAGTACTGATGCAATAGTGCGAGGATCCAAATACTATAAAATATACAAAATCGAATTAGAAGCAATGAAATTAATGAAAAAACACAATTTACTCCACAATCCACAAAAACCCAAGCAAATAAAACGTTCAATCGACAAATTACTAAAAATAAGAGAAGAACATATGATGGAAGAAAACATAGTGGAATTAATAGACATGATAATCCCCAGAATACAAATCTACAATTATAAAATGTATAAACACATTGATGAATTCGAACAAGCAATAAAAAATTCAAACAAAGACTTCGTATGCATTACATATCCAAATGCACCATTGATACCAACTAAAAAGGGAAATTGGGATTTTGCAAAAAACTTACAAGTAGCAGTAACCGATGATAACATCATCATTGGAAGCATATTCATCAATAACCCTGACGATTCCAAAGCACTACCACAAATACTGCCAGAATTAAAAAAGAACTTCGAAATACTCTGGGAATTACAAAAAAAATACGGAACACGAAACAATGAAAAAGAAATCAAAAACATGCTGAAAAAAGCCATGGTGGTTTGCGATTCAGGATATGCATCAGAAGAAAACATTACATACATATGTGAAAACGATATTCGATCTTTAATAATGCCAAAAATAACTTCAATATACATAAATAATAAAATGAAAAGTTTTGATGAAAAATTAGAAGAATTAAGCAGTGAAATCGAAATCTTGGATGAAGAAAACACTGAAATTGAAACAACTCGCAAAAAAGACATGTCAAGAATTTGGGACGGATACAATTGCAAATTCAACCGTCCAGTGATGTTCACTGAAAAAACACCAATTCCTGACGAAATAGAAAAGGGTTTACCAAAAAGGGCAACAAAAGCAAATTATAAATATAAAGCCCTTGATTGCAGTGGATGCCCATATCGGGATGTGTGTAAACACAAATCTTTCACTGAGAAGATAAGCCCTTATATTTACGAATCAATGAATAAATTCACTCAAAAGTTTTATCAGGAACTCTATATGCAAAGATTCCATAAGAGCGAATCAATAAATGGATATTTCAAAGGCATTAATGGAATTTTGCATTTGTTAGGCACAAATGATAAAGCAATCACCAATGAAATGCATTTAAGAAATACCATTTATAATACTATCCATTTCGTAAGTATATCGGGTACTGTAGATTGAAATTAAATTTACAGTACATTTGATAACAACTGATAAAATTGGAGATTTTATCAGCAGATTTCTGATATATTTAGGTCACCTAAGCGTCAAAATTGCTTAAAAATCATTATTTTTCATGGATTTAATCAAAAATTGACAAATCTAGAGAACAATGATTGAATTCAAACATGTTTGGTCACCATTTTTAATTTTTAGTCATGATTACAAATAAATTTTACTAAAATTCAAACTCACATCATAATCCTCTGATTTTAAAATAACAAAATAAAATACAATTAAAATAAAAATATCCCAATTTAAAAACTAAAAACAAAGAAAAATTAAAAAACAACTAAAATTACACACCAAAACAATTAATGAGATTCCTCTTAACATTAAGCGTGCATCAGGGTCATTAATTCCAATTACTTCTTTCGGAGATTCTTTAACTTTTTCTTCGATGAAAATGCACAAAAATTAAAAGATCGTTTCAGACAAAACTCAACAAAAGAAGCAATAGAACATTTTAAACTATATTTACAAAATTACAGAGCAATACCAGTAGTATTAAAAAATTTCATAAGAAAACACATCATCAATCACTTCCACAGATACGTACAACACTTAGATGATGAAAATATTGAAAAAACATCAAAAAAAGTCGAAAATTA
>NZ_JAZRHE010000027.1:0-5884 GCF_045644645.1 Methanobrevibacter sp.
GTGGTTTAGGCTCTTCAGTTACTGTCAAACCTTTTTTTCCACCTTCTTCAAGACATTTCAAGAAAAATGCCATATTGTGGGCCAATTGTCTCATGGTGCCCAGACCCTCTTCATCCTGCATTACCTCTTCGGGAGTGTTTCCATGAACCATATTCCAGTAAAATGAAGAAATGATAGGCATTTGGCTAATTCCCAGATACTTGATTAATTGGTCATATGTTGCGGTTGTTCCCGCACGCCTTGCAGAGCAGACAACAGCCCCGGGTTTGAACTTGAAAGCATCCCCTCCTGATCCATGTGAATTTGAGTAGAATGCCCTGTCCAAAAAGGAGGTCATTGATCCGTTGGCTCCTGCATAGTAAACCGGTGAGCCGAATACGAATGCATCCGCATCATATGCCTTTTCGACGAATTCATTTACAACATCATTATCGAATGCACATTTGCCTAATTCAGAGCATTTTCCGCAGGCAATGCATCCGGTTATTGGCTTTGTTTTAATCCAGAATATTTCAGTTTCGATATCGTATTCCTGTAATGTCTTTGCTACTTCATTTAAAGCAGTATAGGTACATCCTTCCTTATGAGGACTTCCATTTACCAGTATCACTTTCATTTTAATAATCTCCATCAATCAATCTTTGAACCAAGAAGTGTCCTTTTCTGAATTCAAGTGAACCTTTTTTAACACCTTCCTCATCAAATGATTCGCATTCATCGCCTTCACGTGCAGAATCATAGATTACCAAAGGCACATCGTCACGGGTATGTGTTCCGACATCGACAGGGGTTGGATGATCCGGCAATATTGCTGCCCTAAAGTCAGAACCTTCCAGACTTTCAATGATTGGCCCGACAATAAACTCATCAATTCTTTCAATAGCTTTCACTTTTTCTTCAGTGTTATGGGCATGTCCCGCTTCATCAGGCGCCTCTATATGAATAAGCAATAGATCTGTTTCTTTTAATGCTTCGATTCCGTACTCTCCTTTTTGCTTGTAGTCAGTGTCAAAGTATCCTGTAGCTTCAGGCACATTTACAATGTTCATGCCTGCAAAGTTTCCGATTCCCTTAAGCAAGTCCACACCAGTGATTACTGAAGCGGTTATTCCGTAAGTCTCTTCAAAGTTAGGCAGGCTTGGCTTTACACCTTGACTCCATAACCACACCATATTGGCCGGAACCTCTCTTTTTTTGTTTACTTCAGCATCTTTAAGGTATTCTCGTGACTCAAACATGATATTTTGAATCTCCTGAGCCAATTCGCAATCGCCAAATAAATTATCTGCTAATTTTTCACCTACAATGTCATGAGGAGCAATTGTCTTAATGCTTGATAAGACCTCGGCATCCTCCTCACTGTCACATGAATATATGAATAAATGCCTATAGCTTACGCCAGTATGGAATTTTCCTTTAAATCCAGGGTATTTCTCTGTAAAGTATTCGTTTAATCCCTTTAATAGGTCATCAGCTTCATCTGTTGAAATATGACCTGCATTGAAGTCATCCATTGCATCATTTTCGCAAAATATTGTGTTGCATCTGAATATTACATCTTTTGGTGTTGTTGGAATTCCCTCACTGCCTGCTTCAAGGGGTCCGCGGCCAGTATAGTAATCTGCAGGATTAAATCCGAAAATGCTCATATTGGCCACATCAGAACCTGAAGTGTACTGTTCCGGAACATTATTCGTAAAACCGCCAAATCCCCCCTTTGCCAGCTTGTCAATATTCGGAGTGTTGGCTGCCATCAAAGGAGTTTTACCATCCAGTTCATCTAAAGGATAATCGCTAGCCCCATCGGGGATAAAAATTACATATTTCATATTATCAAAAAAAGTATAAAAAATTAGTATTTATTCTTTAAAATACTAATTAAATCAGTCAACATCGCAGAAGCAGTTTCAAGTGAACCTGCTCCAAGTCCAATTACGGAAACTTCATCAGCCAAATCAGTCTTGATTGTAGCCATGTTTAATGTTCCGCTTACATCATAGGAACTTCCTCTTTTAACTAAACGAGGAGATACCTGTAAATTATCTGGAGACACTTCGGCTATTAGTTTAATTAGATAATCATCTTTTTTAGCAAGTTCTATAGCTTGTGAGTTAATATTTGAAATGCCTTCAACCTTAACATCACTGTATGTGGCATCAATTCCCAAAAGTGAATTTGCCAAAATTACTGTTTTGCATGCAGCGTCAATGCCTTCGACATCCTGAGTCGGGTCAGTTTCTGCAATTCCCAATTCCTGTGATTCCTTTAAAATAACTTCATATTCGGAACCTTCTGAAGTCATTCTTGACAGAATATAATTTGTAGTGCCGTTTAGAATACCCTTGATTGATTTTATCTCACAGGATGCAAGTGTATCCCTTGTGAAATTAATGATCGGCATGGACCCGCCAACACTGGCTTCATATTTAAATTCCACACCAGCTTTTTCGGCTGCTCCAACAACCTCCTTGAATTTAAGTGCCAAATGTCCTTTATTTGATGTTACTACATCCTTTCCTTGTTCGAAAGCTTTAAGTGTTAAGGATAATGCTGGCTGTGCATCAACGATATTGGTAGGAGTCACTTCTATAAGACAATCATATTCAACAGCATCCAAAACATCCAAACCACTTTTATCAGACCCGAATTCCGGATATGCTGATAATTTTCCTTCATTCTTCTTTGTTTCAACAAGTAATTTTTCATCTAATCCATCTTGTGATATTGCAGATGTAGATGAATCTGCAGCGGCAACAATCTTAACATTTACTCCTGTTTTTTCATAAATCAAATCTTTTTTCATGGAAAGGGCGTTGGCCACACCTTGACCTACTGAACCGAATCCCATGATAATAACTTTACACTCATCCATAATAATCACACTTCATTTATCACAAGTAAATCTTTTTCTTCGGCAATTTCACCGATCCTATCAAATACTGTTTGCTTTTTGCCGATATCCGCTTCAATATTAATCAAAGCAGTGGATTTTTCTTCACCATTTAACTTAATGTCAAATCCAACGATTACAACGCCGTCAAGTGCATTGATTCTGTCCATTGTATCCCTCAAGTCCTGATCAATAATGTCGCCAAACAGAATGGTGGTGATCTTTTCTTTTCTTAAAACACCATCCATTTCGATAATACTGAATCCTAACTCTTCAAATTTATTTATTAGGCCTGTAAGTTCTGCTTGTTCACCTTCCAAAGTAAGCTGAACTGGAACTTTACCATTTTCATTTTTATAGTCTCTTTTATGGATAACAGTTACTAAATTAGCACCAAATGTACTTATTGGTTCTAACACTCTGACTAATTGTCCAGGACTGTCTAAAAGTTCTAGAACTAAATTCATTTTCATATAAATCACTCTTAATTAGTCCATTCTGCAATTTTCACTTTGAGATTTCCGTCCTTATCAATATTGGCATTTCTTAATATTTTTTCCGGATTTTTCTCATGAGCTTCATCTTCACGAGTTAAGTTTAAATTATCAGTGATATACCATGTTTCATCTGAATCAGGAATATCCTCCAAGATCTTTGAGAATTTTTCTATAATGTCTTCAGCATCTTTTTCGATTGTCATAAATAAACTCCTTAATAATTAATAATATTATTATTTTATTTTTTGATATTAATATAGTTAAAGATTAAAATAACTAAAAAGAAGAAAATTATTCCAAATATTGGGAAATATCAGTGTCTTTTAAAATTCTTTTTCTTAAAATTTTATCGATTCCCGTTCCATATTGTGCTGCTTTTTTAGGTCTGTAGGCTATTTCATAATCAAGGCCATCCTCAAATGCCAATTTTCTGAGGAAACTTTTTCTCATGTCATCATGCATGGAAACTATCTTCTTGTTATCCGGAATATTTAACACCAATTCCACTAATGACTTGTCCAAAAACGGCAGTCTCAACTCCACAGAATTGAGCATTGAGCATGCATCATCCCTTTCAAGATTTACATGATACATATTTGACATGTCCTCACGCAAATCATAGTTCAGTGTTCCCTCGACAAAGCTTTTAAGATATCTTTTATATCCACCGAAGAGCTCATCTGCACCTTGTCCTGAAATGGCCACCCTAATCCCATCACGGGAGACCATCCCTGTTGCAAAATAGGTTGTAAGGCCAACGCCAACTTTCATGAGATTATCGTCCCCGATAGCTTTTACAACTTGAGGCAAGGCTTCACGGATTAAATCTTCTGTGACTTCACAGATTTCCAAAGGCAGATTTATGGACTTTGAAGCCTTTATTGCTGCTTCAACATCTTTCGAGCCTTCAACACCTACTGCATAAAGAGTAACTTTCAACGGAATGTTTTCTGAGATTTCCTTTAAAAGCAATGCCAAGTATGAACTGTCAACACCGCCCGAAAATATTACTCCGACCTCCCTCAATCCATCGACCCTTTTAACAAGACTCAATCTTAAGAACTTGTCAATCTTGTCCACATCACCATCGAAGACCTTTTCATAGATTGCCTGTGCCGGAGATATATCCTGCCAGTTATAGAGAATGTGTTCCGGCTTTAAGGTGTTGATGTCTATAAAGCCAACTTCCTTTAGGGATTGTCTTGTAGATGCAAAACCTTTTAGGGCGTCATTTTCTGCATAAAACAATGGCTTTACTCCCAATGGATCACGTGCAATTGCCAGGTTTTCACCGTCCCAAACGGCAAAGGCATAATCCCCATCAATCATTCTATTTGCCATTTGAACTGCCTTCAATAAATCACCCTTGTTGTAAAAATCAATCAGATAAAGGAGGGCTTCACTGTCCGAGGTGATTTCCGCTTCGACACCCACCTTTTTGACCAGATTTCGAATTGTTGCGAAATTGTATAATTCCCCATTGAAAACCAAAACCAGATTTTCATTTGAAACCGGCTGAGGCTTTGACAATCTGTCGTTGCCGTCATAAATGGAAAGAAGATTATGGCCAAAAGCTATCCCATAATCATTGTCATCATAAAAGTCATCCGGATCAATATCCGTGCAGATTTCATCCAGAAATACTCCTGACGAATCAGGACCTCTATTCCTGGAGGTTTTCAGCATTTTAACTATATCGTTTCCTTTAAAATCGCCTTGCAGACCAACTATAGAACACATAATATCTAATTCTATTTTATTATTTTAACTTAATAATTTCATCCTTTTAATTCGTCAAACACATTAATCGCCTAAAACTTAATTAATATTTAAAAGTTGATGATTAACGTTTTTACCTTTTAACTTGGGTATCTTTGAAAAAAAGTTTTATTAAACTTCATCCTTGCTATTTAGTATTTAATGCCATGTTAGTATTTAAAGTTCATCGAAAATATTTATAAAACTAAATTAAAATTTACATCTTCAATAACTGTCAGTTTAAATTTCTCTTCCAGTATGCAAACCCTGATGAATTTGATTATGACTGTTTTCAAAATCCGTCCATAGTCTCAAACAATAATTTCCATTGAGGATTGTTATGAATTATATCAAACCGGGAATACATGTAGTTCAATACCTGTACACCCTCATTGGTTATCCCGAAATATTTTATTTTCTTATTGTTTTTAACTTTCAACTCACTGACAATAAGATTCAAATCTTCAAGCCTATTCAAAATAGGATAAATATTGCTGGGGCTTGATTTTTTTAAAGATCCTTCCTCAATCAGTATTGTGAAAAATGCATCCAATTCATTTAAAATTGCATAACCATGAATCGGACCTTTGAATTTAATAATCCATAAAATCAAAAAACGAGACATTCCATTTACATAATGTTTGATTATGGAATTGTTGGTGATAACTTCAACACGATTGTTTTGAACAGATGAATTCGAATCGCCCATATTTTATAGTCCCAAAAATTAAATTATAAA
>NZ_JAZRHE010000028.1:0-34854 GCF_045644645.1 Methanobrevibacter sp.
GGTACTTATGCTACTTTGGTTATTATGTCTGTTGCTGAAACCCAAGGTACTGAAATTTCTAATGGGGTTTATGTTGAAAGTACTGAAGATGACTGGGATCTTGACAATAATGAGGATATCAAATAAGTTGATGTAGTTGATCTTCCGGACATTAATAAGACTGTGTCTGATGATGAGCCTTATTATCATGATGAAATCTTGTATAACTTGACTATTACTAATGATGCTTCTGTTGATTATACTAGTATGTTGACTGTTGTTGACAGCTTGCCTAAAGGATAGTATTCATTAAAACAGAGGGTATTGTTGGTGCTGATGAGGTTGTTCCTGAGGTTGTTGATGGTCAGGTCATTACCTGGTATTTAACTAACATTACTTCAGGTGATTCTGCTGTGATTACTGTTAGAGTTAGAGTCACTGAAATTGGTAATTTAACTAATAATTTAACTATAATTGCTCCTAATGCGTACAGTAAAACAGTTAATTGTACTGTCGATGCTCAGCCTCTTATCGATATATCTGTCAATATTACTAGCAATAAGGATGTGTATTTCTTAGGTGATATTGCTGGTTGGGTTATTACTGTTCATAATGCTGGTAACGGTACTAATGCAACTAATGTTACCTTGCTTGATGTTTTCCCTGCAGATAACTTTGAGTTTATCTATGCGTTTACTGATAATGGTACCTTCTATGATGACCTTGATCTATGGGAAATTGGTTTCATGGGTAACGGCACTGATGCTACTTTGTATATCTTTGCTTATGCTGATGAAGTCGGTAGTGACATTATGAATAGAGTTTATGCAGCGTCTGTTGAGGATGAGTGGGATTATGATAATAATATTGATGATAGTTTAGTTGATGTTGTTGATCTTCCTGCTATTAATAAGACTGTGTCTGATGATACTCCTTATTATCATGATGAAATCTTGTATAACTTGACTATTACTAATGGTGCTTCTGTTGATTATACTAATTTGTTGACTGTTGTTGACAGTTTGCCTAAAGGATTAGTATTCATTAAAACAGAGGGTATTGTTGGTGCTGATGAGGTTGTTCCTGAGGTTGTTGATGGTCAGGTCATTACCTGGTATTTAACTAACATTACTCCGGGTGAGCCTGCTGTGATTACTGTCAGAGTTAGAGTTACTGAAATTGGTGATTTGACTAATAACTTGACTATTTACAGTATTTTCGATCATAATAAGACTGTTGATTGTACTGTTGAAGCTCAGCCTATTGTTGATTTGTCCACTACTATTACCAGTGATAAGGATGTGTATTTCGTTGGCGACAATGCCTTCTGGATTATAACTGTTCATAATGCAGGTAACGGTACTAATGCTACAGGAGTTATATTAGATGAATTCTTCCCTTCAGATGAGTTCGAGTTTATGTATGCTATTACTGATAATGGTACTTACGATGAGGAAACTGAAATTTGGGATATTGGTTTCATGGGCAACGGCACTGATGCTACATTGTATATCTTTGCTCATGCTATAGCTCCTAAAGACCACATTACCAGCAAGGTTGTAGTTGTTCCTAACGAAAAAGACTGGGATCTATGGAATAATTTAGATTACAACTTTGTCGATGTTCTTCCTAGACCTGTACCTGAAAAGATTGTTGAAAATCCAAATCCAATGTACAATGACGTAATCTTATACTACTTGAAAGTTACAAACCTTGGTAATTCTACATATGGCAGTCCATTGATAGTTGTTGACAGCTTGCCTGAAGGTTTAGAGTTTATTAGAACTGTTGAGATCATTGGTGCTGATGAAGTAATTCCTGAGGTTGTTGATGGTCAGACCATTGAATGGATTATAACCAACATTACCGCAGATAAACCTGCTGTAATCATTGTTCAGGTTAAAGTTAATGCATTGGGTGATTTAACCAATAACCTTACAATTACAACTCCTGACGGTACTGAATCAACTGTTAACTGTACTGTTGAACCTGTTCCATTTGCAGATTTAGAAGTGATTAATATCGTTTCCAATAAATCTGTCAGAAAAGGAGATACAGTTACCTGGAACATTACTGTTGTCAACCATGGTCCTAACGTATCTGAAAACGTATATGTAAAAGACATATTGCCTGAAGGTTTAATATTCGTAACTACTAGTGGCGATTATGACCCTGAAACAGGCATTTGGACAATTGGCGATTTGGATGTTGGTGAAAGTGTATCCTTAGTAATTGTTTCAATTGCAAATATCACTAACGCAACTATTACAGATATTGCTACTGTCAATTCCACTACATACGATCCTGACATGAGCAACAACGTTGCTAACAACACTACTGATGTTCCTCCTGAAGCTGACATTGGTGTTGTCAAAGAAGTAGATGCAAAAGAATGTGTAAAAGACCAAATTGTTGAATGGACAATTACAATGTCCAACTATGGTCCTGACGGTGCTGAGAATGTCATTGTAAAAGACAACCTGCCAGATACACTAATTTTCATTAGTGCTGATGGCGATTATGACCCTGTAACAGGCATCTGGACAATTGATTATTTGGCTAGCGGTGAAACACGTGTCTTACACATCATTACTAAAGTCAACACTACTAATCAGGTGATTGTCAATAACGTTACTGCTACAAGCGGCATTTACGATCCAAACATGAGAAACAACAAGGCCGATAATTCAACTGTGGTTCTTCCTGAAGCTGACTTGGCAATTACTATTGAACCTGATGTCACTAATGTAAAAGTTGGAGATAAAGTTCAGTACAAGGTTACTGTTGTTAATCTTGGTCCTGATACTGCGGTCAACGCCCTTGCAACAATCGTGTTGCCTGATGAATTGAAACTTTTAGATTTCAAACCATCCAGAGGTACTTATGACCCTGAAACTGGCATTTGGACTATTGGTGATTTGGCTCCTGGTGAGGAAATTACTTTCTTGCTTGATACCGAAGCATTGGTAGCTGGCGAGGTTGTTGTCAATGCAAACGTTGTATCAGACACTTATGACCGTGATCTTTCAAACAACAATGACTCTGCTGAGATAACTGTTGTGGAACCTGAAGCTGATTTGGCAATTACTATTGAACCTGATGTCACTAACGTAAAAGTTGGAGATAAAGTCCAATACAAAGTAACTGTTGTAAATAAAGGACCTGACACAGCCGTTAACACTCGTGCAGTGATTGAGCTACCTGAAGAATTGAAACTTTTAGGTTTCAAACCATCCAAAGGTACTTATGACCCTGAAACAGGCATTTGGACTATTGGTGATTTGGCTCCTGGTGAAGAAGTAACCCTTTTACTTGATACCGAAGCATTGGTAAGCGGTAAAATAGTTGTCAAAGCAAGTGTTGAAAGTGACACTTACGACAGTGATCTTTCAAACAACAACGCTTCTGCTGAGATAACTGTTGAAGAAGTTATTGTTCCTCCGGAAGCAGAACCTCAAGTGGATGTTCCAACAATGCATGCTACAGGTAACCCAATTGCAATGGTGCTATTGGCATTAATTGCTTTGGCTGGTGCAGCATTAAGAAGAAAAAATTAAACACGTAATGGGAAATCCATTTTCCCATATCTTTTTATTTTTTTACCCCAGTAATCATCGTCAATTTAATTAAATTAACTTTGGATAATATTAACATATTCTCTATAAATTATCATTTAGTAAGACTTGTTTTTAATTATTTTAATCCAACAACTCATTTTTTCTAAAATTAATCCTGTTATCTACATTAGTTCAGATAAATGTATACTTTTCATATAATTCAAATATTTAATAAGTTAATAATGAGATATATATTAATGATTAAATTATATTGTGTGATTGAATGAAAAGTGATAGTGTTAAAAAAGGAATTCAAAGGGCTCCGCACAGGTCTCTTTTAAGAGCTTGCGGACTAGATGATGATGACTTTAAAAAGCCGTTTATTGGTATAGCAAACAGTTTTACAGATATCGTTCCTGGCCATATCCATTTAAGGGAACTTGTTGAATTTGTAAAAGATGGAATTATAGCAGCGGGTGGTATTCCGTTTGAATTTGATACAATGGCAATATGTGATGGAATCAGCATGAACCATGAAGGGATGAAGTATTCCCTTCCTTCAAGGGAAATCATTGCAGCAACCGTTGAAAGCATGACCAAAGGCCATGCATTTGATGGATTGGTATTGATTCCAAGCTGTGATAAGGTTGTTCCGGGAATGATTATGGGTGCTGCAAGAGTCAATATACCGAGCATTGTTGTTACCGGGGGGCCTATGGCATCCGGTGAATACAATGGAAAATCTGCTGATTTGATAACTGTATTTGAAGCTGTCGGTGCTTATTCCGCCGGAAAAATGAGTGAGGAAGAGGTTCAGGAACTTGAAAGATGTGCCTGTCCGGGGGCTGGAAGCTGTTCCGGTCTATTTACAGCAAACACAATGGCATGTGTAACTGAAACTTTTGGACTGTCCCTTCCGACATGTGCTACAACCCATGCAAGGACAGAAGAAAACAACCAGATTGCTTATGAGTCCGGCCGCCAAATCATCAAACTTGTTGAAGATGATATCAAGCCTTCAGATATATTGACTCAGGAAGCTTTCAACAATGCAATTGCAGTCGACATGGCATTAGGAGGTTCTTCAAACACAGCCCTTCACATTCCGGCAATCGCCAGTGAAGTGAAAGGGATAGATGTTGATTTGGAATTGTTCGATGAAATATCCAGAGGCGTTCCTCATATTGCATTAATCTCTCCTGCAGGTGAAGATTCAATGATGGATTTGCATTTGGCCGGAGGTATCCAGGCAGTACTAAAAACATTAGGTGATAAAATTGACACTGACCAATTAACAGTGACAGGAAAGACAATCAAAGAAAACCTTGAAAATGTTGAAAATAAGAATACTGATGTTATTCATACATTAGATGACCCCGTTCATGAAGATGGTGGTATTGCAATATTGAAAGGTAATTTAGCGCCTAATGGAGGTGTAGTTAAAAAAGGTGCAGTAGCAGATGATTTAATGCACCTTAAAGGTCCTGCAAAGGTTTATAATTCTGAAGAAGATGTAACAAAAGCCATATTTGACCATGAAATTAGTGAAGGCGACATTGTTGTAATCAGGTATGAAGGTCCAAAGGGCGGACCGGGCATGCGTGAAATGTTAAATCCGACATCTGCTCTTGCAGGAATGAATATTAAGGATGTAGGTTTAATCACTGACGGCAGATTTTCAGGAGGTACCAGAGGACCTTGCATAGGCCATGTGTCACCTGAAGCAAGAGAGGACGGCCCTATTGCAGCAATTCAGAATGGAGATATTATTGAAATTGATATAGAAAATAGATCTATCAATGTAGAGTTAACTGATGAGGAAATCGAGTCAAGATTAAAATCAGTTAAACACCCTGAAAGTGATGTTGACGGCTGGCTGGCAATATATCAAAAATTGGTCCACTCTGCAGATACCGGAGCTATTTTAAGGTAGTGTAAAAATGGAAATATTGAATTATAAGGATATTGACTTGCAAGAAACCATTAAAAGGTCAGAAGAAGATGTAAATAGGGTATTGGACACAGTATCTGATATTTTAGATAATGTTAAAGTTAATCAGGATAAGGCTATTAGGGAATATACTGAAAAATTTGATGGTGTTACAATAGAAAATTTGAAAGTATCCAAAGATGAAATTGATGAGGCCTATGCAACATTGGATGACTCTTTACTTACTGCCCTGAAACAAGCCGCATCAAACATTGAGAAATTTCATAAAAAACAAATTCCATCAGAGTGGGAAATGGAAATTAACCCAGGCATTGTTGCAGGCCAGATTGTAAGGCCAATTAATTCTGCAGGATGTTACATACCCGGGGGTAGAGCGGCTTATCCTTCATCAATTTTAATGACTGTAATACCTGCAAAAATTGCCGGCGTTAAAAAGGTAGTATGTGTAACCCCTCCTCAAAAAGATGGTAAAATATTGGATGCAATTTTGGTGGCTGCAGACATTGCGGGGGCAGATGAAATTTACAAGGTCGGAGGAGCACAAGCCATTGCAGGACTCGCATACGGTACCGAATCAATACCTCGTGTAGAAAAAATTGTAGGTCCGGGAAATATATTCGTTACAGCAGCGAAGAAATTGGTATATGGTCAAGTAGATATTGAGTTTCCGGCAGGACCATCAGAAGTGCTGATATTGGCTGATGATAGTGCAAACCCGGAATTTTTAGCAACTGATATACTTGCGCAGGCAGAACATGATCCAAATGCCTCATGTTTTTTAGTGACCGATTCAGAAAAATTAGCTATTGAGACAGATAAATTCGTAAAGGAATTAACTGAGATTGCTCCAAGACGTGAAATTATTGAGGAATCCTTGTCTAAAAGTGGAAAAATCATTATCACTGACACTTTTGATGAAGCGGTTCATGTTACAAATGAATACGCTCCAGAACATTTAATCATATCCACCAAAGACGACGATGAAGCACTTTCACACATAATGAACGCAGGTTCTATCTTTTTAGGTGCATACTCACCGGTTGCAGCAGGAGATTATGGATCCGGAACAAACCATGTTCTTCCTACTGGAGGCGGCGCTAAAATGTATTCCGGCCTTTCTACAGAAGCGTTTATTAAAAAGCCGACAGTTCAAAGATTATCAAAAGAAGGTCTTAGGGAGCTGTCAAAAACTTCCGTTCCAATCGCCGAGTATGAAGGATTTTTTGCACATGCAAATTCATTTAAAACAAGATTGAGAGATGATTAGAATGGATTTTGAGAGAGTTGACATGAGAGAAATGTCACCGGAAGAGATGATTGAAGCCGGTAGAATGGCGGAAATCGTCTTTAAAATCAATCACACAATGCCGAATACTGAAGAATATAATGAATTGTTAAAAGAGTTGTTCGGGGATAATCTGGGTGAAAATTCCATGGTCATGGCTCCGATTGCCGGGGCGGCATTTGACCATATTAAAATTGGAAATAATGTCTTCATCAATTCAAATTCCCTTTTGATGGCTCGTGGCGGAATTACAATTGAAGATGATGTGATGTTTGCCGCCAATGTCCAGTTGCTCTCCAACAATCATGATGAATATGACAGACAGGTGTTAACCTGCAAACCGATTCATATCAAAAAGGGAGCATGGATTGGGGCGGGCGTTTCAATTCTTCCCGGCGTCACTATTGGCGAATATGCGATTGTTGGAGCGGGAGCTATTGTAACCAGGGACGTTGGCGACTATGAGGTCGCGGTTGGAGTTCCTGCAAAGGTTGTAAAAACTTTGGATAAGGATAAATTTGAAGATTAGATTTATCTTTTTTTATTATTTTTTTATCCAAAATTTCTTTTTTTTAACATATCTTTATTAAAGATTAAAACCAATAATTAAAATTATAATTAAAATTTATCATTATTATTAATTTTTTTTAAAAACCTCGAGGTGAATAATTTGCAAGGTTTATTGAATGATTGGAGAAGAACAAATTACGCTAATGAATGTACTCCTGAAATAGCAGGCAGTGACATCACAATCATGGGTTGGGTACATGAAATCCGTGATTTTGGTGGAATAATGTTTGTTATCATACGTGATGTTACAGGCAGAGTACAAATCACCGCTCCAAGCAAAAAAGTAGATGAAAACATAATGGAAGAATTAAGAGAACTTAGAAAAGAATCAGTCGTAGCTATTAAAGGTCTTGTTCAGGAAGCAGGTAAAGCACCAAACGGTGTCGAAATCATTCCTAAAGAAATTAAACTATTAAACTTAGCCAACCAGCCTTTACCAATGGATCCTACAGAAAAGGTTAAGGCAGGAATCGACACAAGATTGGATTCAAGATTTTTGGATATCAGAAAAGAAAACGTTTCTGCAATTTTCAAAATTAAAGGTCAGATGTTCCATACCATCAGGGATTTCTTCTATGATAACGGATTTTATGAAATCAACACTCCTAAGCTCGTGGCTTCAGCTACTGAAGGAGGAACAGAACTGTTCCCTATCACTTACTTTGAAAAAGAGGCATTCCTCGGTCAATCACCACAGCTATACAAACAAATGATGATGGCATCCGGAATGGACAAAGTATTTGAAATCGGCCAAATTTTCAGGGCAGAAGAGCATGATACCTTAAGACACTTAAACGAAGCAGTTTCCATCGATGCTGAAGTTTCATTTGCAGATGATGAGGATGTAATGAAAATCTTAAATGACATGCTTATTCAGGTTTTAAATGATGTTAATGAAAACTGCGCTAATGAATTGGATATTTTAGGTCATGAATTGGAAGTGCCTGCTGGAGATTTCCCGGTTGTAACTTATGACGAGGCAGTTGACATTGTAAACTCTAAAGACGTTGAAATGGAATGGGGAGAAGACTTATCTCGTGAAGCTGAAAAAGCTTTAGGCGATACCATGGGAGGATTCTACTTCTTGACCAGATGGCCTTCCGAAATCAAGCCGTTCTATGTAATGCCTGTTGAAGGAGAAGAACAATACTCTCATGCGTTCGATTTAATGTATAACAATTTGGAGCTGTCTTCAGGTGCTACTCGTGTTCACCAGTATGACCTTTTAGTAAAACAAATCGAAGAAAGAGGATTAAATCCTGCCGGATTTGGAAGCTATCTTAAAGCGTTTGAATATGGTATGCCTCCTCATGCGGGTTGGGGTGTAGGTGCTGACAGGTTAACTATGGTACTTACCGGTTCCGAAAACATCCGTGAATGTGTGCTATTCCCAAGAGACAGACACAGATTAACCCCTTAATTTCTTTTCTTTTTTTTAAGATAACATGAAGGAATATGATATAGCTGTTATTGGCGGGGGTCCCGCAGGAATGATGGCCGCAATTACCGCCGGCAGGGATTCCAATGTCATATTGCTTGAAAAGAATTCATCATTGGGGCGTAAGCTATTGCTCACCGGTGGTGGAAGATGCAATATAACCAACAACAAGCCAATAAAAAAGCTATTGAATTCTTTTGACAATAAGAATTTTTTAAAACACTCTTTTTACACTTTAACAAACGAAAATTTACTCTCCTTTTTTGAAGACAATGGACTGAATTTTATTGAAGAAGATGATAACAGGATCTTTCCCGAAACCGAAAAATCTTCAGATGTCTTAAAGATTTTAGAGGATAACCTAAGTGATGTTGTTATAAGTTATAACTATGAGGTCAAATCGATTAAAGACAATTTCATTATAAACGATGAGATTAAGGCAGACAGAATCATAATCGCCACAGGAGGCGTAACCTATCCGCAGACCGGATGCAGTCCTGACAACTATTTTTTAACTTCACAACCTATAACCGACATCAAATATGGCCTGGTCCCGTTAATAACTAAAAGGGATTTATCCGACATTGCAGGAGTAACTCTTTATGATGTTACTGTATCTTATAGGAAAATTAAAGTTAAGGGAAATGTTTTGATTTCACACATCGGGCTTACAGGTCCCGGAATTATAAATTTAAGCAATGAAATTTCAAAGGATTTGACTTATAATCTTTTGGAAAATGAAAAAGTGGAGTTTGATGAGAGGATAGCTATCGATTTATGCCCTGATTTCACACGTGACGAGCTGAAGGAAAAATTCACTCAAGACTTTCAGGATAAGGGAAAAACGATGGTTAAGAATTACTTGAAGATGTTTTTGACAAACAGTTTCATTGATTTCTTTTTGGATGAAATAGATTTGGATGGCCAGACTCAGCTTTCAAGAATCAATAAAAAAAGTAAAAATCGCCTGATTGAAAATTTGAAGAACTTTACTTTCGAAATAACCTCATTCAATGATAGGTTGGCTAAGGTAACAATCGGCGGTGTGGCCTTATCAGGCATCAATCCTAAAACCATGGAATCAACTTCAATTCCTAATCTTTACTTTGCCGGTGAAATATTGGATTTGCACGGTCCGACCGGAGGATATAATTTAAAGATTGCCTTTTCTACAGGTTTTCTTGCCGGACTGTCAGCCGGTGAAAAACAGTTTTAATTTTTAATTAGTTTCTTTATATAACAAAATATTTAACTTATATTTTAACTAATAGTTATAATATGACAGACAAAATGTTCATGGGTGCATCAACTAAGCAAGGTTTGGATATTGCTAATAAAAGTAGAGAAATTATTCGTGGCCTTATTGGTGATGATATCAAAGATTTAAATCCTGCTGAAAGGGATATTGTAGAAAGGATTGTTCACTCAACTGCAGATCCTGAGTATGCAAAACTTGTACATATGAGTTCAGACTTTGTAGATGTAGCTATGGCTTCCTTAAGAAATAAAGAAACCATTTTAACTGACATTAATATGGTTAAATATGGCATTACTAGATATGACGGGGAAGTTGAGTGTTATATCAAAAATGAGGATGTTATAAGAATAGCTAAAGAGCATCAGATTACAAGGGCTGCCGCTGCCATGCGCTATGCTGCTCAAAATGATTTTGAAGGAATTGTTGTTTCCGGTAATGCTCCGACAGCTGTTTTTGAAGCTATGGATTTATACGAAAAAGGTGAAATGAATCTTAAGGCTATTGTCGGTGTTCCTGTCGGTTTTGTAGGGGCTGCCGATTCAAAAGAGGCCTTGAGAAATTCAGATATTCCAAACATCATTGTGGAAGGTCCTAAAGGTGGAACACCTATTGCTGTAGCTTGTGTAAATTCATTAATACAACATTTATAGGTGAGAAAATGTATTCTGAAGAGTTATTCAATGAATCTAAAAATTATTTTCCGGGCGGAGTAAACTCTCCTGTCCGTGCTTTCAAACCCTATCCGTTTTTTGTTGAAAGGGCAGGAGGTTCAAAGATAGTGGATGTGGATGATAATTCCTATATTGATTATTGTCTTGCTTATGGGCCTTTGATTTTAGGCCATGCTGATCCTAAAGTTGTAAGGGAGGTATCAGCTCAATTGGCTATTGGAAGTGCTTATGGCGCTCCAACAGAAAATGAGATAAAGCTTGCAAAGGAAGTTGTTGACAGGATTCCTTCTGCTGAAATGGTAAGATTTGCAAACAGCGGAACCGAAGCCACCATGAGTGCAATACGCGTGGCCCGCGGTTTTACCAAGAGGGATAAGATTATAAAATTTGAAGGGGCTTATCACGGTGCTCATGATTATGTATTGGTTAAAGGAGGTTCCGGAGCAGCATGTTTGCCTGATTCCGCAGGAATACCGGTTGATACCACAAAAAATACTTTGTCTGTTCCATTTAATGATGAGGAAGCATTAACAGAGTTAATTGAAAAGGAAGGAGAAAATGTTGCATGTCTCATAATGGAAATTGTTATGGGCAATGTGGGGTGTATTGAACCTAAACCTGGATTTTTAGAGTTTGTAAGAAAAATCACTGAAGAGAATGATATAGTTCTTATTTTTGATGAGGTCATCACCGGTTTTAGAGCATCTCGCGGTGGTGCACAGGAATATTATGGAGTAACTCCGGATTTAACAACTCTTGGTAAAATTGTTGGCGGAGGTCTTCCAATGGGTGCCTTCTGTGGAAAAAGGGAGATAATGGAATTGATTGCACCTAACGGCCCGGTTTATCATGCGGGTACTTTTTCCGGAAATCCGATTTCAGTTCAGGCAGGTATTTCCACTTTAACTCAATTGGATAATGCTTTTTATAAGGATTTGGAAAGTAAAGGCAATTTCCTTAGAAGTGAAATAAGAGCTACCGTTGAGGATAGGGATTTGAATATTCAACCTGTTGGTTTGGCTTCAATGTTACAAATTTATTTCAATGAAAATGAAGTTTACAATTATGAAGATGCTAAAAAATCAGATAGTGAACGGTTTTTGGTATATTTCAGACATTTATTAAAAGAAGGTGTTTTCATACCTCCTAGTCAGTTTGAGTGCAATTTTATTTCAAAGGCACACACCATGGAGGACATAGAAAAGACATCACAAGCTATTGACAATGCTTTAAGAGTTGCATTTAAATAAAATTTATAGGGTGTTTATGTGACAGATTGGAAAGAAATAGCATCATATGCAGTAATTTTAATAATTGTTTTAATTGCTGCACAGCATTTGAATGTAGTTGTTTCAGGAAGTATGGAACCTGCATTTTATAGGGGAGATATTGTTTTAGTTCAAAAAGCAGATTTCTTTGGTATTCACGAATTCGATGTAAATGACATCCAGAAAGGGGATGTTGTAGTTTATGATGCGAAATGGTTTAATCAACCGGTAATCCATAGGGTTATTGATATAGTGGGTATTAATGGGACTACAATGTATCTGATTAAAGGGGACAATAATAAATCTCCGGATCCGTATTATGTTACAAAAGAGCAAATCCAGTCAAAAGTTGTAACATTGGGCGATAATTTAGTTGTAATTCCAAAAGTAGGTTATCTTTCCCTTTGGTTAAGAGGTTTATAATTATTACAAGGTGAGTTAATGTATTTTGAAATTGAAAAACAGGCGATTGATGCAATTAACAAGGCATTAGATCAATATGATGTAGAAGTAGATAGGAATTTTAAGTTGGAATTTCCACCTAATCCTGATTTGGGTGATTTGGCAAGTACTATTGCATTTTCACTTACTAAAAAATTAAGAACTTCTCCTCCGGAAGTTGCTGCAGATTTGGTTTCAAAAATAGAAGTTCCGGAGATATTTTCAAAAGTTCAAAACTTTGGGCCTTATGTTAATTTCTTCATTGATTATTCTAAATTTTCAAAAGCGCTTTTAGAAAAAGTGGATGAAAGTTATGGACAACTTCCGGAATATGGCGAAAAAATTGTTTTGGAACATACTTCAGCAAATCCTAACGGACCGTTGCATATCGGACACATTAGGAATTCTATTTTTGGTGATTCACTTTCAAGACTCTTAAAGTTAGCCGGTAGGGATGTAATAACCCAATATTATGTTAATGATATGGGCAGGCAGATAGCTATCATTGTATGCGGCATAACCGAATGTGGATTGAACATTGACGATTATGAAGGGGATAAAATCGACCACAAAATTGGAAAATTATACTTTGATGCAAACAAGGCCGTCGAAGAGGATGAAGCTTTAAATGCCAAAGTCGATGAGTTAATCCAAAAATACGAAGAAGGTTCTGATGAAGAGTTGAATAAAGTCTTTGAAGATGTGGTTTCCAAATGTATTTCCGGAATGAAGGAATCCCTTTTAAGAATGAACATTGTCCATGATGACTTCGTCTGGGAAGGTCAGTTTGTAAGAAACGGTGATGTTGACGATTTGGTAAATTATATCCAAAGGGAAGGTTTCACACGTGAAGATGATGTTTTATACATTGATTTGACAGACTTTAACATAGAAAAAGAGTTTGTTTTACGCCGTTCTAATGGAACATCACTTTATTCCACCCGTGATTTAGCTTATCATAAATATAAAGCCACTTTAGGCGATACAGTCCTTGACATTTTAGGTTCAGACCATAAATTGGCTGCAAAACAGATTAAGGTGATTTTTGAAGAGATATTCAGGCAGGATGCTCCTGAAGTAATATTTTATGAATTCATTACTCTTCCTGAAGGATCAATGTCAACAAGAAAAGGCAAATTTGTATCTGTCGATGAATTGATTGATGAAGCCGTCTTGAGGGCACATGATGAAATCAAATCAAGAAACCCAGACTTAAGTGAAGAGGAAATTGCACCAATGGCTGAAGAGATTGGTGTTGGAGCTATTAGATTCTTTATTGCCAAGTTATCTCCAGAAAAACACTTGACATTTAAATGGGATGAAGCGTTAAGCTTTGAAAGAGGTTGTGCTTCTATCCAATACGCTCATGCAAGGGCATGTAAATTGCTTGCTAAATCAGGCAAGGATATTGGTTCCTTAAGTGTTAGTGATGACTGGGTTCCTGATGAGGCGGAACAGGACCTTGTAAGGCAAATAGCTAAGTTCCCACAGGTTGTTGAAGATTGTGCTAATAAGAAAAGAGTCCACAACATTACACAATACTCTCAAGATTTAGCCAGTTCATTCAATAAGTTCTACAAGTCAGAACAGGTAATTGGTTCTGATGTTGAAGATACAAGGCTTATTTTGGTTGATAGGGCTAAAACAACCATTAAGAATGCTTTAGATATTTTGGGTGTATCAGCACCTGAAAAAATGTAGATGAGTAATTTTAACTCATCTTTTAATTTCTTTTTTTAATCCACAAAGTGGATGTAATCTTCTTTTCTAGGCAACGGTTCAGGCGCTTCCATATCAGGATATCCCAAAGCCACATGCCCGATTCCTTCGTAAGTTTCTGGAATTCCCCATTCTTTTAATAATGCTTTTCCTTTTTCACTGCTAAACTCATCACGAGCTCTGTGAATCCAGCAAGATCCAACTCCAACCGCATGGGCGGCATTAACTAGAACTGTCAACACGCTAGAACCATCTTCAACATATGTTGGCATTTCACTGTTTGCCAGTACAATTAAAAGTGTTTTAGCACCATAAAATGGGTCCATATCTTCCGGAACAGGTACTGGGAAAAAGCTTCTATTCCAAGCGGATAGTTCTTTAATTTTTTCTTCATCCTGTATAACGACAATTTTAGGTGATTGCGCGCCTCTTCCTGTTGGAGCATAAGTTCCAGTTTCCAAAATTATTTTTAAATCTTCTTTTGAGATTTGTTCGTCTTTGAATTTCCTGATGCTTCTTCTGGTTTTTAAGTCTTCAATTGTTCGGTTCATATTAACCCCTCGCTGATCTTTCTAAGTGTTTCTAAAAAATTATCATACTCTTCATCGGTTAAGCTTTCTTTGATTTTTTCATCCCATTCTTCATCATAATCCATAATCTTTTTGGCGGTTTTTTTGCCTTTCGGCGTTACTTTAATTATTTTTTTTCTTTTATCCTTGATTCTTTCAATGAATCCCTTTTCTTCAAGTTTTTTAAGGTTTCTTGTTATTGTGCTTTCGTTTAAATGAAAATCATGAGCTAATTGCTCTTGACTGATTCCTTCATTTCTATATATTTTAATTAAAAGTGGATGGAGGCCAAAGCTTAAATCATCCTCTTTTACAATTTCGTTGATGTATTTGGCATGCTCTCTATAAATTATAGAAACAAATGGTGCTGTTGGAATATTTTCATCAAACTGCATTGTTTTTGCTCCTGATTAATTTGTTGATGTAAAGTTCGATGCATGCATAACATATGAGGGATCCTATTCCTCCTCCGAGAAGCATTCCACAATATATTCCAAACTCACCCATGTTAAAGGTGAATCCTAAGAGATATGCGAATATCAACACTAGTATGAATTCCCGGAATGCAGTTAATATGAATGATATTGTTCCCTTTCCGACACCCTGGAAAACATTACCTGCACTGGCTCCAAATGGAACATATAATATGAATAGGCACATTATCTGCAGGAAACTTGCTATTAGGGGTTCCAATTGTGCACTGCTTTGTGAATATGAGAAGATAAATGCGATTTGGTTTGCAAACACATTCAAAATAATACACACGATAATTGAAGCTATTAATGCTACCTTCACGCTATATCTTGCAGTAACCCTCAAGTTTTCATATTTTCTCGCACCAAATGCAACTCCTGCCACTGATATTGCTGCAGTTCCAACTCCAATTGCCGGAAGCATTCCGATATTTACTATTCTCCATCCTGCGGTATAAACTGCTACTGATGTTGGCCCGGACACAATTGTGAGCATATAATTTATGAATATTGTCAGGACTGATAATACCAGCTGTTCCAAACTGGCGGGAATACCTACAACTAAAATGTCCTTATACATTATGAGGTCATTATGGAAGTCTTTAAGGTTATATGAAAGATAGGTGTCCTTTTTAACAAAAATCCAATAAAACATTAATCCCAAACTTATGAGGGGTCCCAGCACTGTTGCCCATGCAGCCCCTTTTATTCCCATTCCTAACGTGTAGATGAAAATAGGGTCTAGAATCATGTTGATTATTGCCGCAAGTGCAATCGGTACTGTAGCACGTTTGATGTCCCCTTCCGCTCTGAATGCTCCTCCCACTATTGGAGGTATTAAAAGCGCAAATGTACATGAAAATATGATAAATCCATAGTCTGTTGCGTAGTTTATGACGCTGCTTGCGCCCATCATGTTGAGCATCGGTTCCATTAGAATAACAAAGATGATTGAAATTATAATGGACACGATAATACTTAGGATAAGGTTGTGTATTGCCGCATTGTTTGCTGAAGCCCTGTCTTCCGCTCCAATGTATCTTGAAATCAATGAATTGCCGCCGGCTCCAAGACCATTTCCGAATCCAACAATAATCATGAATAATGGTGTAATATATCCCAAAGCCGCAAGCGGTTCTGCACCTAGTCCCGCTACCCAGATACTGTCGATAATGTTGTTTGCAAATATTAGGAACATACTTGCTATAATGGGTAGGGCCAACTTGTTAATGGCCTTTTTGGGGTCTCCTGTAATCATTTCAATATTTTCATTCTTTTCCATAATTTACCTCAATCTTGCATATGCAATTATACTCTTGTATATGCAAGTGTCAGTATATAAAGTTAATGTTAAATATTTTTAAGGATATAGTTTAAACTAATAGGAGACTCGATTATGAAAGTTTTAGTAGTTGGAACTGGTGCTCGTGAACATGCTATTGCTGATGCCCTAAAAGATGATGTTGAATTATACTGCTACATGAGTAAAATTAACCCTGGAATGTCTAAAATTGCAGAATTTAAGCAAGGTGATGAAGGGGAAGTAGAAAAGGTAGCGGAATTTGCTGTTGAAAATGATATTGAAATTGCATTTATCGGTCCTGAAGCTCCACTTGGAAAAGGAATTGTCGATGAGCTTCAAAAAAATGGAATCAAATGTGTCGGACCGACCCAAAGTGCGGCAAGAATCGAAACTGATAAGTCATTTATGAGAAAGCTTTTTGAAGATTATGAAATCGAAGGATCACTTGTTTATAAAGTATTTGATAACTCTGAAGATGTCTCTAAATTCCTGGATGAATTCGATAGGGATGTTGTAGTAAAACCGGTAGGATTAACTGGCGGTAAGGGAGTTAAGATTGTAGGTGACCACTTAAAAGACAATGAGGAAGCAAAGGAATACTCATGTGAAGTCATTGATAATGAAATGGGTGGTTTTGCTCAAGTGATTATTGAAGAGAGATTGATTGGAGAAGAATTCACCATTCAGGCATTCTGTGATGGGGAACATTTGGCTCCAATGCCTGCAGCACAGGACCATCCTCATGCATTTGAAGGGGATGTTGGTGCTATTACTGGAGGTATGGGTTCATACTCTGATGTTGGTGGATTGTTGCCATTCTTAACTCAAGAGGATTATGATAAGGCTGTAGAAATCATGCAAGCAACTTTGAAGGCTATTGCTGAGGAAGCAGAACCATACAAAGGGATTCTGTATGGTCAGTTCATGCTGACCGCTGATGGACCAAGACTCATTGAATACAATGCAAGATTTGGAGACCCTGAAGCAATGAATGTGTTGCCACTTTTAAAAACTCCATTAGTCGATGTATGTCAAGCTATTGTTGATGGCACTTTGGATAAGGTGGAATTTGAAGACAAAGCCAGCGTATGTAAATACATTGTGCCTGACGGATATCCAGAAACAGAATATGCAGGCGAATTGATTGAAATAGA
This sequence comes from Methanobrevibacter sp., assembly GCF_045644645.1. Taxonomy (GTDB): domain Archaea; phylum Methanobacteriota; class Methanobacteria; order Methanobacteriales; family Methanobacteriaceae; genus Methanocatella. Next base: position 17,637 of record NZ_JAZRHE010000028.1, read on the forward strand.
TGAGGAAGCTATCGAGGATTTGGGTGCTAAAGTGTTCTATGCGGCAGTAAGCCAGGAAGATGATGGAATTCACTTGTCAGGTTCAAGGGCATTGGGTATTGTAGCTGGTGGCAAATCCATTGAAGAGGCTGAAAAAATAGCTGAAAAGGCATGTGAATTTGTTAAGGGTAATGTTTACCACAGAAGGGATGTCGGTACAACAGAACTTGTTAACAAACGTGTTGAACACATGAAAGAAATTTTAAACTAAATTTCTTTTATTTCTTTTTTTTGATATTATGAATGAGACTAATCCTGATGAGTTGGAAAAGATAAGGGAAGATATTCAGGAAAAAATCATTATTTTAAAAGACAATACAGAATCTGATGAGGAATTAGAAAAGTTAGGAAATTTTGAATCATATTTTTCTTCTAAAATTCCAAAAAAAGAGGAAAAAACTAAAAATAAAGATTTAAAAAATAATTTAAGCTTTAAGGATGCTTTAGAAAAGGATCTTAACATAGACCCTAGTCGTTTGGTAGGGCTCACCGATGGAATATTCGGGATGGTGATGACACTTTTAGTATTTGGTATTGCGCTTCCGGAATTGCAGATTACAGATTATTCTACATTTTTATCGTTTTTCACATCTTTAGCCCCTACAATTGGAGTGACAATAGTTAGTTTTGTATTGATAAGCTCATTTTGGGTTTACCATCATGAGTTCATAAAACTGAATAAGGTCAATTTTCCAGTTTTGTGGCTTAATATCTTCTATTTGATTTGCATCTCATTCATTCCATTTTCCACTTCACTGATTGGGAATTATTCGCATTTCTTTTTGTCTGAGGTCATATTTGGAATTAATATCCTGTTGACAATATTGGCATTCCTTTTATTGTATGATTATACCAGCAAAAGAGATTTCCTAGAAAATCATCCTTCAAAAAAAGAGAAGAAATATGTGCATCATACATTTTTAATCATTATGGGATTAACGGTTATTGTAAATCTCCTAGACTTCAATATCTCACGAAGGTTCATTTACCTTTTCCTGCTTGTTCCTATAATATCCACATTAAGAGACATTAAATATAAAATGAAATCATAGAAACATTTAATATGTATACTTAACATATATCTTTTTTTATAATAATATGAGGGGAATTTTTAATGAGCAGTTTATTATCTGTTTGTGATATTAAGGAGGATGTGAAATATATCCTTGATTTGGCTAGTAGAATTAAAGCGGGTGAGATGGAAGAAAAACCTCTGGAAGGTAAGACATTAGCAATGATTTTCCAGAAGTCATCAACAAGAACTAGGGTTTCTTTCGATGTTGGAATGTATCAATTAGGCGGAAGGGCAATCTTTTTGTCTTCTAATGACTTGCAAATGGGTAGAGGAGAGCCAATTTCAGACACCGCAAAAGTTTTAAGCCGTTTCGTTGATGGAATAATGATTCGTGCGATTGAACATGATGATGTTGTTGAGCTAGCTAAATATTCAGATGTCCCTGTTATTAGCGGATTAACTAATTTGGAACATCCCTGCCAAGCACTTGCCGACATGTTAACAATCAAAGAACATTTGGGTGACTGGGAAGGTAAAAAAATCTGCTTTGCTGGTGATGGAAATAATGTCTGTAATTCCCTTTTATTAATTGCTCCACTTTTAGGAATGGACATGTCCGTTGCCTGTCCTAAAGGTTATGAACCTAACGAGGAAATTTTAAAAACTGCTCAGGAATTTGCCAGTGAAAACAACACTGAAATTATTGTCAGTGATGATATTAATGTCGCTTTGGATAATGTTGATGTAGTCTATACTGACGTTTGGGTAAGTATGGGTGATGAAGCTGAAGCAAAACAAAGGGAGATGGACTTGTCTCCTTTCCAAGTCAATTCTGATTTGATGAGTATAGCTAATGATGGGGCTATTTTCATGCATTGCCTGCCTGCAATTAGAGGTCAAGAGGTTACAGCAGATGTTATTGACGGTCCTAATTCCGTAGTTTATGATGAGGCTGAAAATAGGATGCATGCTCAAAAGGCTGTTTTGTATTATTATTTAAAATGATCCGAATATTGCAAATACAATAAAAATTACAATTATACAAAAACAACAAGCTAACCAGTCATTACCGCCTTTATTATTTGATGTTGTAGTGGTTTGTTGTTGACTATTATTTTGCTGATAGCCGGGTGCTTCAACAATTTCAACTTTTTTCACTACCTCTTCTTTTCTTAATGGGGCACCGCAATTCTTGCAGTATTTAGCTTCATCCGGATTTTCTTCCCCGCAATTATAGCAAAACATTTAAAATCCCCCTAATAACTATTTTTAAAAATATTATTAAACCGATTCCACCGACAAAACCTGTTATGAATCTTAATGTGTTTGTGCTTTCTCTTGGACCAAAATATTGTGTAAACCCGTCAATTGCCACTGGTATCATTAACATGATTGAGATTATCAGGGTGTTGATGCCATAATTAATCTTGAAGAAGTGATTCCAAATCAAAAACACAATCAAACCGGTGTAAAAACCGGTACACCTGGCACAAACTGGGAACTGGTGGCCTTTGATAAAGAAACTTCTCTCCGGTTTTCTATGACATATATATTTTGTTAATTCCATACTATCGACACAAGTTTAGTACATTAAGTATATTTTCAATAATTATATATATTTTTGTATTCATAAGTTATTGTATAATATATAAAAAGGTTATTACAATGAGAGGCGGAGAAGCGATAATTGAATCCCTCAAAAACATGGGGGTAAAAACAATATTTGGTTATCCTGGCGGACAAACCATACCATTTTACGATATGTTATATGACTCAGATATGGAGCATATATTAGTAAGGCACGAACAATGCGCAGCTCATGCAGCAGATGGATATGCAAGGGCTTCTGGTAAAGTTGGTGTGTGTGTGGCAACTTCAGGTCCTGGTGCAACCAACTTGGTCACTGGTATTGCTACTGCATATATGGATTCTTCTCCAATCATGGCTATTACTGGACAAGTTCCCACTCATTTAATTGGTAACGACGCTTTTCAGGAAGCGGATATTATTGGAATTACAATGCCCATTACAAAACATAGTTTTCAGCCTAAAGATCCAGATTTAATACCTTCAATGATTAAATCTAGCTATGAAATAGCTAGAAGCGGAAGGCCCGGACCTGTCTTAATCGATGTTCCGAAAGAAGTTCAGGAAGGTGAACTGTCCAAATTTGATGATTCTTTAATCGATACTCCAGGCTATAACCCTACAATTAAAGGCAATATCAGACAAATTAAAAAAGCTCGTGATTTGATAAAAGATGCTAAAAAACCCATGATATTGGCTGGTGCTGGTGTTATTATTTCCAATGCATGTTGTGAGCTTAAAAAACTTTCAGACACAATTGATGCTCCAGTGATGACTTCACTTTTAGGTAAAGGGGCTATTGATGAAACTAGTGATTTGGCATTAGGCATGCTTGGCATGCATGGAAGGAAAGTTTCAAACGATTATATTAACGATGCTGATTTGCTAATTGCAATTGGTATTAGATTCTCAGACAGAACAACCGGAAGATTGGACAGTTTTGTTCCAGATACAAAAGTCATTCATATTGATATTGATCCGGCAGAAATCGGCAAGAATGTGGATGTTGATTTGCCGATTGTAGGAGATGCAAAAAATATATTGTCTTCATTGAATAAGCTTTTGGGAGATTATGAGGTATCTGATGATGTTAAATCATGGGCAGATATGATTAAACAGAAAAAACAAGAGTTGCTTCCTAGAGTTACTTATGATGATGTTCCATTAAAACCGCAAAGCGTTATAAAAGAAATTTCAGAAGTATTAACTCCAGATTCAATATTGACAACTGATGTGGGTCAGAATCAGATGTGGGCAGCACATTTCTACAATACTCAAAAACCACGTAAATTCATATCATCCGGCGGTCTTGGAACTATGGGATTCGGATTCCCTTCAGCCATTGGTGCTAAAGTAGCTTGTCCAGATGACCCTGTCGTTTCTATTAATGGGGATGGCGGATTCTTAATGGTCTGTCAGGAATTGGCTACCGTTCGCGAGTATGATATACCGGTCATTGCTGTTGTATTAGAGAATAGGACCTTAGGAATGGTTTATCAATGGCAAAGTTTATTGTATGATGAAAGGCACTCTCAAACTTTGATTGGCAATAGTCCGGACTTTGTTAAATTGGCTGAAAGTTTTGGAGTAAATGCAGTTAAAATTACAGAACCTGGTGAAACTAAAGAAGCTTTATCCAGTGCAATAAAAGATAATGAACCGATTTTATTAAATGTTGTAGTTGATTCAGAAGAATCGTTGCCTATGCTTCCTCCAGGAGCAGGAATTAATGAAATGATTGGTGAGTATAAACTTGAAAAGGATGTGATTTAAATGGATTTAGAATACCATATTATTTCCACATTAGTTGAAGATAAACCAGGTGTTTTACAAAAGGTAGCGGGATTATTCAACAGAAGGGGATTTAACATTGACAGCATCACCGTTGGAAACTCTGAAGTTGAAGGGCTGTCTCGCATGGTTATCTCTGTTCATGCAGATAAAAAAGGTTTGGAACAGGTCACTAAACAACTAAACAAATTAGTTGATGTTATCAAGATTAAAGATATTACTAAAAATGCTGTTAAAAGGGAATTATGCCTTGTTAAGGTTAATATTCCTAATGCAAAAGCAAGAGCTGAAATAATGCAATATTCTAATATTTTCAGAGCAAAAATTCTTGATGTTACAGAAGAAACATTATTAATTGAGCTGACTGGGGATAAGAAAAAAATCAATGCATTTATATCTTTATTAGAGAATTATGGGATTAAAAAAATTGCCCGTACAGGTCTCACAGCTATGGCTAGGGGAGTATAAAATGACAATATTAGAGAATGTTTTAGAAGATAATAAAAAGTTTGTTGAAAATTTTGAAGGCAAAGAAATGTCTCACCATGCTCAAAAAAAGTTAGCAATCTTAACATGTATGGATTGCAGATTAATTGACTTTTTTGAACCGGCTTTAGGACTTGAAAGAGGAGATGCAAAAATAGTTAGAAATGCTGGAAACTCAATTGTTGGTGAAGATGCAATCAGATCTATCGGAGCAGCTCTTTACAATTTAGGTTGTGAAGAGGTATTGGTTGTAGGTCACACAGAATGCGGTATGGCTGGTGCAGATGCCGAGGCTTTAAAGGAAAAAATGCTTGCTCGTGGCATTGCTGAAGAAGACATTGCTAAATATGATTTGGCTGAATGGATTGGTGGATTTGAAGACGAAGAAGAAAATGTTAAAAACGTCGTAGAAAAAATCAAGAATCATCCGTTAATCCCTGATGTGCCGGTACATGGCCTTATAATCGATATTGTAACTGGTGAGTTGAAAGTTTTAGTAGATGGTTATTAATCATCTATTTTCTTTATTATTTTTTTTAAGATATGTTTATAAACATTGAAACATATAAATAACTAAATGATATTTTATTTAGATATCTAAAATTTTTATTATTTAATTAAAAATCAAGAGATGATTTTAAATGAAAATGTATTACGACGATGATGTAAATACAGATGCTCTTGAAGGTAAAACCATTGCCGTAATTGGTTATGGTTCTCAAGGAAGAGCGCAATCTAGAAACATGGCTGATAGTGGAGCAAATGTTATTGTTGGTGTAAGAGAAAATGGAAGTTCTTGGAATTTAGTTCAAGAAGATGGCATGACTGTTAAAACTATCGAAGATGCAGCAAAAGAAGCGGATATCATTCACATATTGCTTCCTGATGAAATCCAAGAAAGGGTATACAACGAACAGATTGCACCATATGTTGAAGCCGGAAACACTATTTCATTCTCTCATGGTTACAACATACACTTTGGATTAATTAAACCTGGTGAGGATGTAAACATCGTAATGTTTGCACCAAAAGGACCTGGATCCATGGTAAGAAGAACTTATGAAGAAGGTTTCGGTATCCCTGGTTTAGTAGCTATCGAACAAGATGCAACCGGCGATGCAATGCAAATTGCATTGGCTATGGCAAAAGCATGTGGATTAACCAAGGCCGGTGTTTTGGAAACTACTTTCCAAGAAGAAACTGAAACAGACTTGTTCGGTGAACAAACAGTTTTATGCGGTGGAATCACAGAATTAATCAATGCCGGATTCACTACTTTAGTTGAAGCAGGTTACCAGCCTGAAATTGCTTACTTTGAAACCTGTCACGAAGTAAAACTTATTGTAGATTTAATTTACGAAAAGGGTTTTGCCGGAATGTGGAGAGATGTAAGTAACACTGCTGAATACGGTGGTTTGACTAGAGGTAATAGGGTTATTACTCAAGAAGCTAAAGACGGTATGAAAGCAGTTTTAAAAGAAATCCAAGACGGGACTTTCAAAAAACAATGGGCTGATGAAAACGCTACCGACGGAGCTAACTTAAAAGAAATGAGAGCGGCTGAAGGGCAAAAAGAAATCGAAGTTGTTGGTGAAAGATTAAGAAAAGCTTGTGGATTACAAAAAGACGATTAGGTCTTTTTAATCCATTTACTATTTTTTTATTTATTTAATTCATATAGTGTGGTAATCGTGGTATTTATTGGTATGGACCATGGAACTACTGGAATCTCTTTTTGCATTTTATCCGATTTGGGCGAAATTATTGATGTTTTTAAAATTGGCAGAGAGGAAAGTAAGAAAGGTTTGGTCTCTGTTACAGAGGAATTAAACCAACGCATTGACTTAAATTCTGTAAAGCTAATGGCAATTACTTATGCAATGGGCGATGGAATAAATAAAATTTTACCAACTGAAAAAGTTAAGGATAGAGGGATTTTATCTATTAACGGCGCCGGTAAGGTCACTGGTGGTGGAACATCAGTATTTTCTGAATTGCAGGAGTTGGATATTCCATCCATAATGATTCCCGGTCTTCATAAGGATTCTTGCTCTTTAGATAAATTGTTTAGAGCTGCTTATTCACATCAAGCAAGCCCTGAAAAAGTTAGTATTTCCTATAATGCTGTTAAGGAAACTGGCTGGAGTAATTTTATTGTAGCGGACATTTCATCAAATAGTGTGGATATCTTAATTGAAGGTGGTAAGATTAAGGGTGCAATAGATGCCTGCTTAGGAGCCATGGGCATCGTTCATGGACCTCTTGATTTGGAAATGATTAGGGACATTGATGAAAACAATGCATCGGCAAACGATTGTTTTTCACATGCAGGTGCTATTAAAATTGCTGGAATTGATGGTAAAGTAGCCAATATGAAGGATCAGCTTTTAGAAAACTACAAAAATGGCGATGAAAAGGCTAGATTAGCTATTGATACATTAATCATGACTGTGGCGATGGAAATTGCCGGATTGGATGTGGTTTGCAGCAATGAAATTGAAGGGATTGTTTTAACAGGTTCTGTTGGAAGTGCAAAAGAGCCATTTAACTTTGAGGATGAAATAAACAAATATTTCAAAAACAAGTATCCTTTAAAGGTAATTTCTAAGGAATCAGGTGCAATTGGTGCTGCACAAATAGCAATGGATGTTTATAATGGTAAAAAAGAAATATTAGGTATTGAAGTTAATATCTAATCTTCTTTTAAGCTAATGAAAATAATATTTCCGCCTTTTATAGTTTCAAGACCATTCTCATTTTCAAGGACAAGATTTAAGTAATTATCGATAGCTATTACTTTTCCTTCACTTTGGTAGTTGCCTCTTAAATCTACAGTTACATATTTATTCTTAAATTGTGTAAAAAGTTTGTTTACATAATCTTTATCAAAACTCATTATCTCAAATCCGTGATTATAAATTCTATTTCTATTTTGAAGTTTCAACTTTAAATACTTTAATGTTGATAATATATACTATGGCAATTAATCAATTAGAAGAAAATTTAGAAGCTATTACTAGGACTATTGAACAGTTAAAAAAAGATGGATGCGACGATGAAAAAATTTTAAACGAACTTCGTGAAGAAAGAGATAAAATACTTAAAGATTTGAATTTATAAGTGATTTATTTCAACCATTCTTTTAATGAACTGATATCACTAGTTAAATCTATTTTTAAGGGTGTTACAGTAGTTTTATGAGCTTTTCGTAATTCATAACCATCACTTCCGGGAACATCTGAATCATATGGTTCGCCACCAATCCAGTAATATGGTTTTCCACGAGGATCCCGACGTTTATGAATTATTGGTGTGTACATCCTTTTTCCTAATTTTGCCACTTCAAACTCTTCATTAATCGGGTTTGCAGGGATATTAACATTCAATAAGTCGATTCCATCAGGCAAGCCTTTTCTCAATACAATTTCAGCTAATTTTTTTAACATTTTTCCCGCAAAATCGAAATCTATTTCTATTTCACCATTTTCAAATTTAATGTCGTCCCTGTCCACTTCCAGTGAAATGGCTATTGTCGGTATTCCAAAACTTGCAGCTTCAATTGCTGCACCAAGTGTTCCGGATGTTGTCAATTCAGCTTGTCCAATATTAAAACCTGTATTTATTCCGGATATCATGATGTCTGGTGTTTCATCAAGAATTTCAAATAATCCGAGGGTTACCGCATCTGTTGGTGTTCCGCTTACACCATATCCAACACTGCCATCTTTTAATGTGTATTCGTTTACTCTTAATGGTTCAAATAAAGTTAATGCATGACCTATGCCGCTTTGTTGTATTTCAGGTGCTACTATACAAGTATCACATAAGTTTTCAACCGCTTTTTTAGCAGCAAAAATGCCTGAAGCGGTTATGCCATCGTCATTACTTATTAATGCTTTCATATAATTATTAAAGTATTACCTTCTTAAAATAATTTTATATTTTTGGCATTATATGATAAACTTTAATAATAATTTAATGTATAAAATATATTAGTAATTTTTTTTAAAAAACACATGCGGGTGGAAAATTGGAAAAACCACAACTTATTAATTTTATAGCTAAAGTAATGGAGGACTCTGGTTTCAAGGTTTATAAGAATTTTAAAACCTCTCAGAAAGTCATAGATATATATGCTATATTACCAACTACAATAGGGGATTTTGGAGTTGTTGTGGCGTGTAAAAATTATGACAAGAATTTTGAAATTGGAGTTGATGTTTTAAAGGAGATGGAAGAAGTTGGTGAAAGTCTCAAAGCTTCTAAAGTAACTATCGTTTCTTCTTCATATTTCTCAAACCAAGCAACTAATTATGCACTTAGAAAAAATATTAAATTAGTAGACAGGAATAACTTAATTGAACTTGCTAAAAAGTATCAGGATAAAACTTCCCAAACCACTTTGGATAATACTCCATATGACGGAGGGGCATCAGCCTACATCGAAGATGAGTATACATACGATGAATCCGATATGGAATATTTAATGCAAAGAAGAGATCAAAACCCTAATGTTTATAAAAATACATTATACCGGCAAATTGGTGAAGACAGAAATAATGGTCTTGGAATTTCATCTTTATTGAATAAGGGCAGTTCTATTAAAAATAATATTGGCAGTAGAAATCCTACTACATTATATGATTATGACCAAAAACCTTCATTTTCTAATCCTGTATTGTTCAAATTGATTAGCAATCCTATAGTAATGATTATAATGGTTGTATGTGTTTCCTATTTCCTTGCCGTTTTCGGAGGCAACATTTTACACATAAATGCAGGAATCGTAGGATTAATTGAAATGGTCGTTGCATTGGTATTGTCTTATGGTTTGTCATTATACACTGAAAGAAATAGTAATTTCCTAATCAAAGGAACATTCATATTCTTCATTTCATTAGTAATCTTAATTATATTGATTTTTGTTTAATCTAATATAATTATGATTGATTATTATTAAAATTAATCCTAAGAGATATAAAAACCAAATCATTATGTCTGTGGGTCCGGTTTCTATCCATATCAATGTGTGTGTCATTATGATGGAGTAAATCCCTACTCCAATTCCTTTTTTTAATTTGTGGACTAATTGTAAGAATGCTCCCATGAACAGCATTTGTATTGTCAGTCCAATCAATCCAAAATCAAGATAAACAGGTCCAAACAGGGTTGATGTTAGACATACGTCATAGTGAAGGACATAATTTCCAATAAATGTTCTGGGACTTCCTGATGAAAAAATCATACTTAATATATGTCCATGTGTAGTTCCGCCCAGTGGAATGATTTTTTCAAATACTTCTAATGTGAATGCCGCTCTGTAAAAAACAAGTTCGATAGGGTTTAAAGTCCAATGTTGGTTGGCTATTGATTGGGATGCAATATATCCAACACCGAGCAGTCCAATAAATATTATGGCTATAAATACGATGCCTAATTTTCTAGATATTTTTTTAAGGTAATAAAGTGTTATAAATGAGCTTCCCAAAATTCCGAGAACCGATGTTCTGTATCCATTCAAACCAAAAATCAGAGCTCCAAGAACAACCAGCAATAGGTATTTTTTGTCATAATACTTTGCAAGCAGCAAATTCATCATTATTAAAAATAGCGGATAAGCTATTCTCCAGATATTTGTGGTTGCATTAGATTTTAAAACACTATTAAAAAGTGGAATACCTCCAAGGAATACCATATTAAGGGTTTGTAAAATTAAAGCAACTATTACCAATATAAGCAGTAACTTTTCTGATAAAAAATTGAGTTCTTTTGTTTTTTCAACACTTACTTTGCGTTTGACTGCAATGATGCCGGCTGTGAAAATTAAGCATGAAAAAAGAATTGTCAATATGACTTCTGCTTTCAGCGGGTCTTCAAATCTGTAATTAAATGATCCAACATAACCCATTGCTAAAAATACAAGTATTGCGACAACTACCAAAAACGGTTGAAAGAAATCAAGTTTTTCCAGTTTCATTTTATCCACCAAGTTCATATGAGGAAATGGCCAGATTTCCTCCAAAATTAGGCATTGCCGCCACATGGGTGTGTACATAGCTTGCAAGGGTGTTTCTTTGCATAAATCCGTCTTGATTATTATATGAACCTTTTCCTCTTAGAACATTAAATGCTAATTTATGCTTAATGTTTGTTTCATCAACTAAAACTTTTGAATAGTGGAATTCATGACCATGGAATTTTTCACCTTTTTTAGAGATGATATTGTCTTCGGTAACTTCTGCAATTGTGTATTTTAATGCTTGGACTCTATCTGTTAAAATTGATTTGTAAGGATATACATTAACAACTTTGTCTTCATGGATGGAATTCATAAGATACATTAAACCACCACATTCCGCAAAAATAGGCCTATCTTCAAGGTGGAAAGTCTTGATATCTTTAAGCATTTTTTCATTTGCACTAAGTTCTTTTGAAAAGAGTTCAGGATACCCCCCGCCGATGTATAACCCATCAATATCAGGCAGGCCTTCATCGTTTAACGGTGAAAAATATTCAATTTTAGCATTGTTCGCTTCTAATGATTCAATATTCTCCTTATAATAGAAATTGAATACCTCATCATATGCCACTCCAATTTTAACCCTTTGTCTATTTATCTTATTCCAAATCGGAACAATCTCTGATGTAATTTTTGGAGCTTCGCGGGCAATTTCCACTAATCTGTCCAAGCCAATTGAATCTTTTATTACATTAGACCAAATATCAATATATTTTAGAGAATTTTCTTTTTCACGGGCAGGAACAAGACCTAAGTGTCTTTCTTCAATAGATATGGAATCATCACGTATTATTCCGCCTATTACTTCTGTTTTTGTAATCTCTTCGATAGATCTTTTGGTTTTTTCATAGTGTGCTTTGTTTTTAACTTTGTTCAGTATAACTCCGGCAATATTTATTTCCGGGTCTAAAGCTTTAAAGCCTAAAACCAAAGCAGCGGCACTTTTAACCAGACTTCTGGAATTGATGATTAATATTACCGGTGCTTTTAGAGATTTGGCTATTGAAGCAGTACTTCCGATATCATTTACAGAGTCAATTCCTTCATAAAGGCCGCGAACACCTTCAATTACAGCTATATCTTTTCCATCCATGGCCTTCAGATAGGAATCTCTAACCTGCCCGGATTCCATAAAGAACGAATCCAAGTTTCTTGATACATTGCCTGTGGCTAATGTATGATATGATGGGTCGATATAGTCCGGTCCAACTTTAAATGGCTGAACATTGTATTTTTCACTTAAGGCTTTCATAATTCCAGTAGATATTGTTGTTTTTCCAACAGCACTACCGGTCCCCGCTAAAATGATTCTCATAATAGCTAATTTGAACTTTGTTATATAACAATTTTTGCATATAAATCATTTTAAATAATATTAAACATATAAGTTAAATCATAATATATGGTGATTAAATGAGAATTTTACTAATCCATTCTGATTATTTAAATTACAATGTAAAGAATAAGACACCTGTTGCTGAAGAAATTGAGGAAGCTAAAATGGAAGGTGCTTTCGATGACTCTTTAGTAGTGTTTACAAGTGTTGAAAAAGAAGATGAAAATAATCCGGAAGGTATTGTTAAGAATTTAGTTGGTGAAGTCGTTAAAACTAATGAACAAGTCAAAGCTGAGAATATTGTATTGTATCCATATGCTCACTTATCTTCATCATTAGGTTCTCCAAAAGTTGCAATTCAAATTTTAAAGGATGCTGAGGAAGCTTTGCTCGCTGAAGATTTGAACGTTAAGAGAGTGCCTTTCGGATGGTATAAGGCATTTGAAATTTCCTGTAAGGGCCACCCATTAAGTGAGCTTTCAAGAACCATCACTGCAGATGCAGAGGATGAAAAAGTTGAAAGGAAACCTTCAACCTGGCAAATTCTTGAAGGGGACAAAATCACTCAAATAGATGACTTCAAATTTGAAAACAAGGCTTTCAAACAGCTTGTTGATTATGAACTTGGACAAGGAGCATCCGATGAGGGTGAACCTCCACACGTCAAATTGATGAGGGAAAAGGAAATCTGTGATTATGAGCCGGCTTCAGATGTAGGAAACCTCAGATGGTATCCGAAAGGAAAATTAATCAGGGATTTGCTTGCCGATTATGTTTATGATTTAACTGTAGAACGCGGAGCAATGCCTGTTGAAACTCCAATCTTCTATGATTTGGACAACCAGGCAATTTATGAACATGCCTATAAATTCGGTGAAAGACAATACAGAACTGACACCAAAAAGAATTTAATGCTTAGATTTGCGGCTTGTTTTGGCGCATTCAGATTAATGTCTGATTCATATTTGACATGGAAAAATTTCCCTGCTAAAATTTTTGAATTAACCAGATACAGTTTCCGTTTTGAGAAAAAAGGAGAAGTTGTTGGTCTTAAAAGATTAAGAGCTTTCACCATGCCTGACTGTCACTCATTCTGCTGTGATGTACAGTCCTCTTTAGAGGAATTCTCTCAACAGACTGACATGTGTATGCAAACTGGTAAGGATTTGGACCTTGACTTTGAAGTGATTTTCAGAGCAACCCAGGACTTCTTTGAAGAAAATGAGGAATGGATGTATGAAATTGCAGGTAAATTTGGAAAACCAATTCTTTTAGAAATATTGCCTGAAAGACATCACTACTGGGTATGTAAAATAGATTTAGCGAACATCGATGCTTTAGGCCGTCCGATCGAAAACCCAACAGTTCAAATTGACGTTGAAAGCGGTAAAAGATTTGACATTACCTACCTTGGAGAAGATGGCGAACAGCATAATCCTACAATCTTACACACTTCACCGACCGGAAGTATTGAAAGGGTTTTATGTGCAATGCTTGAGAAAACCGCAATCGAAATCAATGAACGTTCTCCAATGCTGCCGACCTGGTTAAGTCCAATTCAGGCAAGGATTCTAACTGTCGGAGAATCACACAAGGAATTTGCAAATGAACTCTATGATAAGATTAATGCTTCCAATATCCGTGTGGACATTGATGACAGGGATGAAAGTGTCGGCAAGAAAATCAGAAATGCATCCAAGGAATGGATCCCATACATTTTTGTTGTAGGCGATAAGGAAATGGAGACCGGCAAGTTCCAAGTGACCGTACGTGAAACCGGCAAAAAGGTTGAAATGACAGCAGACGAATTAATTGATGCAATCAATGAGAAATGCGAAGGAAAACCTTTCAGAAAACTGCCTTTACCTAAGGATATTTCAAGAAGAATAAACTTCCAATAATTATATTTACAAATAGAAACATATTATAAAATGTTATTATATAACGGAGGAAATTTAATGAACCCAATGTACAGAATAGGAGAAGCTCTTATTGGAGATGGACCTGAATTAGCTCACGTTGATTTATTAATTGGTGATAAATTCGGCCCTGTTGGTCAAGCTTTTGCTAATGGATTATCCAATTTATCTGTTGGACACACTCCTTTAACAAGTGTAATTAGACCAAACTTAATGACAAAACCAGCTACTTTAATTATTCCTAAAGTAACTGTTGGTGATTTAGACGACGCTAGTAAAATATTTGGACCTGCGCAAACAGCTGTTGCAAGAGCAGTAGCTGATGCAGTACAAGATGGATATATTCCAAAAGACATTGTAGAAGATATCGTTATCAATGTCAGCGTATTCATCGACCCTTCTGCAAAAGATTTCAGAAAAATCTATCAATACAACTATGGCGCAACAAAATTAGCTATTAGAAGGGCAATGGAAGGATACCCATCAATCGACAAAGTACTCGCAGAAAAAGATCGTGGAACTCACCCTATTATGGGATTCAGAGTTCAAAAACTTTGGTCTCCACCATACTTACAGGTTGCACTTGACTTAGATAATTTGGATGCAATGGCAAAAATCATTAATGATTTGCCTGATAAGGAAAGAGTGCTTCTCGAAGCTGGAACTCCGCTCGTTAAAAAATTCGGTGTTGGAGTTGTTGGAAAAATCAGAGAATTACGTCCTGATGCATTCATTATTGCAGACTTAAAAACTTTGGATGTCGGTCGTGTAGAAATTAAAATGGCTGCTGATGAAACCGCAGATGCAGTTGCTATCTCTGGTCTTGGAACAATAGAATCAATCATGAAGGCTATTCATGAAACTCAAAAACAAGGTATCTACTCCATCCTTGATATGATGAATGTCGCTGACTTTGAGGAAAAATTAACTCAAATTCCAGATGACTTAAAACCAGACATAGTATTATTACACAGAAATGTCGATTTAGAAACTTATAAGGCTGAAAAAGGTGAAGATATTAGTGAAATGACTGAATGGGGTAACATCAAAAAGATTAAAGAAATCATTGGTGGCGGTTTAGTCGCAGTAGCTGGCGGTATCAAACCTGACAATGTTGAAGAGGCTATCGACAAAGGTGCAGACATTATCATTGCAGGAAGATATATTATAGGTTCAAGAGATGTAAGAAGATCAGCTCAAGACTTCTTAGCACATTTCCCACCGGACCCAGATAATATGAGACTTGCAATGGATGAAGACGAACAAGTAAATTAGATTTATTTCTAATTTATTTTTCTATTTTTTTAAAAGGAGTTTTTATTATGGGATTTTGTAATTCATGTGGCAGGCCAATTGTTAGAGAAGATTATGGAACAAATAAAGATGGCAGTCCAAATGATGAATTTTGCATTGATTGTTTTCAGAATGGTGAATATACAGAACCGGATATAACTCTTAATGAGATGATTATAAGAAAAACAAAAGAGATGATGGAAAAAAATCCTAGATTGCCAGAAACTCAAGCAACTGGTATTACTGCGATGTTTATTCCAGGATTAAAAAGGTGGAATCCTGAATTCCAAGATGATTATAAAACTCTCTAACTTCTACTTTTTAAAATAAATTCTTTAACTTTATTGGCTATGTATTCATCATGGCTTTTGGTGGATTTGATATTATAGATTTCTTCTTGCAAATCATTGTATTTATCAACTAAATCATTATATTCAAGGCGTAATGAATCATAATCTTTTTCTAATCCTTCATTTAATTCATAAATCTCTGCATAACTGGTTCTTGTACTTAAATTTTCATTTTTTAGCTGATCATATTTGTTGGTAATTATAGCATAACTGTCTTTGATGCTTTGTTGTTCCTCCTTTAGGGTGGAACATTTTGTTTTGAGATTTTTGTTTTCTTCTTTAATACTTGAATATTTTGTTTTGAGATTTTCGTTTTCGGTTTTTATATTGACAAATTTTGTTTTGAGATTTTCGTTTTCAATAATTAATTTTGAATGCTTGTCTTTGATGTTTTCGTTTTCTTTTTTCAAGCTGTCAAGATTGTTTTCGTGCAATTTGTTGTATTTTGATTCGATTTCATTTAATGAATTGTCTTTTTCAGCTAATTTTGCTTTTAGTTCTTCGATTTGTTTTTCGTATTCTAAAGTAGATGGATTCATATTTTTCTCGAGCAATTCTCTCAATTCTTTCACTTCCTGCATAAACAAATAATTAGCTATTTTCAAAGATTCACTTTCTTCCTCTCTACTTTTAAAGGTTTCAATTTCACTTTGGGGTATGATTAATACTTCTTCTTGGTTATTGTAGATGTCTTCATTTTTAGGCACGGTGATTTGAATTTGTTCAGTAGTGTATTTTTTCCTTTCACCGTTTTTTAAAGTTCTGTGATATTCTCTGGAATATTTTTTTACAATACCTTTCCCAATCTTCATAATTATCCCTTTTATTATATTATTATATTTTGTTTTAATGATTATAAATATTTTTATAGTTTTTTAACCATACTTTATTTATTGAAGGCAGGTTTTGAAAATGAAAGTGTTTGGAATATGTGCCAGTCCAAGAAATAATACGACGGAATATGTGCTGTCAAAGGCCATTCAAAAACTTGATGGTGATGGCTTTGACACGGAAATATTTACATGCATGGGAAAGGACATCAAGCCATGCATGCATTGCGATTATTGCCTGGAGCATAAGCAGTGCATTATCCAGGACGATATGCAGCAGGTCTATGAAGGTCTTTTGGATGCTGATGGAATTATTCTGGCAACTCCGATTCAAAGCGGAGGAATCAGCAGCAACCTGTCAGCCATCATGGACAGGACCAGAGCTTTAGAGGCAATTGACTATAATATCCTGAGAGGCAAAATCGGAATGAGCATTGCCGTTGGCGGGGACCGCACAGGTGGACAAGATTTCGCTCATTTGAAAAATATTACATATTTTATGATACATGGAATTATTCCAGTAAGCGGAGGACCTTTTGGGTCTAATTTGGGT
>NZ_JAZRHE010000029.1:0-13953 GCF_045644645.1 Methanobrevibacter sp.
ATCGGATATTGAAATTGATTGTGTTGTGCATTTGAATGATAATAGATATGCATTAATTGAATGTAAATTAGGTAGTGAAAAAATTGATGAAGGTGCAAAGAACTTATTGAAAATCAACAAATTAATAGAAAAAAATGATGAACTAAACAATCCAAGTTTTTTAGCTGTTTTAACTGGAGGAGAAGTTGCATATACTCGCCCAGATGGTGTGAAAGTCATACCAATAGGTTGTCTAAAACAATGATTCATTTCTAAATTAATTTTTGTTGTGAATCAATGAAACTAGGTTCATTGACTTCCTTTACAACATCACCATCTTTAACCTCACCAATCAGCAAAGGCGAATTAGGATTATGCAACTTTTGGTTCCTTTTGACCAGCTTCATGTTGGCGTTGGCATAACACACTTCAAATTATCTACTACTTTTAGTGAAATTTGTTCTATACAATACAAACAGATAAGGATGAAAAGTAGTGGAATTATCTACTACTTTAGTCAATAGATATTAACAAATATTACTTTTCAAATGCTCTTACAAAAAGAGGATATAATAACCATTAACATATATAAAAACAATTATCCAATTTTTAAATTAAAGCCAGGCGGAATAATATGCCAGAATTCAAACTTATTGAAAAGTTGCTATACAAAAGCGAACAGAATGATATAGAAGCCGAATTTTTAATAGGAAATGAAACCCTATGGGCAAGTCAAAAAGTTGTAGCAGAGATTTTTGGAACCAGCTCACAAAATATATCAAAGCATTTCTTAAAAATAATTGAAGATGAAGAGTTAGAAGAAAAAGAAGTATCCATATCCTCCAAAAAGTTATTTGAAAACCAAAATGAGTTTATCAACTCAGAGTTGATAAACTCTAAAAAAGGCGGAAGACCCCAAAAATGGTATAATCTTGACGCAATCATATCAATAGGATACAGAATAAACAGTAAGGAAGCAACACAGTTTCGTCGTTGGGCCAGTAAAATTTTAAAGGAATATATGGTGAAAGGATTTGTCATCGATAAGGAACTCCTGAAAAAAGGCGGAAGATTTACAGAAGACTATTTTGATGAATTATTAGAAACCATACGAGAAATAAGGGCTTCAGAGAGAAGATTCAATCAAAAAATCACAGACATATATGCAACAAGCTTTGATTATAACAAAGATGCAGACATCACAAAAGAATTCTTTGCCACAGTACAAAACAAACTGATATATGCAATAAGCAACCATACTGCAGCAGAACTCATAGAAACACGAAGAGATATTGAAAACCCTCATATGGGATTGACAACCTGGAAAAAAGCACCCAATGGAAAAATACTCCAAAGTGATGTAGTAATATCAAAAAATTATCTAAATCAAAATGAATTATCTAGATTAAACAGTTTAGTAGAAGGTTTTTTGAATTTAGCCGAATCACGCGCAGAAGACAGAATACCAATGGGCATGAAAGATTGGAAGGAACTGCTGGATGACTACCTTAAACTTCGAAGGCTGCCAATTCTTGTTGGCAAAGGTAAGATATCTGCTGAAGAAGCACGAGAACATGTTCTTGAAAAATACGAAAAATTCAGAGTAGTGCAAGATGAAAATTTCATTTCTGACTTTGATCAAATGATTTTAGATATCAAACGGCTAGAAGGAAAATAATATAATTTAGTTTAAAATAGTTTTTGTTGATAATCAATATAGCTGGGTTCATTAACATCTTTTACAACATCCCCCTCTTTAACATCACCCATCAGAAGGGCAAGTCAGGATTATGCAACTCTTGGTTCCTTTTGACGGCTTCATGTTGGCGTTGCATAATAATAACGAAATTGTCAAATACTATGGTGAAAATTGTTTTTGAAAAAAAATAATAGTTACTATTTAAAGTAACTACAAGTTTTTATTGAAAAATTCTGCAATCTTTTCAAATGGGATTACATCAGTTTTATAATACAAATCAGTGTGAACTGCATCCGGAATAATCATTAGCTCCTTGTTGTCCCCGGTCAATTTTGCAAATTCATCTTCTGAGAAGTACCTGGAATGTGCATTTTCTCCATGAATCATTAAAATTGGTGTTCTGATTTCATCAGAATATGCTATAATCGGCTGGGATATGAATGACATGCATCCAATTACATTCAATCCATCATTTGAACCTGGAGATCTTGGATGATATCCTAAAGGCTCAATGTAAAAGTCATGATAATCCTTTACAAATTGCGGCAAATCATCAGTCACTTCTTTTATGACCCCGCCGGCTTTTGCATATTCGCCGTTTTTAAAGTCTTCAGTTCTTTGATTGTTTAGGGCCACTTTCATTTCATATCTCGCATCAGCATTGTCATCGGCATCATAATACCCCTTTGCATTAATACGAGTCATATTATACATTGTTGAGGTAACTGTTGCTTTGATACGGGTATCAAGGGACGCTGCATTTAGTGCCATTCCTCCCCATCCGCAGATTCCACAAATTCCGACCCTGTCACCGTCAACATCATCTGATGTGACAAGATAGTCGACTGCTGCCTGGAAATCTTCAGTATTGATGTCCGGGGACGCCATGTCACGAGGCTCACCCGAACTTTCACCGGTAAATGACGGATCAAAAGCTATTGTCAAGAATCCCATTTCAGCCAATGTTTGTGCATAAAGACCTGAGACCTGTTCCTTTACAGCACCGAATGGGCCTGCACATACAATAGCTGGCAATTTATCTTTTGAATCTTTTGGTTTGTATAAATCTGCAACCAAAGTGATTCCATATCTATTTTTGAATGTTACCTTTTCATGATTTACCTTATCGCTTTTGGGAAAAACCTTATCCCATTCTTTTGTTATCTCAATATTTTCCATAATAACCACATTTTTATATTTTGTTAATTAAATTAGTTTAAACTGAACTCTAAAGTCACATCACCAGAACCCAGAACTTCCTTTAGTTTATTGGAGTCAACATTATCTATTTTACCCAGTTTTGTATAGCTCCATGAATGGGAACCGTAAAACAAAGATATTTTGTCTCCCTGATACAATACAAGATCTCCAGGATTTGTACCTATATTTTCATCACTTGTTGGAAGTGAAAAGCCTAAATCTCCTACTTTTTCAAAACCCCCATATTCAGATGCATTGACTGTGACGTTTCCTTTTTTCAGTTCTTTAATCAATTCATGCGTGGCGGAATTGTTTTCCAATTTAACATCAAATACTTCATCATTGATTTTGACTTTAACTAAATCATCCATACTATCCTCTCCACTAACCGCAGTACATGCAATTAAACCCAATATAATTATTAAACCAGATTTCTTAATAAAAGACATTGTATCGCCTCAAAATTATAAATTAAGAATATCAATATAAGTTTCTTTAATGAACATAATCTCTTCATTTGTGTAAAAATCTCCATCATGAGTATCCAAAGCAAAAATAATCAATTCATATAATACTTTATTTAGTTTCATTCCTTTTGAAGTTAAAAAATATTCAGTTTCATGATTATTAATCTTTTTTTCGATTAGATTGTTATTTTCCATTGATTTAAGGCATCTTGCAAGAGATTTATTATCCAAATTTGGACGATTATCCTGAAATTGTGAAAAACGCTTTTTTCCCAAAAACAAATCCTTTAAAATGTAAAAAGTCCATTTATTGCTTATGGATTTAATTGCACTGCCCACAATGTTTCTTTCAAATTGATTGCCATACAATTTTTCTTCAAGAGCCATGAAAAAATATTTGTTCGTTAATATTTTAATAGTTATAGTGGCAAAAATGCCACAAATTCGGACATCTAGATAAAGTTATTATGATTTGGTTAAATTTACTTTAGACAATAATAAATAATTATACGATGAAAAAACCATTATAAAAGCAAAAAAAAAGGATTTAAAAAACAATTATTAGAATAATCTAGTTTGCGCATCAATATAGCTAGGTTCACTAACTTCTTTTACAACATCACCATCATTAACTTCCCCAATCAGCAATGGTGAATCAGGATTATGCAACTTTTGGTTCTTTTTGACCAGCTTCATGTTGCTGTTGGCGTAACGCACTTCAAATTATCTACTACTTTTAGTGAAATTTGTTCAATACAATACGAACCAAAAAAATTAAAAAGTAAATGAATTATCTACTACTTTTTTGTTAAAAATTTGTTTCATAAAAAAATAAGATATTATAATTCAATATAATATGGACATATATTAGCGAATTCATCATTATCTAATCTGAATCCTTTTGGAATGACGCCAAGTTGTTTGAATCCTAACTTTTCATACAGGTGTCTTGCAGATAAATTATCTTCAACAACTGCATTGAACTGAAGAATTAGAAAATCAAGTTCTTTTGCTTTTTCAATAGAATCCGAAACCAGTTTTTGACCAATGTGTTTTCCTCTGGCTTTTGAGGATACTGCATAGCTAGCATTGGCAATATGGCTGCATCTTCCCACATTATTGGGATGAAGAATGTACAGTCCGAGAATTTCACCGTCAAGTGCAACTCCAACATGACTTTGACTGTTGAAAAAAGCAAAACCAGTCTTTAATGTTAGTGATTCTTCTTGTGGAAATGCATTGCCCTCCTCTACAATTTCATTCCAGATTGAAATCATTTCAGGCAAATCATCCTTGGTGAATCCTCTAATAATCATCATTTAGTAAATTTAAAAATAATATTATATAAAATTTACATCAACAACCTCTATTTACAATATGAAACTTGTTTTTGAAAAGTATTTGATGAGAATTATTCCATATCATTCCCCAACTGATAGTACGTAATATTCACTAAATTTCATCACCCGATAAGAAATCCAATATATTCATATGTTTTATTCCATCTTGGGACATGTCAAATTCATCGGTTGATATGACATATTTCGGATAATTGTCCTTAACCAGAAGCAGGGGTCTGAATTCCCTTTCAATTGTCTCCTCGTGTGACAGTTCCCTTGTTACTTGAACATAGATTCTTTCACCCATTTTTTTGCAGACAAAATCAATCTCATAATTTCCAACACAACCTATGGTTACTTCATATCCTCTCCTTAAAAGTTCAAAATAGACTATATTTTCCATTATTCTGCTGTTGTTAAGTTGATTTCTGCCTATGCGCACCTGGTTGAATCCCTGATTGACACAATAATACTTTTCATTAATGGACAGTATTTTCTTGCCTTCCAAATCTTCCCTTTGAACTTTATACAAGAGACAAGCATTTGTAAGATAATCCAAGTAATTGTATATGGTTTTTGGAGAAACCTTAATCTTCTCTTTTGTGCGCAAAGCTAGAAGAAACAGATTTAAACAGCACAGATATAGGAGACGTGCAGATTGGACAATTAAAAGAAGACCACCATGGAGAGAGTATAATCTACATTTTATCGTGCTGATTTTGGTCATTATCTCAATGTATATTGGAATTATAGAAATTAAAATAACAGACACCATCAGTTTTTATTGCTACCTTTAATATATGCTTTGGTAATGGGATTGATTCTCTATTTGGTAAAGTCATTTAAATGGGTAGGTCCAGAACAGGCAAAGGTTGCTGAAGGGGTTATGGTTTTACTTATTGGTGTTTTACTTTCAAAACTAGCTATTTCAAGCAGCCAATCTATCGATGTTATTTTTCATGTAGGCCCTGCTTTAATTTTACAGCTTCTGGGTGATTTAGGTACTCTAATCGCACTGCCTATCGCTTTGCTTTTAGGTTTTAGAAGAGAAGTTATCGGTATGGCAAGTTCCATTTGCCGCGAACCTAATCTGGGAATCATTATTGATAAATACGGTTTTAAATCTCCCGAAGCAAGAGGTGTTTTGGCAATTTTTGTAATAGGATCAATTATCGGTACTCCTTACATCAGCTTCCTGTCAAGCATTAGTGTTTCACTCATACCTTTACATCCTTATGCTTATGCAATGGCATCAGGTATAGGAAGTGCAAGTATGAATGCTGCGGCTTTAGTTCCATTAGTACATATGTATCCTGCTATGGCAACTCAACTGGAAGCTTTTGCTGGAGCAAGTAATATTCTTTCATTCTGTTTGGGCATGTACATGTGTATATTCATATCATTACCTCTCGCAGAAAAATTGTATAAATGGTTATCCCCTATTTTAGGTAGAGGAAATGCTCAAATTGAAGATGGAAATGTTCCTGAAGATGTGATGGACGGCAATGAAGAAGATTCAGATGCATTAAGTTTTGGTAAGCTTAAAAGATGGGCGGCATTACTTTTTGCTTTTTCAGTTATTGTGACTATTGGAAATATTGTTGGTTATCATACAGCATTTGTTGACACTTTTATTGGAATGATTATTATTGCATTCATTGCTCTTATTGGTATGGCTCTTGAAAGGGTTTTTCCAGTCCACATCCCATCAATTGTTTTTATAAGTTTAATAGGCTTGCTTGTTTCCATACCTGGTGCTCCAACTGCTGAATTCGTGACACATTATGTTTCTCAAGTTGAGCTGACTACAATCTGTACTGCATTCCTTGCATACGTCGGTATTTCAATCGGTAAGGATTGGGAGGAATTTAAAAGAATCAGCTGGAGAGGCATTATTGTTGCTATAGTTGTAATTACAGGAACTTACCTCTGTTCTGCTACAATTGCCAACATAACTTTATTTGCAACAGGGATGATTTAATTAAATCCCTTTTTTAATTTTTTATTTGAAACTTGTTTTGAAATGCAATAATATAAAAATAAGCTCTTTTTTAAAAAAATAAGATAAATGCCGAATTGAAAACTAACCAAATCCGGCTAAAAGTCCTAAATTATAAATCAGAAATGAAACAACATATGCAGTTACAAAAGTAATGACACACATTGTCAAAGCCCACCTATAACCGTTCATTTCATGCTTTATCGCACCGATAGTACCGAAACATGGTGCATACAATAGGGAGAATGCCATGAATGAATATGCGGACAATGGAGTGAAAGCATCTTGTATCAAATGAGTTACACCACTTTCATCATCTGCATCCACACCCCCAAGAGTACCGAATGTAGATACGATTACTTCTTTAGCAGCCAGTCCTGCAATAAGTGCTACAGCCGCCTGCCATGTTCCAAATCCTAATGGAGCAAAAATTGGTGCTATAAAACTGCCAACCATACCAAGGACACTCTCAGCAGAACCATATTTAACACCCAATGGGAAGCTACTTAAAGCCCATAATATTATGGAACATGCAAGGATTATAGTTCCCGCTTTTCTTAAAAATCCTATAACCTTTTCTCCAGTATGCAATAACACTCCTTTAAGTGAAGGAACTTTATAGGATGGGAGTTCCATTACAAAAGGTGTTGTCACTCCTTTCAGCAATATCCTTTTGAGTATTGCTGCAACAATAAATGCCACCACGATTCCTAAAAGATATATTGACAATAATATAATTCCATTATTTTCCTGGAAAAACGCAGCAATGAACATTGCATAAATAGGTAATCTTGCAGTACATGACATGAATGGTACAAGCATCATGGCAATTTTACGGTCATTATCATTTTCCAGAGTTCTTGTTGCCATAATAGCTGGCACACCACATCCAAATCCTAAAATCATGGGAATAAATGCTTTACCGTGAAGACCAACCAGTTTATGCATGACCATATCCATTGCAAATGCTGCCCTTGCAAGATATCCGCAATCCTCGAGAATGCTTAAAAACAAAAATATTATCGCAATTATCGGTACGAAAGAAACGACTCCGCCAACACCTCCAATAACAGCATCACATATGAATGATGTCAAGTAGTAATTCGGAATAACACCTGCCACTGCTTGAGAAAGCATTGAAAAACCGTCTTCAATTAACTTTTGAAAAGGTGAACCCAAACCATAGGTTACTTCAAAGATTATATACATGAAGATAACAAAAATCGGAAATGCCAAAAAGCGGTTCATTACAATATTATCTATTTTATCAGTAATGCTTTCAGGCTCTACCTCAGGCATTTGAACAGATTTTGCCACCACATCATCAATAAATGCATATCTTGCACCTGCAATGATTTCATCCGTACTTTCATCGTAATCATCATTTAGGCGTTTTGATGCCCTATCCAATTCTTTGAAAATTGATGAACTTTGAGGTGATTTTTGAACTTTTTGAATAACAATTGAATCATTTTCAAGCAATTTGATTGCTGTCCAGAATGAAGGCACATCCAGTAAGTTCTCATCCTTTTCAATTAATAACTGCAAATCCCCCAAATAACTTTTTAACTCATCATCATAAGTTAAGTTTTCACTGGAATCAACTGGATTAATTGCTTGCCTTTCTACAGATTCAAACAATTCTTCAATTCCCTCACCGGTTTTAGCATTGATGTCGACAACCGAAAAACCCAATTTTTCACTCATCAAATCAACATCAATAATATGACCTCTCTTTTTTGCAAAATCATTCATATTAAGTGCTATAACCAGGTTTGCCCTAAGTTCCATCATTTGAACCGTAAGGTATAAGTTACGCTCCAAATTTGATGCATCAACCACATTAATAATTACATCCGAATCCTCATCAACAATGAAATCCCTTGATACGATCTCCTCCAGTGAATGAGCACTCAATGCATAATTTCCTGGCAAATCAATTATCTCATACTCATATTGTCCCCGTGAAAAGTGACCTACTGCCTGTTCGACTGTTTTACCCGGCCAGTTTCCAACATGCTGATGCATTCCAGTTAACTCATTGAAAACTGTCGTTTTTCCAACATTGGGGTTTCCTGCCAACCCAACTTTTAATTTCACTATAACTACTCCCCATTTATTGAATTTTAATGTAATTTACATACATTATACTTTAGAACCATCAATATTTTCTATTTAATTCTCTCCTCGGTTTTAAACCATTCTTTGGTTTTGGCCGGAAGCAATGTGAATATCAATGATGAAACAATCAGTATTAACGCAAGGACTATTAAAATCATGACTGATTCTGTGGTTTTCATGGAAATCAGCTCATATAACCCTCCAAACCATATTACCACCAAAAGAATCGGAATGATATATTTAACATGAACTAACCACCATTTGCCCAATTTAAAATGTTTACTCCTCCCATTCATAAAGTCAATCAATCTTTCAGCCTTAAATACCCAAGCAAAGAGGATGCATTCTACAAATACTGAAAATATAATAACAATATTATTTACAAAAATGTCCGCAATTCCAAGTATATATCCTCCGGCAGAGGTTGCATAAACCATAGAAGCAAATCCTCCAACCAGACATAATATTAATGTGGCCTTACGTCTAGTAAATGCAAATTTGTTTTGAATCGATATTGAAAGCACCTCAAATGAAGACAACATACTTGTGATTCCCGCAATATAAACTGTAAAGAAAAATACCGGACCCAGAATCAATCCGACTGTTCCCAGAATATTGAATACCTGAGGATATGCTACAAAAATCAATGTGGTTCCCTGTGAAACAATTTCAGAAACAGGAACTCCTGACTGAAGGGACATGTAACCTAAAATTGAGAAAACCCCTAATGCCGCGAAGTTTTCAAATGCACAGTTTGCAAAAATGACTTTCAATCCTGAAGAGATTAAGTCAATATCATCATTGGTATAGCTTGCATAGGTAAATCCTGCACCCATCCCCAAACTTAAGGAAAAGAAAATTTGTCCAAATGCAGCCATCCAAATGTCAAAATGCCATAAAAGTGACCAATCAGGATTGAATAACTCTGCAAGACCTATTGAAGCACCCGGCAAAGTTAAAGAGAAAATTACAATAAAAAGCATGACCACAAACAGTAAAGGAACAAAGATTTCACATACCTTGCCCAAACCTTCATCCAGATTTTTATGGGAAATAAACCAGACGATAAACCATCCCACAAGCATGAAAACGGCAATGAACGGAATGAAATTAAAGACACCACTTAATGAATCTGTGGCCTGAAGCAGATTAACATTCAAATATGTGTTCGGATCAGCTCCCCATCCCTTAAAAAAACTTAAGAAAAGATATATTCCATCCCAGCCTATGATTGTGGAATAGTATACGGTCATTATAAATACAATAACCGGCAAAATCCAGCCGTAGAATTCGAATTTAGGTTTGAGTTTAACAATCGCCTTTGTAAAAGATGACTGGTAATTGTAACCAACCCCATATTCCAAAATCAAAAATGGAATTGCCAAGGCCAGTATAGCTACCAAATAAGGAATATAAAATGCTCCTCCACCATTTGAATAAAGAACATAAGGATATCTCCAAATGTTACCCAAACCAACAGCAGATCCTATCATAGCAAGTACAAATGCAACATTACTTCCCCATTTATTCTCATTTGTCATATAAATTTTCCTTAACTTTATTATAAATTTATTTATATTTTTAAAACTATAAATTTATTTTGTATTATTTAAATGGTGAAAAAATGAAAGTAGTAATTGTCGGCGCGGGTGCTGCAGGTTTGACCTTGGCATCTAACATAAGAAACAAAGATGAAAAGAGTGAAATAATAATTTTTACAAAAAGCGAAGATATTGCATATTCTCCTTGTGCTATCCCGTTAGTTTTAGGAGGTATAATTGAATCCTTTGATGACATAATAATGCATGATGCAAAGCATTATTTGGATAAAAATATACAATTGCATTTGTCCACTGCAGTCACTGCAGTTGATTCATCAAAGAAGACAATTACCTTTAAAAAAGACTCCAAATCCGAAACAATAACATATGATAAATTAGTACTTGCAACAGGAAATGAACTTATTGCTCCTGACTTTGACATAGACAATAGGGATAATATCTACCATTTAACAAATATTCATGATGGAAGAATCATCCAGAAGTCCGTTGAAGGTAAAAAAGAGATAGTGTTCATTTCAAACATGTCAATAGGTATTGAAAGTGCTTATGAACTGGCTAAAAAAGGATATGACGTGACATTTCTAGAACAGTCATTTGGAATATTACCATTGTTCCTTGACGGCGACATGTCAGGCAAGTTAGTGGAATTAAATGAAGGTGTTAATTTTGAAACAAACGCCAATGTGATAAGCATAACCACTAATGGAGCTAAAAAAGAGATTCATTATAATGATAAAATCATAACTGCAGATGTAGTGATTCTGCCAAGCAATAAAGTGCCATCCACCGTTTTAGCAAAACAGGCCGGATGTGAATTAGGAGATTTTGGAGCTGTGAAAATAAATGAATACCTTGAAACAAATGTTGAGGACATTTATGCAATTGGGGACTGTGTAGAAGTAAAAAGCCATATAACAGGCACACAGACAGTGTCACCTGCAGGAACCACAGCAGTTCGCCAGGCAATGATTCTTGCAAATAACCTGGCAGGAAATAAACTCACTTTCAATCCTGTTGTAAATACCGTAGTTTCCAAAGTTGGTGATTATAACTACGCATCTTCAGGCATAACCGAGTCATTTGCAAATATGATAGAAATGCCTGTAGTATCTACATGCATTGAAACATGTCAGAAGGCAAGATACTATCCACAAAACAATAAATTATATATCAAAATGATTTGTAAATTGGACGGTACTGTTGTGGGATGTCAAATGCTATCCAAAGGAGACCTCTCATCAAGAATAGATACATTATCATTCGTCATCACTGATAATATGAAATGTGAAGAAATTATTCAAAAAGAATTTTCATATACTCCCTCATTAGCGATGGTCATTAATCCTATTGTTCAGATATCACAGGAAATAATGAAAAAAATAGAGAAATAACCCTCTATGTTAAAATGTATTACGAAAAATTAAATAGAATTTAAATATATAAATTTGAATCGTGATAAATTTGTTAGAAGCATATGTACCTTTTATAGGTTTGATAATTTTTGGAAATATCGAAAACCTGATTCTAGCATCACAAGGTGTTGTTCAGGGCGTAGATATGAAAATATTAGGTGGATTAAGTATAATTGCAGTTATAATCTGGTTAGTTATTGGAACTGTTGCTACAGAAGTAGCACTCCAATATTCAAACTACATTACATTCATAGGAGGTCTTGCAATAGTTATACTAGGTATTCAAGCAATCTATGAAGCTGTAAAACATATTCGTGCAACAAGAGAT
Source organism: Methanobrevibacter sp. (assembly GCF_045644645.1). GTDB lineage: Archaea > Methanobacteriota > Methanobacteria > Methanobacteriales > Methanobacteriaceae > Methanocatella. The sequence goes on from NZ_JAZRHE010000029.1 coordinate 12,108, forward strand.
GATGTAAATGGTTAATTTAAAAGATTACGCTCCATTTACTGGATTGCTTATTTTTGGAAACATAGAAAACTTAATCCTTGCATCACAGGGTGCAGTTGCACATGTTGATCCATTCATTTTAGGAGGATTAAGTTTAATCGCAGTAATCATATGGTTATTGCTTGGAACCTACGGAACAAAAGTAGCTATCAAGTACGCTGATTACATTGAAATTTTCGGTGGCGTGGCCATTATTATTTTAGGTGTCCAATCCATGATTGAAGCTAGGGAATAACCCTTTTCCCATAACTTTCCTATTTTTTCTTTAAATGATGAAATAATTCCCAAATACATGTTAATGACAATTTTTTATTTTGAACTAAACTGAATTAAGAATTTAATCAATTATTGTTTCGACGATATGCTTGAATGCTTTTTTTGAATCTGGAACCATAGGGAGAAAGGATACACATGTCTTCTCCAATGTTCAAATCCACATCAACTCCATTATCAGAATTTGTTAAAAAAATTAACAATATCCTGATATATGCAAATGTTTGGAAAAAACAACATTAACAAGCATTGGTGTTAATGTTAAATTCAAATCAAATAATTAAATCAAAAGAAAACCCCATTGATTAAATTAACACCAACATTAACGATAGCTGAGCCAGAACCACATTAACATTAACGGCAGCCATTTTGAAATAGAAACTTGTTTTTGAAAAGTAGTTGATGTATATGCAGAGTTGAAAAGTAAATTGATTTTTAGAAACATTGCCGTTAATGTAATACATACATTATTAAATTGTAAGTAATTACAATACATTCATTTTAATTAACAGTAACATTAATTATTGATATGTTTCATCAGTTGGGAAAATAGACATGGAAGGATAAATAATAATTTGCTTGGATTAAGTCACCTGTGCACACCCACGTTTTAAGCGAGCCAATTCGCCCCACCATAACCATGCCGACCCCAGGCCGACCTTAAGGGAGGCCGAAGTGGGAGGTATGGTATAGGTGGGGTGAATAGAATTGGCGAGCAATACTAGGGGAGGAACCGATCCTTCTATGCAAATCAAGTTCGATTACTTAATAAAAAAACAAATGTGAATGTTAAATCAGTAGACGGATTCCAAGGAGGGGAAAAAGACATTATAATAATTTCCCTAGTAAGAAGTAATGATAATAAAGACATCGGTTTTTTAAAGGATATGAGACGATTGAATGTTTCATTAACCCGTGCAAAGAAAAAATTGATTATTATTGGTAATCGAAAAACATTAGAACATAACAAAGACTATAAAGAATTTTTAGAATTTTGTGAAAAATATGCTTATATCTACCACAATGTTTAAAATAATATTCAAGATATAATAAGTTTTATAATTTTTTTAACAAACTATACAAACATGTGAAATTACTATTTTGAACATTCTTCCAAAAAGTTAAATAACAACATAGAATAAAATTTTATAACAAAGTTGATTGAAAAGTACGTGTAAGAGGTAGAACTTTTTCGTGAGTTTCAATATAGCTAGGTTCTGAAATTTCTCTTAAAACATCACTATCTTTTACATCACCAATTAAAAGCTGTGAATATGGATTGTGCAACTTCCAATTCCGTTTAACCAACTTGGTTGAAAAATTTGCATAATAATAACGAAATTATCAAATACTTATTGCAATATTTGTTCGTTAACTATGAAACAAACATTCAAATGCTCTTACCAAAATTGGATATGATAAGCATTAAAATATATAAAATAGACATCTGCTTTTAAATATAACTTTAGATGATGTTAAACCAAGAAAATAATAACTTTAAGCCCAAATATACTTAATCCACATGATGAAAATT
>NZ_JAZRHE010000030.1:0-4628 GCF_045644645.1 Methanobrevibacter sp.
AATCATAATATTTATATAACTTAAAAATTATACAATTATTATATAATTTAATATTTTTAATAAATTTAATTATTGATGTGTTTTTCTATGATGAGAATAAGTATGTCTTTACCTAAAAAATTATTAGCAGACTTTGATGAAGTGTTGAAAGAAAGGGGATATCAATCTCGTTCAAAAGGAATTCGTGATGCACTTCAAGATTATATCGTAAGATATCAATGGATGGATTCCATGGAAGGGCAAAGAATTGGTATTGTAACTATTATTTACGACCACCACTATACTGGCGTTATGGAAAATCTTGCTGAGATTCAGCATAGTTTTAGAAATGAAATTAACACTAGTATGCACATTCACATGACTGATAAATATTGTATGGAAATCGTTGTTGTTAACGGTGACATTGCTGAAATTCGTGATTTGACTGAAAGGATAATGAGACTTAAAGGTGTTGAACACGTAAAACTCACAAGTACAGCTAATGGTGAAGAATTTAGTGAACCGGGACACAGCCATGACCATGGTCACAGTCACACTCACTAAATCTTTTTAAATTTTTTCATGAAATTCAAAACCACTCCTTATCATTCTGATTTATTAAAAGATCAGGAGCGATTAGCTAGCTTTTATAATGCAATTTGCGAATATTCTTCAGATAATAAGGTAGCTTATGATTTAGGATGTGGCAGCGGCATATTATCTTATTTTTTAAGTTCTCATTTTGAAAAGATTATTTCTTTGGAAAAGGATGTTAAAACTTTTCAATGTGCGAAAGATAATTTGGCTAATTTTTCAAACGTTCAAGTAATAAACAGTGATGTTCTTGAGTATAATTTTGAAAAAAAAGCGGATTTAATTGTATGTGAAATGATGGACACCGCTTTAATAGATGAAGAGCAGATTCCAGTCATTAACCACGCTAAAAAATTCCTTAAAAAAACAGGTGAAATAATACCTAAAGGGATTATAAATACAGTGGAATTGGTAAATCTGGAAAGAGATTATGTTCATTGGGATGAAGATGGAGTGCATTATGAAGTATTCTCCGATGCGGAAGTTTATTCAAAATTTGATTTTTTAGATGAGATTAATCCTAATTTTGAGAAAACAATATCAATTAAAGCTAAGGGGGAGGGTATTGTTAACGGATTGAAGATAACCACCTTCACAAAACTCAACGATGACATTATATGCGGACCAACTCCAATGTTAAATCCGCCGTTGTTAATTCCATTAGGTAATCGTTTAGTAAAAAACAATGATTTTATAAATGTTGAATTAAAATATATTATGGGAAAAGGGATTGAAAGTATTAAAACTGATTATTTGTAGGATGGTAAAATGTCTTTTGAATCTCAATTAAGCGATTTTCTTAAAGATTGTGAGAAATTAATTGTTCTTGGTGTAGGCAATGAACTTAAATGTGATGATGGTGTAGGTCCGTTCATTATTAGGAAGTTAAAAGAGAAAGACATTGAAAATGAGAGTAACTCATTGTTTATTAATACTGAAACGGTCCCTGAAAATTTCACAGGTAAAATTAGAAAAGAGAAGCCGACCCATTTAATCATTGTTGATGCATGTTTGATGGGTGGCGAACCTGGAGATATGAAAATCGTAGATAAATACGATTTTGCAAACATAGGCATTTCAACTCATTCGATGTCCTTATCATACTTTGTGAGATACTTGGAAAAAGACACGGATATTGAAATAATCTTTGTTGGCATTGAACCGGAGTCAATGGATTATTCAGAAAGATTAACAGAAAATGTTGAAAAGACAGCCTATGAATTTATTGACACGTTAAAAGGAATTACATTATGAAATTATTGTTTATTGGGTCAAGATTATATGATGATATTGACTGGTATGTTAAAAGTAAAGGAATAGAAAGCGTACTTACGGAATCTAATGAAGAAGCTGTTAACTTGGATTTGCCCGACCAGGTGTTCATTGTTCCAAGGGGTATGGATGGACCAAAACAAGTTGCATTAATGCAGAATGTTGATGCAATTGTTCCATTAATTGGGATTGACCCCCCATTAATAGATGTTGCGCGCATGAAAGAGGAGATTGAAGAGGAATATGGAATTCCGGTGATAGCTTCAGGCGTAAGGGCCGTTGAACTGACTTCCAATAAGATTAAAACTAAGGAGTTTTACGCAGAAATTGGTGTTGCAACTCCCCAATATCAAATTCTAAATAGTCCTGATGAACTTGATTTGGAGCTTCCTGTTGTTTTAAAACAGGGTGAAGGACAGGGAGGCAAAGATATTAAGGTAGCCAAATCAATTGAAGATGTCAACGAATACTTTGACGAGTTTGACCAGGCATTATGTGAAAAATTCGTTGAAGGATTTGAAATTTCAATTGAAGTGTTGGGATATAATGGGGAATATGTTGCCCTTCCTCCGATTTATAAAGGTGAAACAACTTTGGAAGGAACCCATCCGTTAAATAAAGTTAAAACCGGTCCGTGCATGGTTGAGGGATTGGATAATAATTTAGTTCAGCACACCGCCTATAAAGTAGCTAAGAATTTGGCTTCTGATGGTATTTTTGAAATGGATTTCATGTTTTCTAAATATGATGGTCAGTTATATGCTATTGAAGTAAATACAAGACCTAACGGCACCAGATATTTGACAACGGCCACCTGTGGTGTTAATTCATTATGCGAATTAGTTAATATGGCAATCGGTGAATTTTCACTAGCTAAAGTTTCTGATAAACTCCAGTATTATTATTCTACTGAAATTCCAATAGGTAATTACGAGGGGCCGTCTCCTAAAGAACCCGTCAAATCTTTTGAAGCCAATGATTTTGTTGTTCATGGTCCAAGAGGCTATCAAAGAGTAACTGCCAGAGCTAATTCTAAAAAAGAACTTGAAAATTTAGTTGATAAAATAACTTAATTTGTGGACTCTTTCAAAAACTTTGTTGATTTTCAAAATCGGCTTTTCGATTTTGATTCCAAATTAAATCTCTGCGATATATTCGTTTTAAAACACCTCGTTTGGTCTTGAATGTTCGTTTTCTGGATTTTGGCATTGTTTTTTGAAAGGCATTTTCAATTTTGTTGCTTGTTTTTTCAATTCGTTTGTCCTTTAAGTGATGAATGAAGCTTTTATATCGTGGAGTGATTGATTTTTTGATTATTTTATAAATAACTGGATGAAAATCTTCTTTACGATAAATTAATGATTGTACTTCTTTTTTTAATTCATCGTAATCATTTAAATCGAATAAATCTTTGATCATTTTCAGTTGTTTATGGCATTCTTGATATTCTTCGTCAGAAATGCGATTTTTGTCTTTAAAAGTTTTTAATTGTTTATTTAAACTTTTTTTAGTATGAAAAATACATAATTGATGTTTAAAACCTATTTTTGGGATAATTGGGGCATATTTTTTATCTAAATCTGTCGTGATTGCAATTTTATTTTTATTTGCCGTAGATTCTCTTAAAAACTTTTCAACAGTTGTTTCATCTTCAGTATCATAAATTGCATCGGCTACGATGCAATTTGAAATAGCATCCAATAATGTGTGGCGATATTTCCATTCTCCGTTGATTTTTATCCATTCTACATCAAAGACATAATAACCCGAGCAACGACCTAAATCAAATTCTAAAATGTTTTCATTAACAAATAACCAATTTTCAATTGTTTGGTGTGAAACAGTGATTCCAAAGAATTTTTTAAAAGATTTACAAACATTTTTTAAGCTTCCCAGATAATCTGAAATTAAATGTTCTGATTCACTTTTCAATTCATTTGTAAAATTGCTGTTTTTATCAACAAGACTTGTTAAATCAGTTTGAAAGGTTTTACCACAACGTTTACAAATATAACGCTGAACTTTCACCTTAGTTTTACCTATTTCTTTAAATACTAATGTTCTTTTTGTAAAACCATATTTAACTACATGACGAGTTCCACAATTTGGACATCGAGCTAAACTCATTTTAAAATAAGGAACATCCTTTTTAAAACTTAAATCAAAAGATTTCAAGACCTTTTGACAGGATTTAAAAATTTTCACAAAACGAGGATCTGAAAGGACTAATCCATCATTAGAATCGCAAAATATATATTGTTTAACATCTAAAATACTATTTGGAGTATTTGTTTTTTGGTTAGGCATAATAAAAACTTTTACTCCACCTTTTTATTAAATTTAACTATTTTTAAACAAAATAAAAATTCAAAACTAATTTTCATCAAAAAATTTCAAATCAACAAAGTTTTTGAAAGAGTCTAATAAATTTAGTGGAGGACATTTATGGCAGATTCTATAATTTTACTTGAAGAGAGAAAAGAAGTCACAACCTTCCTTCTGGATGAAGGTACAATCACCGCAACCACAGTCACAACCCCTACAGGTGAAACTCCAGGTTACGAATACGCAGGAACCAAAATAAAAGTCGATGACGCAGTTACCCTATCAGCCAACTCAGACATCGGAAAACCAACTGTTAAAAAATTCACTGGTGCGGAAGGTGAAATAATTTTAGGAATTGCAGTCAACGATCCGGTTACCATGACTGGAGGTAAAAGAAAAACAGCTATTCTCGTATTGGGACATTTGTTCAGATTAAAATTAGCAAGTGGAATTTCAAA
>NZ_JAZRHE010000031.1:0-11472 GCF_045644645.1 Methanobrevibacter sp.
TTGGCATGGCATTTATGCATTTACAACGGTGATCTACATCGAGCAGAAGAATTATCGCGTAGCACTATCATGGCAGAACCTCGCAATGCAATATATTTAGATACGTATGCATGGATAGTTTTTCATTTAGGAGATTGTGAAGCTGCGTGGTTTTATATTCAACGAGCTATAGAAAACCAAACTAAAGAAACTAGCAAAGAGATAAATGAACATTACAAAATAATAAAGCGCCAATGCAAAAAATAAAATATTTAATACTAATGATTGTATTATATCGATAATAACAACCCTTCAATAGATAATATATAAAACTTTCTATCTAATTCAAATAAAAATTACTTTATATATAGGTTAACCAAAGATATGATTGGTGATAAATTATGAAATTCGGTATAGAATTCGTACCACAAATACCATTAGATGAACTTGTAAAATTAGTAAAATTAGCAGAAGACGTTGGTTTTGAATACGCATGGATCACTGATCACTACAACAACAAAAACGTATACGAAACCTTAGCATTAATTGCAGCAAATACTGAAACCATTAAAATGGGTCCTGGTGTAACCAACCCATACGTAAGAAGCCCTGCAATTTCTGCTTCCGCAATCGCAACTATTGACGAAATCTCAAACGGAAGAGCAACCTTCGGTATTGGTCCTGGTGACAAAGCAACTTTCGACGCTTTAGGAATCGCTTGGGAAAAACCAGTATCCACCATCAAGGCAGCAATCGCTGACATTAACACATTATTAGCTGGTGGAAAAACCGAAGCTGGTGCAGCATTAGGTGGAGCAAAAGCTGTTCAAGAACACATCCCTATTTATATGGGTGCTCAAGGACCTAAAATGTTAGAAACCGCTGGAGAAATCGCTGATGGTGTATTAATTAACGCATCTAACCCTAAAGATTACGAAGCAGCTATGCCTATGATTAAAAAAGGTATTGAAGCAGCTGGTGGAGACAAAGCATTTGACGTAGGTGCATACACTGCAACTTCCATTGGTGCAGACTCTGACGCAGCTAAAAACGCAGCTAAAATTGTAGTTGCATTTATTGCAGCAGGATCTCCACCTCCAGTTATCGAAAGACACGGATTACCTGACGGATTCAACACCCAAATGGGTGATTTCTTAGCTAAAGGTGACTTCGGTGGAGCTATTGGCGCTGTAACCGACGAAGCACTCGACGCATTCTCCGTATGTGGTACCCCTGATGAGTTCATTCCAAAAATTGAAGGCTTAGCTGAAATGGGTGTAACTCAATACGTAGCAGGTTCCCCTGTAGGTAAAAACGTAGAAGAATCCATTAAATTATTAGGAGACGTAATTGCAAGTTTCTAAACTTGCTTACTCTTTCTTTTTTTATTTTTTTAAACCTCTATACACAACTTAATAACAACTATTTTTCTAACACAATTTTTAATTATTAAAAAATATTAATTATATAATATTACATTTATTGTATTGCAGGTATTATAATGGAAATTGAAAATTTAACAAAAGAAACAAGACAAAGAGCTTTTGAGAGAAAAGATCCGAAAACTCCCGAGCAGGTTGGAGCGAGTTGGTATAATGATGATTTAACCTACGACTGTGTTTCAAAAACATTATTTATAATATTGCCCACTCCAGGTTGTGCTTGGGCACTTGGAGACAGTGGCGGATGTACCATGTGCAGTTATGTATCAGATTGCACTTTAGAGCCAATCGATACCGAAACCATACTTAAAATATTTAACGACCATCTGCAAAGGCATCCCATAGCTGAGGAAGAGAAAATTTCCGTGAAATTATTTGCATCAGGAAGTTTCCTAAATCCTTACGAACTTCCAAAAGATGCGCGTGATGAGATTCTAAAAACTTTAGTTGACCTGGGAAATGTCACAGAAATTATTGTAGAATCACGACCGGAATATGTAAAAGAAGATGCTCTTGATGAAATTTTTGAAATAATAGGAGATACATTATTTGAAGTAAGTATCGGTCTTGAAACATCAAATGATTACACCCGACTTAAAAAAATCAATAAAGGATTTACACGTGATGATTTTGAAAATGCTGTTAGATTAATGCAGGAATTATCCGAAACCAAAGGATATAATCTAAAATCAAAAGCTTATATTTTCGTTAAACCAATTTTAGTATCCGAAGCTCAAGCAATTGATGAGGCCATTGAAACCGCAAGATATTGTGATTCAATTGGAGTTAATAGACTTTCATTCTGTCCTGCAACAATCCATGGGGGAACTGTCATTGAAAGATTCTGGAGAAAAGGAGCATACCAGCCGCCATGGATCTGGTCATGTGTCGAGATTATTAACACAGTGCGCGAGGAATTAGATATACCCTCACTGTTGGACACATCCGGATTTGGATCTAGAAGAGGACCATATAACTGCAAAAAATGTAATAAAGACTTAAAACATATGATAATAGCCAATAATTTAACTCAAAGTAAAATCGAATATGATTGTGATTGTAAAGGTAAGTGGTTGGCTGAAATCAATAACTCTGATATGAATAATTCCACTGTTGAAATTAAACATATTCCATTATATTAAAATAACTAAAAAACTTAATTTATTATTAGGAGGAAAATATGAAATCTAAATTCATTAGTTTACTAGCCGTACTTTTTGGATTAATAATTATTATATTTCCAGTAATAGGCGTGATTGGAGTGAGTTCATTAATTGGTTTGTCTGTACTTCTCGTATCCATTTATTTGCTTGTTGTTGGAGTTGCAATAATCGATTACAATACTAGCGGGTCAATAATAGACCTGATTTTAGGAATAGTATTGTTGTTATTGAGTGTTGGTTTAATATTTAATCCCGCAATTCTTGGATTTTTAACTGAAATAACCCTATACCTTGCCGGAATAATGTTAATAATCGTCGGACTAGCCTCACTTATAAATAACCGTACCAGCAGATATGGATTCTACATCGGAATAGCTGGAATCATTCTTGGCGTGGTATACATAATTATTGGAACATACGTTTCAAACCCGATTATTCTCGGTTCACTGATTGGTATATGGTTGATAATAAGTGGAGTATTGAAATTAATGGACAGATAGCCTGTCCCCCTCTTTTTATTTTTTGGTGTTGAACTTGATTGGAATTAGTGCAGATTTTGACCCTGTTCATAAAGGTCATGAGAGATTAATAAAAGAAGCCCGTAAAATTGCTGATGAACAAGATAAAAAAGTAGTTGTTTATTTAAATAAGGGTTATAGTGCCAACCATGCTCCCTTTTTTGTTAATTTTGAAGCCAGAAAAGAAATGGCACTGGCTTTAGGTGTTGATGATGTCAAATCATTTGAAGGGCTCCATCACAGATTAGTATTGTCCTATAGTGTTCCAATTAGGCTTAAACAAATGATTGATGATGGCGTGACTGATTACATTACATCTGCAAGCATATCCCTAGATGAAATAAAGTCAAAAGCCCAGAGATTCATTGACGAGGGCAATTTTGTTGGAATGCCAAAAAGTTACACCAACAGAAACGAAATTCGTTGGTATGCTTTAAATGAGTTTCTTGGATCCGAACTTGAATTCCACATTGTAAAAGAATTAAATAAATCCCAATATTCCGGAAGACTGATTAGGCAGTCAATCATTGACAATGGAATGGTCATACCAAACGAAGTTTATAAAGCTCTTCCAAAAACGACTTCTGAAATTCTTCAAAGAGAGATTGCTTTGGGAAATGTGCCCGGTGAGCGAAATTGGGATGAAATCTATAAAAGGATGAATACCTATTCAAGGGGAAACCTTGAAAAAATAGCTTATCTTAACGGGAAAACAATTAACGAGATTATTAAAAGGAGAGTCTATAGAGACCCGGAATCTATTTGGGCCGCTTTTAGAAGATCAGATTACGGGCCCGTGATGACCAGACTCGCAATTAGTGCAATTGAGGAGGAAGTCACTAAAAAAGAAGTGATGGATTTAATGCTGAGTTATGAAGCGAAAGGCGTGATTCCTGAAAATCAGAAGGTTCAAAGAGTAATTGACAGGGCATGGTATGTTGCAGGCATGACGGAAAATGGAATTTCCGCCCGTGAAGCTAATGAAAAATTCAGAAGTGAGAATATTACTGTAGAAAGTCCGCCGCGCATTTTAAAAGCCGGGCTTAATTTAACCAAGTTTGAAACAAAAATAACAAAAGAAGGAACCAATACTGACTTATACGTTGATAAAAACGGCAAGATTTCAGTCCAGTTTAAAAGTGAGGGCAAGAAGATTAAAACCAATTTAAGGCTGCCTGCACTTGAAGTTACCTATCTGAGATATGTCATGGATTCTCATTTTATTCCTGTGAGCGGAATAATAAAAAATGCCAAAAAAGGATTTAAAGTTGAGGTTACAATCGGCTGAACTTTTCCAAAGCCGCTTTGACCATTATCAATTCTTCCCCATTAAAGCAGTCAATTATTTCTTCCAGTTCTTCACTTTTTCTTTTTGAGTTGTTTAGAGTGTTTTCTATTCTGGACAATGATTTAGCTTTAAAATCATCCCCTTCAGTTATCGAAATCACATCAAAAAATTCATTTTCTAAATTATGATTCTTTGCTATTTGATATGATTCGATTAAAAGTGCTGAAAGAGTTTTGGTATAGCTGCTCCTGAGTAACTTTAAAACAGCCACATCACCAATTTCTTCACTGATTATTTTAACATTTATAAAATCTTTTAAAAATAGTAATTTATCGGCCAATTTACCTGAAAGAAACATTGCCGGATTATTGGAATCGATTTTGCCAATAATGGCACCATCCACAAAATTTTCTACGCATCCGCTAATTTCCAAAGTGGTTTCACGGGATATGTTATTTAAATCCAGATATATTCCTTTTGTATAATTCCCAACTTTTTCAGCCATCTCCAATGCAGTTTTAGGGGAATTTGCAGAAATTAAAACATCCGCTGACTTAGCTACCTCCTCAAAGGTGGGTAAAACTTCAATGCCTGACCTATCAATAGCTTCAATTGTGGATTGGGACCTGTTCTCTTTTGAGCTAATAAATCTTATTTCATCAGATCTAATTAATTTTACGAGATTTTGAGAAACTTTACCAAATCCTATAAAACCTATAATCATATAATCACATTATTTTTTAAAAAGAAGCATGTCTTTTAAATTAACACCAATATCCTGGGCAATGGTATTGCATTTCGCACATAATAAGAAATAAACATCCCTATCAGATAAATCAATTTCGGTTAACCCTTCATAATTTCCCATGCCCTTTGAAATTATGAATTCATGAGAATTGAATATTTCTCTGAATTCGACAGAAATTTCACTGTCAACATAGCCTACAGTTCCGGCACCGATTTCCACTATTTCCCCGAACTCATCAAGACCTGCTTCAAGGGCCTCCTTCATGCAGGCATCATTTAATATCGGTTCTGATTTAACGGCGATTGTGATATCCAGACCGTATTCCTTAATTTTTGCCATCAGCAGTTTATCAAAAACGATTTCACCAGTGTTATCAACTAAATACAATACTTTATCATGTTTTTTGAGTGAACTTTCAAATTCTTCAACATCTTTAATGACCAATTCCTCATTTAAAGACTCATTGATAATGGCATCGACATCATCATCCAACGTGAATGCTCCAAAGTCCAAAATATTTCCAATAATAGCTATTTTCACATAATTTTCCAAACTGTCATTCTCTTTTAAGATATTTTTAACATCCGGCAAATATTTTAATGCAATCTCATTGCCCTGGATCTTTTCTTTATAATAAGGGTCTTCACAACCGGTCTTGCTTTTAATAATGTTATGCATTATTGAACCAGTTTTATTGGAATTAGTGTCTTTTGAGAAATTATCCGCTAAAAAATTGAAAATATCATTCATAATTTCAATTTTAAGCATTTCATCATCACATGCCAAATCCATTGCTTCACGAGCCTGTCTTAAAAAGCAGGACCCGCATTCATAACTGATTTTCAAAATTAACCACCATAGATAATTTGGACTAGTTGAATTTCATCGCCGTCACTTATTATGGTGTCCTCAATCACTAATTCCCCGTTCTGTTTAGACACCATAGTTTGTGCAGACAATTCCAACTCATTTAACAAGTCTTTAATAGTATAATTTTCTTTAGGTATTTCTCTTTTCTCATTTAAATCTTTATATTTTAATGTAAATGACATTTAATCACATCCCAACTCTTCCAAAAATGAACATGCTTTACATAATCTATTTGCAGAAGGTTCACCGCATCTTTCACATCTTCCATGAGAGTAATCTTTTTTAATTTCTTCTTTTAATATTCCTTTAATCTTGTCATATCCCCTTAAAGTAGAATATTTTATTGTAGGGTGTTTTTCCGCAAGCTGATTCATAACCTCTGAAACTTCACCCCTAAATGACTGCATTGCATAAGGGCAACTGTCAAAGTGGACTTCCAGCTCTTTTGCAACCACATATATGCCGATTTCACGTTCCGGAATTTCACGAAGAGGCTTAATCTTGACTGTGAATTCTTCAGCTTTAGATTCTGTTTTTGCACCCAGTTTGGTTAAGTTATCAGTATTTCCCTCCAGGTAATTCATCATGATGGCCTGCACTTCATCGTCCAAATTGTGCCCTGTAGCAATTTTGGTTGCGTTCATTTCACGGGCGGCCTTATTAATGACAGTTCTTCTGAACACTCCGCAGTAAGTGCAAGACCCCTTATGATTCTCTTTTTGCATTATCTCATCAAGAGTTATCCCATAGTCCTTCTTTAAGCTTACCACCTTATGCTCTATGCCCAATCTTTCAGCATGCCTTTTAGCAATATCAACACCTTCCTGGCGATAGTTGTCAATGCCCTCATCCACTGTCACGGCACATAAATCGATAATATTCATTTCACGGAAGCTGTTTAAAATTTCCAATGTGGTGACACTATCCTTTCCGCCTGAAAGCGCCACTAAAACTTTATCGCCTTTGTCCAATAATTTTTCCTTGCGGACTGTTTTGATAACTTTTTTTTCAATTGATTCAATAAAGCAATCCTTACACAATAGCTGACCGGATTGTTCTCTTTTAAAAATGACCTTAGGATTACCACATTTAGTGCATTTCATATTTATTACCTACATCTGCTCTACAAAATGAGCCAATTGGTTTAAAGTATTCACTTCAAATACCTGCGCACCGGCATCTTCATATAATGAGACACAGCTGTCAACCACATCCCATTTGTTTCTATCTTCAGGATTTAAAATAATTACTTTTTTGGAATCTCTTACAATTTCTTCAAGCACTTCCACACTTGCCGGTACCTTATTAACTTTGGGCCCTGCCCAATCCCTGCAATCGGATAAAATAATTACATAAGACTTGTTGTTGATTTTAGCCATATCCTGGAACTTTGTAAATGCGGAATACATGTCTGAAGTTCCATGAACCATCATGTTTTTAATTCTTAAATCTTTAACTTTAACGAATGAATCTATTAGATATTCTTCCTTTAAAGCTTGAGTTGTTTCGATAACCTTATTATCGAATTCAAAAGTTCTTGATTTTTTGAATGCCGTTTGGGCTGAAAACATCAACATGAAAAACCAACTGCTGATCCATTCGCATGACCCGCTTATATCATTTAAAAACAGATGCTCGTTTTTATGAGGTCTCGGTTTTGCTTTAACCAGCTCCAATGGGACTCCGCCATATTTTAAATTAGCCCTTATTGTTCGTCTCATATCTATCTTATTGGAATGGGTTTTTACTTTTCTTCTTGAACGTTTATTGGCAATTCTTTTACCCAGCCTTTGACAGATCTCAAGCATTCTTGGATCGAATTTATTTAATTTTGTTAAATCCTTATTCATCAGTTCACCGTCCCTTTCAAGTTGTTTAACTTCATCCAAGAGAGGTTGTCCTGACAACATTTTTAACTTTTCGTTGTTGATTTTTTCCTTATTGATCTTTCCAAATGTATTTTGCTGCTTTTTAATTATGTATTTATTGGATTTAGGTCCTTTGCCCCTGTATGCGGTTCCACGTTGATCTTCATTAGTAACTTCCTTTTTCACTTCCACTTTGAAGATTTCTTCAAAAATCTTATTAAATTTTGGAATGTCATATCTATCTTTAACATAAACAGACATTAAAGCCGTTTTTAGAAGTTGCCTGTCAGTTTCGCCAAATTCCATGTAAATTTTGACGGCTGACTGTGTGCTTCTAACACTTACCGGCATTCCACTTTCGCGAAGTTTGGAAGATAAATTTGCGATTTTACTAATCATTCTATCGTTTGTCTAAAATATCCTTAATAACTCTTTTTTTATCACTTTCGTTTTTAATAGCAACACCAATACTGTCTTTTAAAGATTTATCCATATCTCTAGTTCCCAAATTAGAAACAGATTTGACCCAATCCACTGTTCCCCTTACAGATGGTTTTTTCATCAGATTCAGGTTGCGTATATTATGAACCAATTTAACAATGGTTGAGACAACTTCATCATCGGCTTCAGGGATTTTTGACTTGACTATTTCGATTTCCCTTTCAACAGTAGGGTATGGAATATATAAAAATAAACATCTGTCCTTAGTTTCATCAAGCAGGGACCTTTGAGAATTTGATGTTAAAATAACAATCAAATCATTGCAAAGCCGAAATGTCCCCAAATCATTGATTGTGATTTCCTGCTCACCCAATGCCTGAAGTAAAAAGCTTTCAACTTCCTCATCTGCCTTATCTATTTCATCAATCAACAAGACTGAATCATTTTCATTTAGAAATGCATTAAGCAAAGGCCTTCTAATGAAAAATTCCTCATCAAAAATTTTATCCTCACTCATCGAATCATTTTTAGCCGCTTCCAGGTGTAATAACTGTTTTTGATAATTCCATTCGCCAACAATCTGTTCAAAGGTAATGCCCTCATAACATTGTATCCTGAAGAAATCTCTTTCAAAAGTTTTTGCAATAACCTTGGCCAGTTCTGTCTTTCCCACTCCAGGAGGGCCTTCGATCAGCATTGGTTTGCCAAGCAGTAAAGCCAAATATAGAGTTGTTGAAATCTCATTATTGGACACATATTCGGCGGATAAGAGAGATTTGTCTATATCTTTAATAGTAATATTTTCAACTTGCACTGTGAAACCTTCGTATATTTTTTGTTATAATAAGTTTAATTGTAAATCATATAAACTTTGTGCAATCAATTTATTAAATAAGAAGTCAATATTATAATATGACTTTAACTTTGGAGGTAATGTATGAAAAATGAAGACATAATAATTGTTGGTTTAACTATAGTTGTTTTGATTGTTGCCGCAATTGCAATGCTTGTTACCGGAATGGTGGCACATTCAGATTCAGATGCTCCATTTGAATCATCTTCAAGTAAATTAACTAATATTTCTAATTCGACAAATACCACAACCGATTCATCACATCATGACACTGGAATAACTGCACCTGACTCAAGCGGACAGAGTAGCTCATACAGTCAAAGTACTACATATTCGGGAAGCAGTTCCAGCAGCGCGACTGTTAATGATAACTCTGGCAGCAGCAGTAGTAGTAGCAGTGATTCAAGCAGTACTGACTCTGGAAGCAGTTCTTCAAGTAGTTCTTCAAGCAGTGCTGACTCTGGAAGCAGTTCTTCAAGCAGCAGCCAGTCTAGTGAATCAGGATCTGCCCAAACTGAAAATGGGGCAAATAATCCTGGATAAAAATTAATTTTTAAATTCGTCAGGATTTTTGAATAAATCAAAATCCTGAACATAATCTTTTCCTGTAAGCATTGCAATTTCCGCTTTTTGAAGTTCAGAACCCAAATAAGCAGCATGCTCCATTCGACCAACAAGATTTTTTGTTATTATTTCTTCATATACTTCTTTTGCAGTGCTGCCTACAATAACCAAATCCGCCTTATTCTTTTTAAAATGAGTTGCGATAATCCGACTTTCCTTAACTGTTGTGCCGTAGTCAACACTGATTTTAAAGCTCCCTGCCTTATCCCTAACAAATTTCAATGGTTTAGATAATCTTGATTCCGGAATTCCATCCAGCTCATTTAGGATAATATCATTTCTTTTATGTTTATCTTTAAATACCACCATATTTATTCCCAAATCCTTTGGAATGGATTTCCTATGCTTTGCAAGAAACATCATCTTAGATGCAGTAGCCAATTCATAAACACTGCCTCTTGTCTTTCCGCTTTCTTCAGGAGTAAATAGAATACTTACACCCAATTCCATACCTATTCCCGCAAGAAGGACATTGACGCCACCGGAATCCGCATCCATAAGTTCTGTTACATTACCCACACCGAAGAACATGGGTGCCTTATTGGTCTTGTGGAATTCATGGCATGCAATGATTGATTCAACAATGCTTGAACTGTTTATGGGATCCAGTATCAAATCGGCAACATATCTCAATCCTTCGGTGTCCTTGATTAACTGATGCATGGATTCAACCCTTTCAAGAGGGGTTTTTGGTGATATCCCATGTGAAAAATCGGTTGGCAGCAATACAGCAGGAATATCTTTCTCTTTTAAAATTTCTTGAACTTCAGCATTATTGCCCAAATCCAGACTCAAAACAAAATCAATTCCATTTTCTGCAGCCACCCTAATTTCATCAGGGTTTAATGTATCAATGCTCAATGGCCTATCTCCAACAATTGGCCTTAATGTTTCTATCAATTCCGGAATTTTATCTGAAAAATCTTCACCGGCGGCCATGCCTATATCAATCATATCCGCTCCAGAATCAACAAAATACTGGCATTTGTTAATCAAAGCTTCTTTAGATAAAAATGGGGCATTAGCTATTTCAGACAGGACCCTCATTGGAAAATCCTCGCCAACCGGAAGGTTTCTAATCAGAATATTGTTGGGTTTTTTGAGAAGCTTTTCAATATTTTCCTTGTCATTTTCAAATTCTTCAATGAATTTGAATGCCTCCTGTCTTTTCTCTTCTTCAATTAATTTATCAGCAGGCTTATCTTCTGATAAAGTAATCTTCTCTAAAAGGTTTAAAACCATTGCCAAATCAGCACCATCGGTGGATCCCTTAAATGTTGGAATTCCCAATTCTTTAGTGATTTCCCTTGTCCCTTTTTTGATTAATCCCGGAACCAGAATCATGTCAATTTCATCCAACTGATTGGAAAAATTAGTTTTTATCTCTTTTATGATTTGTCGGGGAGTTAAAAAAGCCGCAACTTGAGTATTATCTGCAATATGGATGATAATGTCTTCTTTAGATTTTGAAACTACCTCTTTAATTAAAGGATATGCCAATTCACCTGTAATTATTAAAACTTTCATATTAACTCCTCAACAATTCCTAATTATATATTATATATTTATTATATTAACTCTTTTAAAATATGATTATTTAATAATACTAAAATTTGTTAAAAAAATTATAGGAAATATTCAAAAATACAATAAAGACATTATAAGATTTATCAAATGC
>NZ_JAZRHE010000032.1:0-9279 GCF_045644645.1 Methanobrevibacter sp.
TTCCATAATGTTTTTCAGGGTTTGGGTGCCGACAAATAATCTGCATCCAAGTTTGTCTTTGCCTTTGCATACAATCCCTATTGGCGCTGCATTTTTTACACCGTCCTTGCTCATGGTAGTGTAAATCCCTTCATATTTCTGTCCTTCTTCAATTCCTATATCTGTCAAATCAATACCCATTTTATCATCCTTATTAATTACATCTTCAATATAATGTCTATTAATTAATCTAATTAAAAATTATTGCCAAAACATTATATCACATTAGTTTCCCCCATCAGATTATTTACCTAATTCATCACAAATAATGACTTTAAGGATATGAGAAGAATATTGGAGCCTCAACTAAAAGACAATCTGAACTTAAAATGTAAAATAAAATAAAAATATTGTTTTATTAATTTAAAAAACTTCTTAAAAGGGATTTTCCAGCATACTATACAAAATATAATGTAGTTTTAGCTCATACACTATAATATTTCACCCATCTCCCATTAATAATTTCACAGCCAAATCGGACACTATTTTACACAATAATAAGCGCATAAAAGAAACAATAACAAAAAATATTTACTTATAGTGTTTTACTAAATGTTTGTACCCAAATATTCATCAATCCAATTTTTGTAGAATGATGTTAAATCAACTATTTGATAGTATTCTTCTTTAAATATTTCTATTAATTCGTTTAAATTTTCATATATCGATTTATATATTTTGCATTTGATTTAACACCATATATCTTCGATTGGATTTAAATCTGGACAATATGGCTGTAAAAATATTAAGTTCATGTTTAATATTTCACATGCTTTTTCGACGATTTTAGCGTGATGTATTCTAGCATTATCTAAAATTAGGTTAATTCTTTTCTCTTTTGAGTTTATTTTAATTATTTGGGGATTTATAGTTTCTTATCAAAGTTCATACCTAATGAGTTCATATTAATTGATGTGAAAAAAATATTCTCAAAAAAAAGTAAAGATGATTAAATGGATTCGGTCATCCGTCCCTATCAATCTTTTTAAAGGCTAAAGGATATATGGCAAGCATTATGAAAGTGCATAGAGAATACACAATACATTTAACCATGTCAGTATCGCCTGCAAATTTCGGGATTAAGATAAAAAGCAATACAAACAATATGACTGCTCCAACAAGCCTGACTATTGCATCCCTTCTGCTTTTAGGATTTTCGAAGTTAACATATTTTTCCTCAACAAGAAATCCTAATGAAATTCCCAAAATCAATGCCACATACTTAATATAACTTATTTCAGAACAGAACAATACGCCAACCAAAGACAGAGCGATAATAGCCAAATAGAGATATACCCTATTTTCAATCTTGTCGTAAATACGAGACAATATTAAGATTAACGCCAAAGCAATGATGAATCCCACAATAGTATCTGTCGGAAAGTGAACGCCTAATCCGACCCTTGAAAGAGCAACAATCAAAACTCCAACCAATCCAATAGATATATATTGAATATTCCTGACGTATATCGGAATTGCCAAAAACAGGTTGGTTGCCATCATCGTATGTCCGCTTGGAAACGAATATCCCTGGATTTTAAAGTCAAGAGGATTCTGGTCAGCCACATTTGCATGAATGCACTTGATTTTATCAACAACTGCATATGGTCTTAAACGTGCAACGGCCACTTTGATAAATTCGCAGCACACACCAGCCACACCCAACGAAAGCAATGTGAATTTACCCCAATCCTTGTTGTATGCCAAATAGATTGAAATGAATAGCAATGCAAGGACATTTTTAGAGATAACCTCTGCAATAACTCCAAAGAATCCTAATACGAAACCTGGAAGAGAATTTTGCAGAAATAGTATCAGAGAAACTTCCCACGGAAAATAAAAAAATGTTTCAAACATACTATTAACTATATATTATATTTAATAAAAAGATTACTTATCGGAGAAATAATTAAAAGAATTATACCCGTATACTATACAGAATATAATGTACTTTTAGCTCCTACACAATATTTTACAGACATTAACTAAATATTTTACGGGAATCCAATCAACATATTAATAGAATTATTTTTTAAAAACATTAGTAGAGTTAATCGAAACTTTATATAGCAATTAAAAAATAAATATAATGTAGACATTATCGGTTACTGTATGATAGTGCCATTTATATCTTTAAAATGAACAAAAAAATCATCAAGTAATCTTTCAACAAATTCTTAAAGTTTTAATATTTAACTCTAAATGGGATAAATATTTTACTGAAAATGAAAATAAATAATAAATAACAAATTACATTGTGAGAAAATGAATATGAATTTAGACAACAGGATGCAGTTACTGATTTTATTTACTTTGGCCACTAGCATATTAACCATAGCTCAAGGTATAATCACAACAGGCGTTGTTTATTTGATGAGCGATTTTTCTGTCTCATCAACACAGGCACAGTGGTCCTATTCTGTTTTCCTGCTTGTTGTTGGAGTTATGATTCCATTAAGTGCATTCATATCCCGTAGATTTAATGCAAGAATAATATTTTTCTTTTCATTGGTCACGTTTCTTTTCGGGTCGGTCATATGTTACTTTTCAACTTCCATGATGATGCTGATTGTAGGCAGAATAATTCAGGCTATTGGAAACGGGGTTATGATGCCTTATGTTCAGATTTTGCTTTTAAGGATTATACCTGAAGAGAAATGGCAGACATATATGGGTTTGTATGGTCTGGTTATTGCAATAGCTCCTGTTGTAGGCTCTTTTATTGGAGGCTTTGTCATAACATTGTATGGCTGGAGGACATTGTTTTTATTTTTCACAATATCCTCACTGATTCTGATAGGTTTAGGCTTATTCTTTGTAAAAGACAATGCACCTACTGAAGATTATCCTCTTGATTATCTGTCCGTATTGCTATCAGTTATCGGATGTGGTGGAGTGATGCTTGGTTTTACAAATATTGCGGATTACGGTTTCACCCATTATTTTGTAATTGTGCCTATAATCGTTGGAATCATTGCTCTGATATTGTTTGTAAGGCGTCAGCCTGGATTGAACAGTCCGCTGATTAACACATCCATTTTAAAAAACAGGTATTTTTCAGTAGGTACAATTTTTAGTTGCATTCTCTTTTTCGCTTTGAATGGATGCACTGCACTTGTTCCGATATTCATTCAGGGAATTGCCTATAACTCTGCTATCATTTCCGCTTCAGTCCTGTTTCCTGGAAGTCTTTTGATAATTGCATTTAATTTCATAGGCCCTCTTCTTACAAATAGAATTGGCATCAAGAAGGTTCTCATTATCGGTTGTATTTTATCAATGATCGGATTTGCAAGCATGATGTTTTATACTCAGGATTCCTCTTTTGAATTCATGATGATAACTCAGGCAATACGTTATATGGGTGCGGGAATGGCATTGATGCCTGCAACAACATGGACTTTGACAATGGTGTCTGATAAGGTGGAAGACGGAACTGCAGTCAACAATACCTTAAGGCAGATTTTTGCAGCTATCGGCTCATCAATGCTTGTCGTGATGGTGGCTGTTTTAGCGGGCGGTGCTATAGAGCATAATTCTGTATCAGTTGTTGCATTTAATCAGGTTTCATTCATTTTGCTCCTGTTACATATTGTCATGCTTGTTTTGGCTATTGTTTATATTGATGATAAGGAAAAGATTGAAAAATTATCATAAATCAAAATTGGGAAAAAAATTTCTTGTAAATTTCATCCCCCGGCATTTTCTATTTTGTTTGTTTATATTTACTGTATAATAGTGCGGCAAGAGTCGATATCACTAATATAAATATACTAATTAATATAATGGATAAATCAGTAAATACAATGCCTTTATAAAAGTACTCGATAAAAGTCATAAACAGAGGGATAAAATACCATTGAGCAACATAAATTCCGGTTACATGTTTACTTAACGTTGTAAATCCATTACTGAGCATGTCCGGTAGAAATTCAGATATCTTCCAAAAAAACCCTAATAAACCATGAATTAAAATTATACATACTATTGCATCAAATGTTGTGATAAAATATGCGCGCGCATTATCACAGATAGATCCTGCCGGTACAGGAGATAAAGTACAAAGAATAAATATTAATGGAACAATTAAAAATACTGGCCATAATTTAAAGAACTGAGATTTATCTTTGGCTCTAATGAAATAACTTCCATAAACCATACCTGCTACTGGAAAGATAAACCAATTGAATAATGGAAATGCTGTACACTTGTGAAGAATGGTTCCTATAAAATATCCAAAGAAATAATTCAAGAAGACATTATTAAAATCAACAAAGCATACAAAACTTCCGATTATAGATAATACAATTGCCAGAATCAACATTTTTTCCTTAGAAAAATTAAATCTTTTAAGAATTCCAATCAGTATGAACGCAACTCCAGCAAATACTAAAATATCAACCTTAAACAATGACAATACTGCAATCGGAGCATTAGAAGTATTTAACATATGACCTAAAACATTTGGGATTAATTGTGTTCCAATATTTACAAAATATCCCAGCAACAATAATTGCACACCTCTTTTAATAAGAAGATTATATTGATTATGTCTTGAGAAAATAATACCTATTCCCATACAAAACATGAAAACAGGAGCAACAATGATTGCCGCAGCCTGATTAAAAATCAATTCAAATTCGGGAGTAATTAAAATGTTAGAGAAAGATGCAAAAACTATTACATGACAAAGAATCATGAAAATAACTGCCAATGTTTTTGCAATATCCAACTCCTTCTGCCTTCCGGTATTAACTTTTTTATCTGCCAGAAAATTCATTTTTAAACTCCGCAAAATAATAGTATATTTTTTCAACATTCAGTATGGCCATATTAGATTTTTATCAATAATAACATATAATTGTTGTCTGGACTGTCAATAGGTTAGCTCTTGTTTTTTTCAATACATGTATTTTATGCAATGATTCTTATTAGCATTTCAATAACAATATCCATCTTTTTAGAAAATATACCATTATATATAATCGTCATGGCTCCAATTATCCAGGGAATTGGACATGGGCTGTTTTCATCACCAATTACTATTAACCGCCGGTTTTTTGAATTGGAATTTTATTGACTAACTCTATTTTCAGTTTATTCTGAATCCATACTGCAATGAATATTGAAGTATATGATAATATCGAAAGACACAGAATAGTTAAATAAACATTTGTTCCTATTAGCGGATTAAGTAAAATGAAATAAATTTGCATAAACGGACAATTCAGCAGATAAATATTCATGGAACGAGATTCGCAAAAATTATAAAATCTTGACTTATTGAGCTTATCAGAAAAGGAAGTTCTTGAAAATGCCATGAATATGAAATAAAACAATAATGCACCTAAAATATTCCCAATATTATAAACAACAGCATTATCAATATTTAAATAAATTATTAACCCCAATACTGCAAACAAAGCCAATGAGATTAAGCAGTATATTTTTGAATTCCATTTCTCAATTTTTTCATTGAAATGATATAATAAAATTCCAACAAAAAAAGCAATGAAATAAGGACCTGATTGTGATATACAATAATAATTAATATCTGATAAAAATAATTCAATGCATGCTGCAGCAATAACTGTTAAAACACCAGCCACAATCAATTTTTTTCCATCCAAAAGATTTCTTATAATTATGAAAAATAATGTTGCCCAGAACAATGGAAATAAAAACCATAAATGATCCGTAAAAACTCCCATACACATTGCTAAAAAACCACTTACAAAATCAGTATGTAAAGGACGGCCCAAAGTAGGTATATCTAAAAAGGTATATAACGGAACAAGCCAAAGTGCACCATATATAAAATACGGCCAGATTAATCTTTTAACTCTA
Organism: Methanobrevibacter sp.; assembly: GCF_045644645.1. Lineage (GTDB taxonomy): Archaea > Methanobacteriota > Methanobacteria > Methanobacteriales > Methanobacteriaceae > Methanocatella. The sequence continues at coordinate 5,887 of NZ_JAZRHE010000032.1, forward strand.
TTTTTAAGCATCTCCCATCTACTACGGGGATGATTTCTTGTAGACAAAAGAAATAGAAATCCGGAACATAAAACTAAAGAAGGCACTAAACAGTCACCAAGAAATTCTGTTAATGCAATTACAGAAGGTGAAGCAATGCCTGCATTTAATGGTCAGAAAGGATTTGGATTTATATAAAAAAGCATACAATGATAAAGAATAACCAATAAAATAGCAAATGTTTTTGTTTCAGCTATGGCAATATTTTTTGTATAATTACTTGATTTGCCCATATATTTTAATTAATACTATCCACTATTTAAATTAAACTTGCTTTGGGGTTTATTTTAATGTGATATTAATTGACATGTTGATTATTTCATATAACTCTAACAAAGAATATAAAGTCTAAAAATCATTTAAAAGGGATTTTGCCCGTATACTATACAAAATATTTACTACTTTTCGCTCTCAAATTATAATATAAAACTAAGAAGCATATATATTTTTTATTCTTTTTATTTAACTCATATTACAGAAATTTTATTACTTATTTTATATCGCAATACGTCAAACTAATTATTTAACTAAATAAGAGACATAATCTGTGTACTAATTAAAAAGGCAATAAATATGGAAAAACCTATTGAAAACATCCCAATATATGACTTATGAATTAGAATCTATAAGGGTAAATTCCTTTTTGAGAATATTCAATTTCAAGCCATCTTTTAAGCAGCTTTTCAGAAATCTCATATTCACCACCTGCAAAGCGAATTAAATCCAAATTCTGCAATTTATTCAGTTTATCGCTTAATGAACCTGATTTTACATTTAATTTTCTAGCCAAGTCAATTCTTTTCAAGGGAGAATCAATCAATGCTATTATTATATCCTTTTCTTTTGTGGTTAGTCTGTTCCATTCGTTAATCAGATGGCTGACAATGAATGATATATTATTGTCAAATGCATCGATTACATTGTTTTCATCCAATTCCTGATTGGTCGGGAGTTGGCGTGCAAAAATATTAATGTAATATGGAATACCTGATGTGCATTTGTAAAATCTTTCAAAACCCTCCTTAGTGAACTTTAACTCAGGTGCCCTTTCTGTGAGGTAATTTTTCGTAGTCTGTTTAGAAAACGGATTGATATTTATTGTCAGCATCCTCCCACCAAATGCACCGTTTTGACCTGCAATTTCAGAGATTAAATTATCCTGCAATCCCATAGATCCGCTTAAAATATATGCAACGTTTCTCTGTTCAGTTACATATCCTCTGAAATTCCATAAAAATGATTCCAGATAAGTATTCAATTCCTTAATGACCTGAAATTCATCAATGATAATTATCATGCCGTCGATTTTATCTTTATTGTTGTCATATATTTCCTGAGGTAGTCTAAAAACAAAATCCCTATATCTTTCCAAATCCCTTTCAGTTCCAATAATCGGGATTGGAATGGAAATGTCAAAAGCACTTGCAACAACAACTTCTTTTAATTTGAAATTATTTGTTTTAAAAAATTTATTAATGTGATTTTTTAAAGTGTTTAATCCTTTCAAGTGTGCTTCTTCTACGATTTTTTGATAGTAAAAATCATACAACCCTTTAAGAGACATTTTATTCTTTTGATATGTTTGAGAAACACTGAAATCCATATATACAACAAGATAATTTTCATCCATAAACTGTTTGATCTTATTTAACAGAACAGTTTTCCCCACTCCTCTAATACCTGTCACTAAAATATCTGGTGCATTGTTTTCACTTGTAGAATTTAAAAGATTTGTCAGATTGCTTATTTCCTGTGTTCTGTTGAAAAATTCTTCATCAGTTAAAAATTTGCTTGTTCCCCAAGGCAAATTAGACATGATATCACCAAAATATAATTAACTTCAAATTATGTAATAATAAATATGTTAGACCAAGTATATAATGGTTTTTATATTACATAATAAGTTTTATATTACATATAATAGGTAATGGATTTTATGTTACATCAAATGAAACATGAATAAAAACAATATATAAAACCAATATTCTGCAGCAATATACGTTACTGCAACCCATATTTTCTTTTAATAAGGATGTGTCAAAATTTGTTTAACAAATTTATCCTTATTCAATTTTTAAAATTCTATTTTTTCTATTAATTATTAAGTGTTAACATCAACATGCATAAATCTATTATTGAAAACAACGAATATGAAAAAAAGTTTGCGGAAATAATATAAAAAGAGGGATTATAATAATCCCTTAGAATGTTTATTCGGCAGGTACGCCGTTGATTAATAATTGGGTCAAGTAATTTTCTTTTCCAATCATTTTAATTAAGTCTAATTGTTGTTCACTCCAACCCATATCCTCTTCTTCATCCTTGAGATATACTTTCATTAAGTCATAGGTTGTTGCATCAAAAATTCCTGAATCCATCATTTCGTTTAATAATTTAATTCCTTCAACAGATACATTGTAGTCATGTTCAATGAATTCGATTATATCATTGAAGATTGGTTGTGCTTCCTGTGCTTCCTGTTTTACTTCTCCACCTAAATCAAGAATACGGTCGATGAATTGATCTACAAAGTCCATTTCTTCAGTCGCATGGGCTGCATATTTGTCCCCTAATGCTTGGAAACCTAGACCTGCAAATATTTTAGATTGGATTCTGTGTCCAAATGAATTTGCAGATAATCCAGTTACAATAAACTGTAATGTTTCAATTGTTTTTTCTTTATCAGACATAATTTTCACCTTAGTTAAATGACTTAAGACTCTTAAGTGTATAATTGAATATCTGAAATATACTATTTAAAATTAACGAATATGTTAGCCCACTCGGAATAGGAATGAACCATCTTCTTGAATTTTTCTGTGTCTTCTTCACTGTAATCCTCAAAAAATTTGGCTTCAAATTCATAGATTTCTTTTAATAGTGAAAAGATAATTAATTTGGCTTTATCAGTAACATTGAGAATCTTTTTAGACTTATTATTTTCATCAGATACACGATATACTAATTCATTTTTCTCAAGCCGCTTAATTATTTGAGCAACGTTAGCTTCCGAAACAAATAATATTTCAGACAATTCCCTTTGAGTCAAATTCGGATTATACTGAATGGTAACCAAATATGTGAAATCACGAGGAGTAATTTCAGGATAATTGTCTTTTAAATATTTGGTGTATTGAATGCTGATATAATCAATATATAGAACTACTGGTGTAAAAGGGATTCTTTCATCACCTGAATTTAAATCAATCATAAAAAAAACCACCAGTATATATTATGTATTTTAAGTCTTATAATTAATTCTTCAATAATTTTTCAAAGAATTTTCTCCTAATATAAAGGCAATATTGTGAAAAAAACTATACAAATATAAACACCCACCAAAAATAGGCTAAA
>NZ_JAZRHE010000033.1:0-6669 GCF_045644645.1 Methanobrevibacter sp.
AAGTAATTTACTAATTTTAAACCAATATTTTTTAAATTAAAGCAAAATTAGAATGAATTTTCATCGAAGTGAAATTTCAACTGTAAAAAAGATTAATTTGAAAGAAGCCTATAAAATTTTACAGACTCGTTAAAATGAAAATATTGTATTTCACATCCACCGGAAACAACTTGTATATTGCACAGAATTTGGGTGGAGAACTTTTAAGCATTCCACAATTGGTTAATGACAACATCTTTGACATTGAAGATGATGTGGTGGGCATTGTTTTTCCAGTATATTATGCAACATCGCCTAAAATGCTGAGGGAATACCTTAAAAAAGTCAATATTGCTGCTGACTATCTGTTTTTGATTGCCTCTTATGGATCCGACGGTGACCAGAATGCATTAAGGATAATGACTAAAACATTAGAAAAAAGGGGAATGGCAGTAAACTATACAAATTCCGTTTTGATGGTGGACAATTACCTGCCTATGTTTGACATGGCTAAGGAAAAGGAAATCAAAGATGAAAATGATATTTTAAATGCAATCAGTATTATCAAAGATGATATTTTGATGAAAAAAGAATTTAAACTTTCTAAAAAGATGTTTACTGCTGTGCCATTCATTGAAAAAGTCTTGGAATCCACAATGTCTAAAAAATTCAAGATTGTTGTCGGCAAGGACTGTTCCAATTGCCAGATATGTACAAAAGTATGTCCAAGGGGCAACATTGAATTAACGGAAGGAAAACCTGTTCTGGGAGATAATTGTGAATTCTGTCTTGGTTGTGTTCATCACTGCAAGAATAATGTTTTAAATTTAAATCAGGAAGCCAATCCTAATGAAAGATATCTTAATCCTAATATTAAAGTTTCTGAAATAATAAAGAGCAATAATATTAAATAGTACAATTCGAAACTAAAAGTACATTATATTTTGTATAGTATACGGGCAACAAAAATTTAAATTATTTTTGGAGTTTATATCTTTTATTATGGTTCTATAATTGTTTTTAATTATTTTAACGTAATTTTAGTCGTTATATGGTTTAATTAATGATTTTTCATTCTTATTTTTATAAAAAGAGTTTTTTAAATAATTATTTTTTAAGGCTTTTTGGTCGTTTTTAGTAGAGTGCTTATATTTTGTATAGTATTTTTGGTATATTGCCTTAAGTAAAATTCGTTAACATAATTTATAAAAATTAATGCACCTCAACATATACTCTAATAAAAATAGTGGTAGAAAATTAAAGTAAAGTTATTAGATTTTATTTAATTGAATCGTTGAAGCAATCACCTTTGAATAAATTTAATTAATAGTAATCATATAGGTAAATTATAATTGTGGGTGTTCATGATGGGTTTCTTTGATAAGGTCAAAAAGGCATTCGGGTCTAAAAAGGAAGATGTTGAATCTCAAAATAATGTGAATGATGAAATAATTGATAAACATGAACCCATTGGAACTATAGAAGATAATAGAAATTTTAATGGTGATGAAGAGTTTCAATCTAATACTTCAGAAGAAACTCTCGTAAATGAAGAAGTAATTGATAAACCACAACCTATTGATAGTATAGAAAATGCTGATGAAAGTTTAAATGATAATGAAGAGATTCCATCTAATGATTTAGAAGAAACTCCTGCAGATGAAGAAATTATAGATAAACCAACACCAAATGATAAAATTAGAAACTTTAAATATTTAGATGATTTGATTCACAGTGGTGCAAAAGAAATAGTTTTAGATTCAGATGTAATTTTAAGTGATGGTGAAGAGTCTGAATATGAAGAGGGAATCAAACTGGACATTGATGATTTGGTTGTAGATGGAAATGGTTATTTTATTGATGCACGAGGAAAAACACAAATATTTCAAAGCATCGGCAAAAATATTCTAATTAAAAACATCACCTTAAAAAATGGATTTACAGAGAAATATGGTGGGGCAATAGAAAATAATGGCGGAGAATTAACACTAAGAAAGTCCTTGCTTAATGAAAATAGTGCAAAATTCGGTGGTGGTGCAATAAGCTGCAATAAGGGCATTCTGACAATTGAAGAGTCTTTATTCAATGAGAATGTTGCAGAATGGGATGGAGGCGCAATATATAATCATGGTGGAGAGTTAAGAATTGTTGAATCAGCATTCTCAGGAAATGTGGCAGAGTGGGATGGGGGTGCAGTAGACCAGGAAACCGGCACATTAACAATTTCACAATCCTCATTCAATTACAACACTGCAAATGGAGCATCCGGTGGTGGAGCGATACATAACAATAATGGTTTTTTAACAGTTGCAGTCTCAACATTCAATGAAAACAGTGCCGGCAATGATGGGGGTGCGATATGCTTAAGAGAACTAAATAAATTTGAATCATACAATTGCAATTTTAAAGATAATGTCCCTGATGATGTATTTGTTGTCCAAGAATTCGAATCTGATGAAATTGATGATGACATTTCTGATTCTCCGTCTGCGGAAGAGGATTTCGTTTGTGATGAAATTGACAAATCTGTTGAAACCAAAACATTTAAAGATTTGGATGATTTGATTCATAGTGGAGTTGAAAAATCGTCAGCTTCAGTGGAGTTGTTTAAAGATTATTGGGGGAGAGTTAAAGAGATAATTTTAGATTCGGATATTATTTTAGATCCTGATGAAGAGTCAGAATATTTTGAAGGTATTGAACTGGATGTTGGAAATTTGCTTATTGATGGAAACGGACATACAATTGATGCAAGAGGTAAAACACGAATATTTAAATGCAAGTCTAATGTCATATTAAATAATATAGTATTCAAAAGAGGATTTTCAAAATTCCATCATAAATCTTCCATAAATGGAGGAGGGGCCATTATAAATAAAGGAACGTTATCTGTAGTGAACTGCAATTTTTATGATAATGTTTTTAGAATTGATGAAAATGCCACTGATGATATTGTTGATTCGTCAGAGAAAACTGATTATAGAAATGGTGGTGGCGCCATTATAAATGAAGGTCGTCTATCATTAATGGAATGTAATTTCAGTGATAACATTTCCATAAATGATGCCGGCGAAGTTATTAAAAATGGTGGCGGAGCTATTAGAAATGATTCCTCGTTGGAAGTAGTTAAATCTACATTTCTAAAAAATACAGTAAATGGGGGAAATGGAGGGGCAATACATAACAGTGAGGGTTCTCTAAAAATGGAAGGCTCCGAATTAAATGGAAATGGCTCTGATAATTATGGTGGGGCCATCAATAATGAAAGTGAATTATCTTTGATAAACTGCAAATTAAAGTCAAACACTGCAAAAAAAGGCGGATCTGTTAACAACATGTTTAAAGGATGTTTAAGGATTGCCAAATGTCATTTTGATAAAAATATTGCATATTTACAGGGAAGTGCAATATTTAATAACGATTATATGGACATTAAAAATTCAAAGTTTCTGGATAATGATTCGGATGACTCCTGTGCTGTAATTTATCATAAGGGAGAGGTTAGTTGTGAATTGTTTATTAAAAAATGTTACTTTTCTCAAAATTTATTCAGAAATAATTTAATATATCTTGAAGATGGTTTTTGCAGGATTGATTATTCAAAATTCGACATTAATGATGATTCATATATTATCCATAATCAAAATGCTAATTTGATGTTTGAAAATTCCAAATTTGTTAATCTGAATAAAAAGGCCATTTTCAATAATAATGGCTTTTTAAGTATTCACAGGGAAGAGGAATTAGTTAATCAAATTAAATTCGGTGAAAATTTTGATTGTCGCAGATTATATTATTTTGGTGATGGGATTCCTGAAGGATGGTTGGGATTTGCTTATTTAAATGATTTAATACATTCAGGATCTAATCGTGTAACTTTGGATTCTGATATAGAAATGCATAGTTCAGAGCAAAATTTCTATGAAGGGGGAATTGAAATTGACATTGATAATTTGGTTATAGATGGAAATCATCATACCATTGATGCCAATCGCTTTTCTAGGATATTTCTTATTTCCGCTAAAAATGTCTTGATTAAAAATATAAAATTCCTTAGGGGACATTATTTTAGAAGCAGATATGATAGTGAAAATGATGGTGGAGGCGTAATCTATGCCATGCCTGGTTCTTCTTTTGAAATTAAAAACTGTGAATTTATCCAAAGTAGCTCAAGAAAATCTGCAGGAGCAATATTGAACAAATCAAAATCTTTTAAAACTAACAAAATTCAATTTAAAGATAATTATTCTGCAGATAAAGGCGGTGCAGTATTGAATCAAAATTCAACGGTTGAAATGACTGATTGTGAGGTCATTAAAAATTTTTCAGATATTTCCGGAGGCATATATAATGAAAACTCAAAATTATATCTGACGAACTGCAGATTTTTCAAAAACTCGGCTAAGGATGGCGGAGCCATATCAAATATGAGAAAATGCCAGTTATCCTTAAAAAATTGTGATTTTGACAGTAATGACGCTTTAGAAAATGGTGGTGGAATCTATAATTGGATGGGATCGGTTTATATTGAGGGTTCCAATTTCATTAGCAATGAATCTGGCAGATATGCGGGAGCTATTGATAATTATTTGGGATGGATCAGTATCAACAAATCAATATTCGAAGGCAATTCTGTCAAGGAAAGTGCCGGCGCTATTTTCAATGGCGGTATGATTGAGTCTCTTGAGGAGTGTGTTTTTGAAGATAACTCCTGCATTTTGAAAGGAGGGGCAATTTATGCCAGCAAATCAAGTGGAACAAAAATTTCAAAGACAAAATTTGTTTCAAATAATGCAATTGGAGATAATGGATTGGGTGGAGCAATTTTTAATCAGTCATATTATAAGGGTTCTGAGGATTTTGTGATGGATTTGATGCAGTGCGATTTTATAGCTAATTTTGCAAATGATGACGGTGCGGCCATCTTCAATAAGGGGCGTCTAAATTTAAATGAATGCAATTTTAAAGATAATTTCTGCAATAAAAATGGAGAGACATTAACAAATTATGGCAAAGCAAAAATGAATATTGCGAATACAAATTTTGATTAATATGTTATCTATTATAACCGCTAAATTTAGTGATAAAATGGCAATATCCAAAGAAAAAGTTAACATCACAATAACTAACAAAAGGCAAAGTTGTAGTTAATGATACAGTTAAAACTAATTCTAAAGGTAATGCAAAACTTAATCTTGATTTAAAGAAAGGTAAATACAAAGTTATTGTTACATATGGTAATGAAAACTACACTGGAAACATTTACAACACAAAAATTAACTATTAAAGAAGAAGTTAAAGAAACTGTTAGTGAAGAAAGTTATTCTTCAAGTTCCAGCAGTTCTTATTCTGGAGGTTATGATAAATATTCTCCACAATATGTACTTACGTAACTGAATACACTGATTCCAATGGAGTACAACATATTGATGGAGCTAATGGAATGCACGAAAGCTATTACCATACTACAGGTCTACTTACTCATGATGATGGGAATGGGCACGTACAGTATATGTAGATATTTTATAATCTTCACTATTCTTTTTATTTTTTTAACATGGCCTTGGCTATTGCACCATATCAAAATTTACTGCTTAATTTCATGCTTTTCTCGTTAAAGTATTGCAATAGGATCTGGCTCGGCCATTGCATCGAAAATTTCCAGTAAATCCTCTTCCTTGATTTGTGCGATGGTCAGTGCTCTGGCATGCTTGTTTTTATATGTCAAGCAAACCTTTTTGAAAAGGTCATCAACATCGATTTTTTCGACTGCCCCTTCATTAGCATCATGGCCTGTCAAATCAATGCTTTAGAGATAATCCTCATCGGTTATTGCATCTATCAATTCTTTGAGCCAGTCATCATAATATAGTTTGCCTTTTTTTAGGATTTTGTCAATGTCACATTTGGCCACAGTGGCAACAAAGACATTTTTGTTTCTAATCTGCTTTAGGCGGACATCTTGTGATAATCCCGATGTGCATTCACTGTAATGTCTGCCCAAATGCCATTGCTGTCAATGAACTTTTTCAGATGCTTCAGGTTATACAATTCATATTCAATCGATTTGACGATTTCAATGAGCCTATATTTGTCATTAATTTTAGAAAATGCCTTTTCGCTGTTGTAGTATGCATGATGACTGTGCAGTGGCATTTACTGGAAGATATGAAAAATTAGCTAGTGAAAAGCAATCTCAAAGTGTTAATGTGGATAAATGGTATTCTACGTGATTATAATATTTATTTTGTTAATATTTTTTTGGAATTTTTAATTTTTTTCAAAATGAATATTTGAAAGTTATGGATTAAAATTATATATTATTCTGCAGAAATATTACATTGTCTGAGAGAAAAGTAATAAATATTTTGTATAGTATACGGGCAACAAAAAATCTATATTATTTGGGGTTTTTTTGACTTATTATTCATTAATATTGGTTTAATTCTTGATTAACTTAATATACTTATTTTATAATTTTATTAAGCATTATATGTTGATATTTTTAAAAATTGAGTCTTTTTTTAAGGAATTAATTTGGTCTTTTTTAGCAGGTGTTTATATTTTGTATAGTTTTTTCAGTATATTGGCTTTATATTCAGTGTAAATTCTTTTAAAAATTTATTGGGGAAATTCAATAATCTGGTTTTAATATAATCAGTAATTCCCATAATAATCATTTCATATTTT
>NZ_JAZRHE010000034.1:0-12763 GCF_045644645.1 Methanobrevibacter sp.
ATCAATTGGATTTCATCAATAGAACAATCAAAATACAACTTGGACCTATCCAAACTAAAAAGAATAAATAAACTCATTGATGACGACATAATCTTTGATAACCTACTCCTGGAGGATGAGTTTAAAATACTATTATTGACATCAAAGTATGACCATCATCTTAATGAAGATTTGATGGATAAATTGAGTTTAAATACAGTATTCATTGATGTTTATGATATTATAAGCAATGAATTAAATATATTGGCTCATTTAAACAATATTTCTGAGAGAGACGTTAAAGTTTATGTTAATGGAAACCCCATCCCGATTAAAAAAATAAGATTTCCTCAAAATGACAATTACAGTTTAGGAATCAGATATCTTTATGACTATTCCCTCGAAGCAAAAATCCCTTTATCCACAGATAAGAAATACGAAATTGAATTTAAATCAAAAAATAAAAAATTAACTATTGATTTTTCAAGACCGTGCAATTTTTCTAAAAAAATTGGCTATGCCAAAACAAAGCATTACTTAAGCCTACATGAAAACAATAAAATCACCATAAAAAAGAAAAACGGATTAAGCTGGATTTTGCAAGAAGCAAAAGCAGCATTTAAGTTGATTAAAAATCGTGACTTTGAATTTATAAAAGCATTTCCATTTAGACTAGCTTACATGTTGGGATATCCATTTTTAAAAAATAAAAGAATATGGTTTTATATGGACCGGCCGGATGAATCCGATGACAATGGACTGCATCTTTTTAAATATGCGGTTAAACAGGACGATGGCATAAGCAGATTTTTTATTTTAAGCAAAAAAAATAACGATTATGAAGAAATTAAAAAAATTGGGAAAGTCATCCCATATAAATCAATCCGGCATAGATACTTGGGATTATTCGTTGAAAATATAATAACTTCTCACCCTGACAATGAAATAATCTATCCCTTTTGGGGAGGTTATCCTTACTTTGCAGGGCTTTTAAAATCAAACAATGTATTTTTACAACACGGAATTTTAAAAGACAATATCTCTCCCTGGTTAAATAAATCAAACATGAACCTCTCTTTCTTTTTAGTCAGCTCAACAAAGGAATTTTCATCAATTTTTAATTATCCTTACAACTACAGCAAAAAAGTAGTGCAATTAAAAGGACTGCCCAGATATGATAATCTCAAAAACATAAAAGATAAAAAACAAATCATCATAATGCCTTCATGGAGACGAAATCTAACAAGGAAATCCCATGAATACATCCAGGAAACCGAATATTTCCAAAGATTTAACTCATTAATCAATAATGAAAAATTAATTCAAAAAGCGAAAGAGCATAATTATGAAATAATTTTTAGGCCTCACCCAAATGTCTACAATTTCATTGAACTTTATGATGAAAATGACTATGTTAAAATCGACTACGATAAAACAAAATTTCAAGTATTGTTCAATAATGGATCACTAATGGTTACGGATTTCTCATCTGTAGCTTTTGATTTTGCTTATTTAAATAAACCAGTAATTTATTATCAGTATGCTCAAGATTATCATTTCAACAGAGAAAACAGTTTTTATGACTATGAAACAATGGGCTTTGGAGAAATATGTAAAAAAGAAGATGAAATAGTGGATTTAATAATAGAATACATGGAAAATGATTGTAAAATTAAAGAAATGTATCAAAAAAGAATTGATGAATTCTTTATTTTTAAAGACCGAAACAATTGTAAACGTGTTCATGAAGCAATAAAAAAAATTCCTTTAAAGGATTGAGTCCATATTGCACATTCCCCTCCTCAAAGCTTCCAATTTTTAAACTTTAATTCTTTAAATCAACTGCAATTGCTTTAACGGCATTATCCTGATTTAAAAACGTGTCAAAAGTTCTGAAATCAACATCACAAACTATCTTAGCCACCTTTAAAACATCACGGATTTTAGAATAAAAAGTTTCGTATCCCTTCAATCATTTTTTACGATAGCGAGTGCAAAAACACCTGCTCCGAAACCATTATCGATGTTGACAACAGCGATTCCGGGAGCGCATGATTGAAGCATTGCATCCAGGGCGACTCTCCCCCCTTCGCCTACACCATACCCAACAGATGTGGGAACCCCTATTACCGGAACGTCAACAAGTCCCGCAACAACTGAAGGGAGTGCTCCTTCCATTCCAGCACACACAATAAAGACTTTTACCCCTTCCTTTACCATATGGGCGACTTGAGGGAACAGCCTATGAATTCCGGCCACGCCAATATCATAAGAGGTAATGGCTTCACATCCCCCCTCTTCAACAATGACCCGCGCCTCTTCAGCAACATTAATGTCTGAAGTTCCTGCTGTTATAATTCCGATTTTTGCTATTGGGTCTTTTTTTGTTACTTCCTTTCTGATGACTAAAATTTGTGCCCTTCTATTATAATCAAAAACAAATGAGTTTTCACCCAAATCATCAAGAATTCTTTCATATCTTTCTTGGGATAATCTGGTTATTATTAAATCATCATCCCTTTTGTCAAGATATTTCTTAATAATCAACAATAAGTCTTCATAATCTTTACTTTGTGAAAAAACAGCCTCCGGAAAACCTGCACGCTCATTTCTCTCAACATCCATTTTAGCAACATCATCAAACTCCAGAATATTATTTGCTTTTAGGAGCCTTTCGGCCTCATCAATATCAAGTTCTCCACTAACCAATTTTTCAAGAATTTCCTTCATAGTATTACTTAGGATAAAATTTTATATAAAATTTAACTTAAATAATATATTTATGAAAGCCCAAAAGATTTTGACACAAGGAATAGTTCAAGGAGTGGGATTTAGACCATACGTCTATAGGCTTGCTGATGATTTAAATCTTAAGGGATATGTGAGAAACCTTGGAAATGTTGTTGAAATCATAATTGAGGGTGAAAACACTGATTTATTTATCAAAAGATTGCCTGATGAACTGCCGCCAATAGCTAAAATAGATTCCATGATTGTAGAGGATATCGGCATGAATAATTATTCCGATTTTGAAATCATTGAAAGCGGAGATTCCTATTCCGGAATTAGCGTGATTCCACCCGACATTGCAATTTGTGATAAATGTCTTGAAGAAATAAGAAATCCGAATGACAGACGTTATAAATATCCGTTTAATGCCTGCACCGATTGCGGTCCCAGATTTACAGTCATCGAAAGTGTCCCCTATGACAGGGAAAGAACTTCAATGGACGAATTCCCATTATGCGATGACTGCCTTGTAGAGTATAGGCAGCCGTTAAATAGAAGATACCATGGGGAAGCGATTTGTTGTGGCGAATGTGGACCCAGAATGGCATTCTATGATGCCTTGAACAAAATGGACTGTGAAAATCCCATCAAAATGGGTGCGGATGTTCTTAAGGAAGGCAAAATATTGGCCATCAAGGGGATTGGAGGAACACATTTGGCCGTTGATGCCTATAATGATGATGCCATAAAAGAGCTTAGAAAACGTTTAAACCGTCCGAATCAAGCCTTTGCAGTAATGACCAAAGATTTAGAAAGCGTTGGAAAATATGCACAATTATCAAAAAAAGAAATTAAAACGATCACTTCAAACAAAAGGCCGATTGTAATCTTAAAGAAAAATGATGATTATCCTTTCCCCGAATCATTGTCTCCGGGACTTCACAATATTGGAGTGATGCTTCCATACTCTCCAATGCACTATCTGCTATTCGATGAAGGAGACATTGACACATATGTTATGACTTCAGCAAATACGCCTGGAGAACCAATGATGATTAAAAATGAAGAAATCATCAATGGTGTTAATGATTATTCCCTTGTTCATGACCGTGAAATTTTAAATAGATGTGACGACTCCGTCATCAGATTCAGAAACAATGAACTATCTTTCATTAGACGGTCACGTGGTTATACTCCCGAACCTTATAAAATAAGTTATGAAGTAAATGACTTGAGCGTTCTGGCTTTAGGTCCTGAGCTTGATGTGACCTTTTCAATAGCCAAAGATGACATTGCATATCCATCACAGCACATCGGAAATACAAACAAGCCAAAAACACTAGAATTCTTAAAGGAAGCCATCATGAATATGAAAAGAATCACTAAAATAAATGAATTTGATGTGATTGCCTGCGATATGCATCCACATTTCTTCACTACCCGTTTGGCTTATGAACTGGCTGAAAGATATGGTGCCGAGGTCATGCCCATTCAGCACCACCATGCCCATTCAGTTGCCCTTGCAAATGATAGCGCAATTGATGAAATGATTGTAATAGCTGCTGACGGAGTGGGCTACGGAAGTGACGGAACCAGTTGGGGAGGGGAAATTCTCTATACCGATGTTAAACACTTCGAAAGAATGGCCCATCTCGAAAGTCAGCTTATGCCGGGAGGAGATATGGCGACCAAATACCCTGCAAGAATGCTTGCAAGTATCTTAAAGGATGAAGATTTAATTAGAACCTATTCCAATCAGTTTAAATATGGTGAAATTGAAATCAAAAACATTTTTAAACAAATTGATTCCGGAATTAATGTTGGCAAAACCACAAGCACAGGCAGGGTTCTTGACTCAATGGCCGTTGCGTTGGAAATCTGCAACAAAAGAACATATGAAGGGGAATGTTCCATGAAACTTGAATCCTGCGCCTATTACTCCACCAGGGATTTGAAAATTCCTTTCACTATTGAAAACAATCAGTTAAATACTACTGAAATTTTAAGAGAAGTTGTAAGATTATATCAAAATGGGGAAAAAAGAGCGGATATTGCCCGTGCCGGCCAAATTGCAGTTGCCTGTGGATTAAGTGAACTTGCGATTCAATCTGCGGACAAGAAAAATCTCAACAGCATTGGAGCTACGGGAGGAGTATTCTACAACGAAGCCATTACCGATACAGTTAAAAATTATATTGAAGACAATGGATATGAGTTTATCCAACACAAAAATACCTGTGCAGGAGACGGATCAGTATCTCTTGGACAGGCAATAATAGCTAAAAAAAGGATTGTTTGAAGTAAAATTCAAACAATTGAATTAATGACCGCACAACAAGGCTATCTGTTTTTTATAGTTCTCTCGAGAATATATTCCGCCCTTTCCAAAAGATTGCCATACAATCTGATTTGGTTTTTCAACTCATCGATAGCTTCAAGTTGTCCATCGTCAATTCTTTTTTCGATGTCCAAAAGCTTTGACCATTCATCGCCGGATGGAAGTTGCAATGTATTAAGCATATCTTCTGATAAATTAACGTCAAAAGTGTTTCTGTTAATTGTAATATGGATATTGACCTCATTCTGCAAATCATAGTATTTACGAGGACGGCCCCTTAGTATTTTCTTATAGGAAGAGTTCAAAATACCTATCTCTTCCATAGCGCGCAAATGTTCTATGATGGCCTTTTGACCAATGTCCAGTTCATTTGATATTTCGCTGACAAACATAGGCTCTTCTCTTAACAGGTTGATGATATCCCTTCTGGTCTTACAGCCCATCACGTCAAGTATGTCCTCTTTATCAATTCCATCTAATTGGTCACTATAGTTTCCTCTAATTTCTATGCGGCCATTAGAAGAATCGACATTCCTATTCTGTTTAATGTCTTTACTATTAGTCATGATTATAACTTATATCCCATACCATATTTAAAGTATTGTATTTTTATTACACTTTGTAAGAAAAAAGTGCCCAAATATCGAAACCTTTATATAACTTTTTGTTACTATAATATAGTAGGAGAAAGATAACTTTTTGTTACTTTAATATTCGGTTCAGAAAAACTTAAAGTAATAACTCTCAATTGATGAACCATTTTCCTATATGTCCATAAATTCCCAAAGCCGATATTAAAGTGCTTAAAGAAATCCATTCTCTTTAAAGAGTTATTACACAAGTTTTTCAAAAAATATGAAAAGGGTGGATCCATGACAGATGAAAATAAAAGCGAAACTGAAGTTGAAACTCAAGACAATCACGAAGAAGAACAAGAGGTTCATGACGAGTTAGCTCTAAAAGATGAAGAGATTGCCAAACTCAAGGAAGATCTTGAAAAACAAGAGGCCGAAACTCAAGAATACATCTCATTATCCCAAAGACTTCAAGCGGATTTCGAAAATTTCAAAAAAATTACTGATAGAAGAAATGCGGAAATTATCAAATTCGCAAATGAGAACATTATCAAAGAGTTTATAGATTGTTATGAAGATTTTGGTAGGGCTTTAGAAATTGAAAATGATAAAGACTTAAGAGAAGGAGTAGAACTTATCTACAATAAATTTAATGACATTTTGACTAAGGAAGGAGTTGAAGAAATTCCCGCAAAAGGAGAAAAATTTGATTTTTCACGTCACGAAGCATTGATGACCCAAAAATCAGATGATGTCGAAAACGGATATATTATAGATGAACTCATGAAAGGATACATGTACAAAGACAAAGTCCTTAAATACTCTAAAGTTATTGTTTGTAAAAAATAATCAAGTTTATTAAATTATTTATAAAAAAAATAGGTGATAATTATGTCTGACGCTAAAAAAGAAAAAATTATTGGTATCGATTTAGGAACAAGTAACTCAGCAGCATCTGTGCTTGTAGGAGGTAAACCAACCACCATTCCTTCTGCAGAAGGTGCTAGCCAATACGGTAAATCATTCCCAAGTTATGTTGCATTTACCGACGATGGCCAAATGTTGGTTGGAGAACCTGCTAGAAGACAAGCAGTAACCAACCCGGAAAATACAATCAGTGCAATTAAAAGAAGCATGGGTACCGACCACAAAGTAACCGTGAACGGAAAACAGTACTCCCCACAAGAAATTTCCGCATTCATCCTACAAAAAATTAAAAAAGATGCAGAAACATTCTTAGGCGAACCTATTGAAAAAGCGGTTATTACTGTACCTGCTTACTTCGACGACAACCAAAGGACTGCAACAAAAGATGCGGGAACCATTGCCGGACTTGACGTGGTAAGACTTGTAAACGAACCGACCGCAGCAAGCCTCGCATATGGACTTGACAAAGCTGAAGAAGATGACATGAACATTATGGTATACGATTTAGGCGGAGGTACCCTGGACGTAACCATCATGGAATTCGGTGGAGGAGTATTCGAAGTAAGATCAACCAGCGGGGACACCCAACTTGGTGGTACCGACATGGACAACGTATTACTCAAATACTTGGCTGATGAATTCAAAGCTAAAGAAGGCGTGGATTTGATGGATAACGACCAGGCAGTACAAAGATTAAGGGAAGCTGCAGAAAAAGCAAAAATCGAATTATCCACTACCACCACTACCGAAGTTAACCTGCCATTCATTGCAATGGGTGCTGACGGAACTCCTAAAAACTTAATCATTACCCTTACAAGAGCAAAATTAGAAGAATTGGTTGACTCCATTGTAGAAAAATCAGGAAAACCAATGCAACAAGCACTAGACGATGCAAAAATGAGCAGATCAGATATTGATAAAGTCATTTTAGTTGGTGGACCTACCAGAATGCCAATCGTGCAGAAATTTGTTGAAAAATTCATAGGCAAACAAATTGAACGTGGTATTGACCCAATGGAATGTGTATCCATGGGCGCAGCTATTCAAGGAGGAGTGCTTGCTGGAGAAATTAAAGACATTGTTCTTTTAGATGTGACTCCATTATCATTAGGTATTGAAACCTTAGGTGGAGTATCCACCACTTTAATTGAAAGGAACACCACCATTCCAACTAAGAAAAGCCAAATATTCTCCACTGCTGCGGATAACCAGCCTTCTGTAGACATTAATGTATTGCAAGGAGAAAGAAAAATGGCTGCAGACAACACTTCCCTCGGACGTTTCCAACTTGTAGGAATCCCACCTGCCCCTAGAGGCATTCCTCAGATTGAAGTGACATTCGATATTGATGCAAACGGTATTATCAACGTGACCGCCAAAGATAAAGGAACCGGTAAAGAACAGGCCATTACAATTACTTCCTCAACCAAATTATCCGATGAAGAAATCGAACAAAAAATCAAAGAAGCGGAAATGAATGCTGAAGCTGATGCAAAAAGACAGGAAGAAATTGAAATCAGAAACAATGCAGACTCCTTAATTTACACTTCAGAAAAAACCTTGGATGAACTCAAAGATCAAGTATCTGAAGATGAAAAAACTAAAGTCGAAGGACTTGTAGCCGAATTAAGAGAACTTATAGCTGGCGATGATATTGCTGCCATTAAAGAGAAGTCTGATGAATTATCTAATGTAGTTCAAGAAATTGGTGCTAAAATTTACCAACAGGCACAAGCTGAGGCCCAAGCTCAACAACAAGCCCAAGGCCAAGACCAAAATGCTGGTGCTCAAGACAACGATGATGACACAATTGATGCAGACTATGAAGTAAAAGACTAGATTAAATAATTAAGTTTTATTAAGTTGTTAGGAGATATAATAAAATCAGAAATCAGAATCAATAAATAAACTAACAATAAAATAAAACTATTATTTTTTCTATATTTTTTTAATTATCATTATCAAGGTGAATAAATGGCAGAAAAGCGAGATTATTATGAAGTTCTTGGAGTAGATAAAACTGCAGATGAAAAGACAATTAAAAATGCTTATCGTAAATTAGCCAGAAAATACCATCCGGATGTTTGTGATGAAGAAGGCGCTGAAGAAAAATTTAAAGAGGTAAGTGAAGCTTATGCTGTCTTATCTGATGATGAAAAGCGTCAAAGATATGATCAATTCGGTCATGCAGGAATGGACGGATTTACTGCTGAAGATTTCTATCAAAATGTCAACTTTGAAGATATTTTCCAAGGATTCGATATTGGAAACATATTTGAAATGTTCGGCTTCGGCGGAGGAAGTCGCAGCAGGGGCAGAGCCGGTCCTCAAAGAGGTTCAGACATTTACACAGAAGTGCCCATTACTTTAGAAGAGGCATTTAACGGATGCGATAAAGAAATCAGAATAACCCGAAGTGAAATATGCCCTACCTGTAACGGATCCAAATCCAAACCTGGAGTGGAACCTGAAACCTGTAAAACCTGTGGCGGAACAGGACAGATTAAGGAAGTCAGCAACACATTCTTGGGTCAGATGGTAAATGTAAGGCCATGCAGGGAATGTGGAGGTACAGGCAAAATAATTACCCAACCATGTGAAGACTGTCACGGTAAGGGAAGCAAAAGAAAATCAAAAACAATTAAAATTGAAATTCCAGAAGGAGTCGATGAGGGTAATCACTTAAGAGTTTCAGGAGAAGGAAACTGTGGTGAAGCACCAGGACTTGAAGGAGATTTGATTGTTACAGTTCACATTAAAAGAAATAAAAAATTCGCTCGTGAAGGAGATCACCTATACTACGAACAGCAAATTAGTTTCCCACAAGCAGCATTAGGAGATTTAATAAGCATTCCAACTATTGAAGGCAAAGAAGTTGAATTTAAAATCACTCCCGGAACACAAAGCGGAACTGTATTCAAATTAAGGGGACAGGGTATGACCTCATATAGGCATGCAAGTAGAGGAAACATGTATGTTACAGTCAGTGTTGTAGTTCCTAAAAAGTTAAATTCAAAACAAAAAGAATTGCTTAAAGAATTTGCAGATGTAAGCGGTGATGAAATAAAATCTGTTGAAAGGGGACTCTTTGACAGGGTTAAAGATGCAATGAAATAGATTAGCCACTTATGCTAATTTATTTTCCTACCTTTTAACTTGTTTTGCAAACAATTAAATAATATTTTCACTACTTTTTTTAAAAGAAAAAACCTTGCCATTTCAATTTTCTGCAATCAATTGGATCAGCTTGACATTATTCAGCCAAATATATATCTCAAAATCCGAACTTTTGCCAGATTGAATTGCCAAAAATAGGAGGGAATCAAGTGGCAAAATTATTAAAGAAAGCATTCCCGAAAATATAGTTTACATTAAAATTATCAAAGATAAATAATCATTAAACTGATAATTATTGACATGTGTTCTAAAAATAATTGATTTGAATGTATTCATCTACATGAAGAGATAAAAAAGATAGATATTATAAAAATCTTTTATGAAATTACGAATTTTACAGGTTTGGTTACTGCACTGTAAGCGAAATCGAATGGACAAGGTCCCCTGATTAGCGAAACCTATACTAATTATACCCTAATGTAAAATAAATTAAACCTGGTCCGATTTAAATAGTGACTGCCCATGAGAGTTAGCAATTATCCATAATTAAACTTTTATATCATAGGACGATAATGAAATGTCAAAATTAGAAAAATTATAAAATTAATATTATCCTGATGAAATCATCACTAATATCCAATAATCTAAAAAAAATAAATAAAATAGGAGAAATCAATCTCCTAATTTGAAATTACACATTTTTTACATTCTATTGCTGTTTTTAATTTGATTCCCTAACAATTACGCTTGCAGTAGTATTTGATGGAGCATATATGTAATCACCAGCAAATGACGCTACAGCAGTATAATTACCAGGATCCAAATTCTTAGTGGATGCAGAAATTCTGCCCTTTGCATCAGTCTTAACAGTCTTATCAATAGAACCTAAGACCAAATGGACCTTAGCACCGACAATAGGATTACCGTCAACATCAGTCAAAGTAACATACAATCTGGAACCGACATTATAAACAGCAACAACATCCTTAGCAGACAAGACGGTAGGAATATTCTTACTTACAACCACATTAGCAGTAGTGTTTGAAGGAGCATTTATCTCATCGCCAGCAAATGACGCTACAGCAGTATAATTACCAGGATCCAAATTCTTAGTGGATGCAGAAATTCTGCCCTTTGCATCAGTCTTAACAGTCTTACTAATAGGACCTAAAACCAAACTAACTTTAGCACCGACAATAGGATTGCCATCAGCATCAGTCAAAGTAACATAAACTCTTGAACTGACATTATAAACAGCAACAACATCCTTAGCAGACAAAACGGTAGGAGCCTTATTTACAACCACATTAGCAGTAGTAGTTGAAGGACCATATGCATCATCACCAGCAAATGACGCTACAGCAGTATAATTACCAGGATCCAAATTCTTAGTGGATGCAGAAACCCTACCCTTAGCATCAGTCTTAACAGTCTTACTAATAGGACCTAAAACCAAACTAACTTTAGCACCAACAATAGGATTACCGTTAACATCGGTCAAAGTAACATACAATCTAGAACTGACATTATAAACAGCAACAACATCGTAAGCAGTTAATACGGACACATCTTTTACAAATACATTAGCAGTAGTTGTTGAAGGTTGATATAGGTCATAACCAGCAAATGACGCTACAGCAGTATAATTACCAGGATCCAAATTCTTAGTGGATGCAGAAACCCTACCCTTAGCATCAGTCTTAACAGTCTTATTGATATCACCTAAGACCAAATTGACTTTAGCACCAGAAATAGGATTGCCCTTAGCATCGGTCAAAGTAACATACAATCTAGAACTGACATTATAAACAGCAACAACATCCTTAGCAGATAAAACTGTAGCAATTGGAACGTTATCATAAACTTCAGCTAAACCAGTGAAGTCAACTGATTCATCTCCAACAAATTCTTTAGCCAATAGGTAATTGTCATTTACATTACCTTCACAGTCACCAATATAGACTGTGTAATCACCAGTGGTTGAAATATAGTTTTCAGTAATATTTACTGTTCCTTTCATGGATTTGATACCTGTGGTATCTGTTCCCATTGAATCCCAAATGGATACATCACCAGTGTTTGTTGCATTGGAAATAATTGCATTGTGATTGACAATTAAATTGTCTACATTTGCACCAATACCGATAGTGTAATTACCATTCAATACGATAGTGTTGCCACTGATTTCAGCTTCATCTCCACCTATCTCAATACCGACACCGTAATATGCTTTACCATATATCGCGTTATCCTCAATGATTAGGGTAACTGGTTGACCGTTCATTCCTGCATAGATTGGATATGAATCTTCAGGAGCAATGGCAGCCAATGTATTTGAAATTATAGCGCCGGCTGAAGGGCCTTCAACATCAATACAGTTAGCATAATAATCAGATATTGCATAAATGGTATTGTTTGATATGACGAAGTTAGGACTTTGAATTATTATTCCGTACAAGTAATTTTCACCTTTTGCGGTAATAGTGTTGTTTTCAATGAAGACATTGTTAGAATCTAAAACATCCACTGCATAAATAGAACCGTAGTTTCCACCGGTGTAATTTACTGTAATATCATTACGGAATACCTGAACAACAGCACAGCCATCCAATACAATACCCTCATTGTAAGAGTGTCTTACATAATTCCAGGACCCAGGTGGGACTTCTTCCCAATCGGCTGGAAGGGATGGTAATGCAATATTCATTGTGTTATCTGCAATGTCAACAGTAGTATTGACAAAGTAAAGTGCATAAGCTTTAGCTGCTGTGTAATTTTCTTTTGGAGCTGTTGCTCCAACATAATTAATGGTATTGTTTGAAACAATTACATATCCATCAATGTCTTTTGCAACAATAGCATGATTATCGATGTCTGCAGTATTTGATTCAACTGTAATATTATTGTTATTTATAGTGATTTGTCCTTCTTCTACAAGAGTAATACCTATGTCAGTAGATTCGATAGTGTTGTTTTCAATTAATGCACTGCCTTTAACTGAAATACCCATTGAATTTTTAGTCATGTAACTGTCAGCAACAGCGTCAGTACCAACATTGGAACCTAATGAATAAATTTTATTACGTAAAATTGTAGC
>NZ_JAZRHE010000035.1:0-27510 GCF_045644645.1 Methanobrevibacter sp.
GTCTTGTTTATACTACCTAAAACCAGATTAACCTTAGCACCGACTATAGGATTACCATTCACATCCTTCAATGCAACATAGAATCTGGAACTGGTGTTGTAAATTGCAACGAGGTTATTGGCAGATAAGATAGAAGATTCCTTACTTACAACCACATTGGCTGTTGTACTTGAAGGTGAGTATATTTCATTTCCTGCAAATGTGATTACTGCAATGTAGTTGCCTAAATCTAAAGATATAGTGGATGCTGAGATTCTTCCTTTAGCATCTGTCTTAACTGTCTTTTTTATGTTGCCTAAAACCAGATTGACCCTGGCACCAGAAATTGGGTTACCATTGCTATCTTTTAAGGTGGCATATAATCTAGAACTTACGTTATAAATAGCGTTGACGTCATTAGCTGTTAGTATTGTGTTGTATTTTACAAATACGTTGGCTGTGGTGCTTGAAGAATCATACATATCGTCACCGGCGTATGTGGCTATTGCTGTGTAGTTGCCGGATTCTAGATTTTTGGTAGATGCTGAAATTCTTCCTTTGGCATCGGTTTTAACAGTCTTGTTGGTTGTGCCTAAAACCAGATTGACCCTGGCACCAGAAATTGGGTTACCATTGCTATCTTTTAAGGTGACATATAATTTTGAAGAGGTATTATACTCTGCAACCATGTCATTGGCAACCAAGACTGTTGGAAGTCCTTTTACAAGCACGTTTGCGGTAGTGCTTGAAGAACCATATACCTCATTACCGTCGCATGAAATGAATGCTGTATAATTTCCTGGACTTAACGGTAAAGTAGACACGGAAATTTTACCATTAGCATCAGTTTTAATAGATTTATTAATGTTTCCTAAAACCACATTGACTTTAATGCCAGCAATAGGATTGCCATCCACATCTTTCAATGCAACATACAATCTGGAACTGGTATTATAAACGGCAACCACATCTTTTGCAGTTAAAACAGTAGGCATTTTAGTTACAACAACGTTTGCAGTAGTATTTGATTTAACGTAAACATTATTACCACCATATGTTATTACAGCCGTATAATTACCCATATCCAAAGTTTTAGTGGAAACGGCAATTCTACCGTCACTATCAGTATTGATATTTTTAGTGATATCGCCTAAAACCACTTTAACCTTAACACCAACAATAGGATTGTCATTTGCATCTTTTAAATACGCATATAATAGGGAACTAGAATTATAACCCACAACAATATCATTAGCTGTTAAAACAGTAGGCATTTTAGTTACAACTACATTAGCAGTAGCATTGGCAGGATTAAAATTATAATCTCCCATATAAGAGACAGTAGCAACATAACTGCCCGGAACTAATCCATTAGTGGAAAGTATAGCCTGGCCATTAGAATTAGTTTCCACAGTATACTCACTACCTCCAATAGAAATCATGACATTAGCGCCGCCAATAACTTCATCATTGCCATCATTAGTTAAAGTGGCAACTAACTCATCATCATTATTATAAACCACTGAAATATCATTTAAAGCAATATCAACATTGCATTTTTCAACATTCAAAGAAGCTTGGTCATCTGCAGAATAATAGTTATCATTTTCAACAACAACAGCAGAAATTACATACACTCCAGGTGTGGAACTGATTGTATTATCTAATTTGGCAACACCATCCATACCAGTAGTGGCCTCGCCAATTAAAATATTTTCCCCATTCTGAATTATGTAAAATTCAACATTCAAACCTGAAACCAGATGGTTTTCACTGTCTTTAACAGTGGCAGTGAAAGCAGTTTCACCAGATACATAAGCAGAAACATTATTCAAAATAACATCGAGACTGCCTTTATTGCTTTTCAAAATAGCCTGATCAACTGCAGAATTATAATTGGCAGTGTCATAGACTTTTGCAGTTATGAAATATCCTCCATCAAATGCAGAAGGAACAGCATATTTCAAACTAGCAACACCATTACTCTTGGTGTTAGCCTGACCAATTTGAACATCTTCATTATTCTGGCGAATATAAAACTTAACATTAATGCCTGAAACAGCATTGTTAGAATCATCTTTCACAGTTGCTGTCAAAGTAACATTGGTGTTAGGATCAGTATATACATCATCCAAAACAACATTAAGATTATCTTTATTATTAATAATCAAAGTGGCTTTGCCGGTAGCTTCATTGAAATTACTATTTTTTTCGACTTTGGCGGAAATGTTAAATTCATTGCCTGAAAGAGAAGGAATTTCTGCTACAAGTCTGGCAACACCCTCATTAGCAACAGCCTCTCCCATATAAACATCTTTAGCATTATTTGGATCATATCTATAAAATTTAACAGTGTATCCGGAAAGAGGATTGCCAGAAGAATCGCTGACTGTAGCGACAAATGCTCCAGTAGTCAATATTTTCGCTGAAACATTATTCAATACCACATTAGGATTACCCTTAACAACAGTTAAAAGAGCAGAAAATTCTTTTGTCTGATAATTCTCTTTGCTTGCTATAGCCTTAATTCTATAACTTGTAGGAGTTAAAGACTCATCAAGCTTATAATTCAAAGTAGCTACTCCATTTGAAGATGTGATGGATCCGACTTCACAGATAATTTGACCCCTTAGATTAGTAATGTAAAATCTAACACGTGTGTCATCACCAATATTTTTTAAATTCAAATTGGCATTTTCTAAATACTTAATATTTGAAACAGAATCCAATTTTCCATTTTTGAATGTGTATATGTAATTGTCTTCAACCACATTTTTTCGGGTGTTGTTGACAGCACCGTTTCCAATACCTTTTTCAGAGTCCAAATAATTGTCGGTAATTACATTATTAACAGATTTCTTATCAACAAGTATTGCATAACCTTTTGCGGAAGTAATACTGTTATATTTAATTTCGTTGTTTGTTGAAATTGATTTGAGGTAAATACCAGTATTTCCAGCAGCCAATGAATCAAAATTGTTAAAGGTGATATTCTCACCAGTACCATTTGCTAAAATTTCATTGTTGGTTACGGAATTATTGTTAGAATTTAAAAACAGAATTCCATATACCTGTTTTGCATTTAACACAAAATTATTATTGTCCATAGTATTACTATTGGACGCATATGCCTCAATACCATAAATTGCATCGGAATTTAATTCAATATAATTGTTTAGAATAGTGGATTTTTGAGACATTTCCAAAGTAATACCGTAAGCCACATTATTAGATTTTAAATTAATGATATTATTATCAATGATAGTATCTTCACTTTCATCTCCAATGATAATTCCTTCAACACAGTAAGTACCCTCAATAACAATGTAATTATTAATAAACTGATTATTTGATGCACCTTGGCCTTCCGGAGCATCATGTCCTGTATAATAACCTAAAACACCCATACCATAGATATAATTATCATAAGCTTTTATATAAACCTCATTGTCAGAAAATATGTTGTTATGAGTATTGTAATATGAATCTATACCGACAATTGAATTGGTTGAATTATATGTGGAATATGTCTTATTTAATTTGGTTGTAATATTTACCTTATTTCCAGTAACATTAGTGCCGCTTGAATAAGCCATTAAAATACCATAAGTCCTATAAACTTCGCTCAACATATGATTTCCATCGCCGATACTGCTACCATCAATACAATTAGTATCACCGTCTAAACAGTTAGTATCACCATCCAAACAATTAGTATCACCGTCTAAACAGTTAGTATCACCATCAATACAATGTTCAGATTCAAATTTGTGAACTTCACCTGTACCCAATGTATTGATAGTATTGTTAATGAACCTACAGTCTTGAGTTTCATAAGCCAATAATGTATAGGTTAAACGATTACCTGATGATGAAAGTGTGTTATTTATAATATCAACATCATTTGATTCAACAACATAAACCGCATATGCAGCATTCGGATCATCCACATAAATGTCACAGTTAGCTACAGTAGCTCCGGATACCCTATAAACAAGGACACCCCATGCATTTACTCTTTCAGCCTTAGCATTCCTAATTACTAAATTTTCAATCCAAACCCCATTACATTTCACTCTGAATGTGGTGTTATAAAATACAGGGTTATCACCGGTTATTTTAATGGCTGAATTGATATATATGACCCTATTGTAAAATTCACCGGTAAAATTTAAAATATCCCCATCTTTAATATCGGAGCTCAAACCTCCATTGTCGTTGATATAATCTCCAATATTGGCAGGATTGATATTATGCACTGTTCCATTAAAAGTATAAGTAGGTTTTGATGGGTCATATGTTCCTTCAGGAGTCCTTACCTCACCATTGCCTTTAGCAATATAATTAGGGCCGATAACATTAGTGGAATTTGCATCAGCTTCGGCGGCATCAATTGCGTATTTGTTATGTGTTGCAATAGTGTTTCCTACAATAGTGATATTTTTAGGTAAGACTTTATTATTCTCTTTTTGAATTAAAACACCAATACCGGAATCTGATGAAATATTATTATCTAACACTTTTATGTTAGACCCTGTTCCTTGATACAATACTCCTGAACCTGATGTTGTAATTATAGTGTTGTTTTTAACTAAAACATTACTTCCCCTTGGAGTAATACCTTTTCCAGAATACACTTTACCATTAATTTCATCATTAATTATTTCAACATAGTTGTTTTCAACAACAGAGTTATCCAATGCAGAAATTCCAGTACCGGTTGACATAATTCTTGCATTAACAATATGATTATTTCTAATAGTGGAATTAGATGAACCAACAATACCTAATTCAGCACCGGATGGAACACCAGGATTATTAAAGTCTGCACCAGTAGAATTGATAATCCAATTGTCAACAATTATATTTCCTGAATTAGATGTGGAAATACCCCTATATCCTCCAATAACTGTATTTGAAGAAATTGTATTATTCCTACCCATTACCTGAATACCATAGGCCCAGGAAGTTGGCAAAACATTATATTTTATTATGTTATTGTGAATTATATTGAAATCAGATTCACCACCCTCAAGCGGACCCCCGCCATAGCTGGACAGATAAATTGCATTTGCATCATCACAGGTAATATTGTTATTAGCTATGTAATTATAATAAGCATTACACAGAAGCATGGCCGGTGTGGATCGGGTACCATGACCATAAGTTTGCCCATATGTAACTATCACGTTATTTATTACATTATTATATGTTGCATTATTCGCCACACAAATTCCATAAGAAGACTGACCGGTGTTATTTATAAAACATCCTTGTACAGTACAGTTACTTGTACCATCTAAAAATATGCCATAATAATAATCCACATTATTTTCAATGTTTAAATTGGAAACTGTACTTCCAGAAGCACCTTCAACAAAATTAAATACACCATTTCTTATCTTATTATTGTTTGTACCTACAACGTTTACAGGTTTATTGAATGTAAAATCCTTCCTGTTAAACTCACCGTCAATTTGTAAAGTATCCCCATCATTTATAGAAGATGAAATCAATTGACCCTTTGAACTAAAATAGTTAGAATAAGTAGAACTATTAACGATGTGCGTATTTGAAGTCAATAGCTCCTCCTGAACTACATCAACAGAGAGAATTTCATTCGTATCGGATGTGGCAACATCTGATACAGCATTATCATTACTCATAAGTGTGCCATTTACATCGTCAGCAGCACTCACAACGCCGATTGACAGTAAAAGCAATAATAAAACTAAAAAAATATTAATTTTTTTAATCATAAATATACCTCACATTAAATTCAAACATATTAAAGTTAACTAAACTTTAATAATTATCTAATATATTATTAAATTTATCAATAAAGTATATTTAAAAATTTCTAAAAATTTGTTAAAATAAAAAAAAAGTTGATGATTAAATTAATAATCATCATAATCATCTTTTTGATTTCTGAGGTATCCAACTAAGAATATCGCAATCAATACTATTATAGCAATAATTACAAATATTGGCATGCTTGATTCAGCAGAGCTCATTGATTTGGATGCTGACTTTTGAGATAATTCATATGCCTTAGCACCGGATTTACCTGCACTTGATGGTGATGAAGAAGAAGCATCGGAACTTTGAGATTCGGAAGCTGTTTTTGCATCACTAGGAGCGGATGCATCAAGTCCCGCTGATGTTCGACCACCAGACAAATCAGATTCCTGTGCGGTTGTTCCATTTACCAATTCATGGGCATTAGTTTGATTTCCATCAATTAATTCTGAAGTACTATCATTACCTGGAGTGTTTTCCCCATTATTTTCACTATTAGAATTATCATCAATTGCATTTGGATCCATCTGATATAACGGATCAGTGTTAGTTGCCTGAGCTAAGATTTCTGCAAATTGCTGTTTTTGAGCTGGAGTCAATGAACTTGCCTGAATGATTTTCATGTTGAAATCCAAGTTCTTACAGGTGTGGTGACAACATGCAACACCATACTGAATAACCTGATTCATGTACTCATCAGCAATTTGTTGAAGTTTTTGAAGATCCGCATTCCATGTACCTTGATCTCCCAAATAGAACATATGTGCAAGAGATGACTGTAAACCAACTGAAGTAGTTTCATCACCAATGCCTTTAGCCATGCCTAATAAGGAATCTGTCAATTGATTACCTAATTGTTTTTCGAGCTTGTTGTTGGCAACTGTCAATGTACCAAACATGTTTTGATATCTGGTTGCTATCCAGTTCATTCCAGCCCCATTTCCTGTAAGCGCTTCAAGATATTTTGGATTTAATAAGGTTGTCCTTATTTCAAATTCCAATTCCTCTTCATATGATTTAGCAAGATATCTGTTTTTATCCCTTATATCAACAAAAGAAGTATCAGGTCTTTCCTGACCAGATTTTTCCCTTAACAATGAAGCTGCATTATATAAACCGCCAAACCAATCGTAGTAATCATCGGAATCCAATACTCTCCAAGTACTGTCAAGGTTTTGTGTAATCAATTCTGTCTTATTCAACAGATACATGAATGTGTCTTTTTCTTTACTAATTTCAATGTTTCCATTTTCATCAAGACGCCATGCAAATGATACACTTTCAAGATAAATTGACATAGCCTTTTCGTTAACTGTTTCAATATCCCAATCAACAGTATTCGGAATAAGAGTACTCATACCAGTTCCTTCCAAAACATTGCCCGGAAGACCAAATAATCTATCAAGAGTTGGATTTTCGGCATAATGCTTTTTGACAAAATTGTTCTCTTCTGTTTCGCCATCAGCAGATGCGGCCAATTCCACACCTGTTAACATCCAGTTAATCCAGTCCTTATTACTTGTAACTAAACTTGCAAGCACGTCAATCCTCGGCCTATTAACAACAGTTCCATTATTCAATGTTACAGTTAAATCGTCTAAAGGAATTCTTTCAACACCAGTAACCCTACCGTTTTCAGCCCATACAGGTTTACAACCCAATAAATACAGGAATTCGGCAATACCAATACCTTCAGTCCTTGATATTTCAGTACCCCATAAAATCAATGAGGTTAATTCAGGCCATTTGCCATGTTCTTCCATATAATTAGCAAGCAACAAGTCTACAATTTTAACGGAAGATTCATATGCTGCTTCAGATGGCATTCTAGTAGGGTCAGATGCATATCCATCATAACCTGTTGGTATTGAATCACCATATGCAGGGTCTGCAAATAAACCAGCTTTTACATAACCCCCTTCCAATGCAGTGAGAATGGCATTCCATTCATTGTTGTTTTGAATGTTAACGATTACCTGAGCTGCATAAACTGTTGAGTTATATAAAGCACTGTTGATTTCAATTCCATACATTTCGGCCAGTTCATCTGGAGAGGAACCGTTTACCAAATTACCTATGTATTCTCTTAAAAATTCCTTAATCGCCGCACGTTCTTCCAAATGGTCTAAACTGTTTTGAACGTCCTCATAGTAATTTTTACCAGTTAGTTCAGGGTATAAAAATTCCATGATATGATTATAGATTCTTGTTTGAGAAGTTGTAATAGTGATAACCTCTTCAGTGAGTTCTTCACCTGTTAAGATTTTACCTAAAGTATGTAAACCATAGGTCATCAAATCGTCTTCCATACTTTCCAGATAAAGGTGCAACCCATCAAGCCAATCAGAGAATGATTCATTGGTTGTGTAGTTTCTAAAACCTAATGAAGGAGCCAAATCAATGATTTTTTCCTTATATACATCAGCATTGGAAGTTACATTAAGTTTGATTTGATCCTTATAATATGTAATGTAATTATTTAATACTGAATAATTACCATATAATCCAGAAGAAACAATTGCGGGAGTCATATGTGTAAGAAGCATCGCTGCGATTCTGTCCCTTGCAACCATAGCCTCACCAGGGTTGGATACAATATAAGGATATATTGTCGGAGTCAAAGTCAATTCGAATGACCCGTCACCGGCCTCAACACCAATATTCTTACCAGGCAACCACTCTAAAGTTCCATGAGTACCCATGTTGATAATAGCATTGGCCTTTGTGACCTTATCCATCCATTCATAAAACGCAATATACTGTTGATGAGGAGGCAATGTCAAATCGTGGTAATTATTAATGACTTCAGTAATGTCTGCCTCTTCCCATCCCCTACTTGGCTGGAATGTAATGAAAATATTGCCGAACCATACACCAGGAATTACAAGGTACTGTTGATTGTCTTCAGTGTAAACCATGGATTTACCTAAACCGGAACCCCACTGGTTAACCATCGCCATATACAAGTCCTCATTAAGGTCGGAAGTCAAATAAACAAAATCATCCATTGAAATCAATTGATGATGCTTTATTAATTCCTCCTTATTATTTTGGACATACTCTGTAAGCAAACCGCCTGCCCAAGATCCTTTGTTACCATGATTGAACAGCAGTTTTGTAAATTCAGTGATGTTCATCAATTCACTTATGTTGCAAACGGTATAACCATTTTCATATAACTTGAGAAGCAAATCGTAAGTACTTTGAATCACATCCAAATAGGATGCGCCGATTTCTGCCTTTCCCGGAGGATAGTTATAAAGAACTATTGCTATTGTCTTATCGGAATTGTTCAAGTCCTTCAAGTCAGCCCATCCGCAGCTTAACTTGACCATCTTATCGACACCAGATTGGATTACCTGCTCTGTATTGTTATCATCAAGATAAGATAGGATAACCGGAGCGAAGACACCTTCAAAACTCGGATAGGTTACTGCATAAGTCCACTCAATTTGAGGGCCCAACTCACTTTCATGGCTATATTTTGAAATTTCATTAACACCTTTAAGAACTTCCAAATCCATCTCAGATAAATCAGGTTCAGCAGTACCATTAGCATAACTTAGAGACCAACTATATAATGAAGTAATGGATGATATTCCAACTTTAGAGACATCCATAACCCTCCTCAATATAGAAGACATTGAAGGGTCGGTTGAAAACTTGAAGACATTGAATGCAGGCCTTCCATACTTTTCATAACCTCTGATTAAAGCATCAACAGTGTCTCCGCCACAATAGTAAGTTGCAATAGCTATGAATTTCTTATCGGGATTGAATTTGGAAATGTATTCATCTTCAAACTGTTTGAACAAAGTTGTAGGGTCTAAAATTTCACTAAACCATTTAGGATAATCCTGAACCATCCAGTTTAAACTACCAATTCCATCACAGTCATAACCCGGATTGTCATGAATCCATTGGCTAATTAATGTTCCATTAGGGTAGATGGTAAAAATACCTAAATCAGGATGGTAAAAACCACATTCCGGACCCATCAATGGAGCATTGGAGTCATTGACAGTTGGATCTTCATATTTGCTAGGGTCAATTAAATAATAAACATACTTTAAATAATTGACCATATTAGTGTATAATACATCACTTGCATCAATATCTTCAGCCTGGAAATAAGAACCAACATAGGTGTTTTCTATAGTATGATACGTATTGTTTTCAGGAGTAGCACCGACAATATGCATTCCAGTGGATTTTAAGATACCTTCATTATATACTCCAAAAGTATATGCAACATTATAGTTCATATTGGCTGGAGAATATTGAAGTATTGACTTCAGCTTATCCGCTGTGAAAGTATAATATGACCCTTCGGCAAACATGTCTATGTGAATAAATTTGGCATAATCTGCTAACCATTCCCTTGAACCATCCCAATTCATTGTACTTATGAAAGCAATCCTTTTGGACAAGTTCATTAAAACATCAAGTTTTTCACTATGGGAACCGTAGTCAACCAACAGCAATATGTCTGGAATGAAATCGAAAGACCCTTCAAGAGTTCCGGATCTTCTGGTGAAATCCAAAACTTGAGACCTTTGAGGCTCAAACGTATCATAAGATGCTTCAACATAGTACTTTTTAGATTCCAAATCGGTGATTTCAACATTTCCATCATCATCGGTTTCATAAGTTGAAATCAGATTATTGTCCGAATCATATAGCTTAATTATAGCACCAGCTAAAGGAAAGCCATCTTCATCCCATGTCTGGGCATATTCATCATAGTGATGAATAACATTGACCTTGATTACATTATTGCCTGCTTTTAAGACTGATTCTTGAGCTTGAATCTCAGAAACTGTCGAATTATCCTGAGAACTTAAAATATCTAATGATTGTACTTCCTGAGTCGATATTAAATCACTATTATCCGCTGTGACATTAGATATCGTCTCATTGTTCTCAGCAAATACCGTACTTAAAGAAAACATGATTAATATTGAACAGATCAATACCAACAACAACTTATTATCTAACTTTCTCGTATTTTCACCTCCCTTCAAGTGGCTATAATAAATACGACAATAACTATTTATTATAAGTTTAAATTTGAATTGAAAACATATAAACCTTACTAAAATTAATCAAAATTTATTAATATTCAACACAGAGGCTGCAGAAAGAAAGCTCACGCTATCAATGCGACCGATACAGCATTATACGAATATTATTCCTCTCATTTTCACACATTTAAGAAACTGATTTAATTCTGTTGATATATATCTATTAAAAAGCCCATATATAAATATTTTCGAATGTAAGTGCTTACTTACATCTAAAATTAGCTAAAAAGATTGAATTTTTAGTTTTTAATTAAAAAAACAATTAAAAATAGATTATATATTCCATGAAAGCGTATCTTCCATATTCCAATTAAAGTTGGATGTACGATTTGCTTAACCCACAAAAAACCACCCTTCGGCAAACACCCCACATCATAAAGGATAACTTTAAATACTACATAAAATAAATAAAGTGTGCTATTATATAGAGGTGATAATATGCGAAAGATTACTATTGGTATAGTTGTTTTGTCCATAATCCTAGTAGGTATGGTTATACCAGCAGGTTTTTCAGGTGAAGCAAATTCAGTTGTTATAACCTATGGTGAGACCACACATGCAAATTCAGACTATAAAGCAAACGTTGATGCGTTTTTCAAAAGCCAAAGTAACTTGGATTTGAAAAATGTGGCTGAAAAAATAATCACAGCCAATGATGTTAATAAGATTTCAAGCACAATCACTGGAAAAACTTACAGTTCAAATCAAATATTTTCATCAGCACTTGTTGATTTGAATGACAACGATAAACTTGAAGTTAGTGTGGATAAATCAAAAATCACCACAATAACAGGAGACATGTACATATCCGCATTAAAATCATCCGGAATTAAAAGCGGACATGTTTATGTAACAAGCCCGGTCAGTGCTACTGGAGAATCTGCTCTTGCCGGAATAATGAACTGCTATGAAGAGGCAACAAAAGTGGAAATCCCGGAAACCGTAAAGCAAGCGGCCAACAAAGAGATTTACACCCAAGCGGAAATCGTTGAAAACTCAAATGTTTCAGCGGACAACCTTTCCAAATTGGTAGACGATGTAAAGGAGACAGTTAAAAAAGAAAATGTTACAGATCACCAAACCATTGTAAACATCATTTACAATTATACTGTAATCAACAATGTCAATATAACCAACAGCGACATTGAAAATCTTGCAAACAGTATTGAACAAACCCAAAACGTTCAAGGTGACATTAACAATTATGAAGTTAAAGTATCAGATGCCATAAACAACACTAAAGATACGAAAGGCGTTTTAAGTGGACTATTCGGCAAATAGTCCAAAAATTTTTTTTCTTTTTTTCGAATTTATTATATATTTTAAAAATAAATATTCCTATAATGAAATGGAAAATCGGCAATGTTAGAATAGATAATCAGGTTGTCCTGGCGCCCATGGCTGGAATATGTGATTCACCATTCAGAACCATCGCTAAAGAAATGGGTTGCGGACTTATTTCAACGGAAATGGTGTCCGACAGAGGCATAATTTATGACAACACCAGAACCCAGGACATGCTTCAGATGACAGACTATGAAAGGCCAATTTCCCAGCAGCTTTTTGGAGCAAGTCCCAAAACCATGACAAGGGCTTCCCTCTACATTCATGAGCATATGAATCCGGACATGATAGACATCAATATAGGATGCCCTGTTCGAAAGGTAGCTATAAAGGGCCAGGCAGGAAGTGCGCTTCTAAAGGATCCCGACAAGGCATATGAGATAGTGTGTGAAGTGGTGGATACCGTTCCGGTGCCTGTTACAGTCAAAATCAGAAGCGGATGGGACAGCGTGAATGCTTTGGAAATGGCAAGGCTTATTGAAGATGCGGGAGCATCCGCCATTACGGTTCATCCCCGCACCAGAGAGCAAAGTTACTGCGTTGATGCGGACTGGTCAATCATTCGAGATGTTAAAAATGAAGTTTCAATACCAGTTATTGGGAACGGAGACATCAGGACCTGTTTTGATGCAAAAAGAATGCTTGATGAAACAGGATGCGATGCGATAATGATCGGCAGGGCAACGCTTGGAAATCCGTGGCTGATCAAGCAATGCGTTGAGTATTTGGATGACGAAACAGATCCCCAAAAGGTAACAAAAGGGGAAAGGTTGGAAATGATAAAGAAACATACCCAACTGCTTTTTGAGCGAAAACCTGAAAAGGTGGCCATTTCAAAAATGAGACTTCATGCAGCATATTATTTGAAAGGGCTGTACAGAAGCGTGGAAATCAAGCCGAAAATATTCAAAACCACTACAAAAGAAGAACTGTTTGATTTGATTGAGGATTATATGGAAATATTGAATTACTGATTTTTTAGAAAATAAAGAAAAAGAGAGAAGCGGTTTATTTTCTACCTCTTCTTTCAAAAACTAAACTTAAAAGTACGACTAACAACACCAATATTGGGTTACCGGTTGCTTTTTCATTCATTGGAATTACTCCCTTAGTTATAGCATTAACTGGTTTTATTGGAGAGGTATTGTTTTCTTCATCCGGATAAACTTCAGGAATCACAGTTATTATACCTGTTTCGTTGGCAGGATATTTTGACATGTAAAATTAATGTTAAAATTCAAAAACGAATGAAATGCCTCTAATAGCAATTAGGCATTTAAACTGAAAATAAATCAAAGCTTCGGCCAAGATAATGAATACAAATGACATTTATACTTTGTAGCATTTAAAAAAAGATAATTTTGAATCCCATAAAAATTTGAAAAAAAACACTTGAATAAGCGATATGTGAATCCAATGAAATCAAAATTATCCAATGAAAAATAAATATAACAGCAGCCTAAAAAATTGGCAACGCTACACGCCCATAAGCAACTGAACCATATTTTCAGGACCTATTGAAATGGATATCAGCATCATGATTCCAGCAATGGCAATTGTCACAATCCAAACTCCAACGCTCCATTTCATGACCTTGGTTCCGTCCAAACTGTAAATCGGAAACAGGTTAAATGTAGCCAAAAAGCTATTAACAGAAAATCCGACAGTACAAATCAGATACAACAAATGGAAGATATCTGAATGGACTTTCAAAGGATATATCAAAGCTGCAATTATTATAAACACCAATGCAAGCACTATATTGGCCATCGGCCCGGCAACTGAAATCTTGCCGTATATATCATCTGTGAGATTGTCTTCAGAAATTTTGGTTGTGCCCGGTGATGCGAATACGACTCCAAAAAATGATGTGACAAATGCAATCACAAGTCCCAAAGGCCATAGCTTAAATTCTGCATGGCAGCCGTATTTCATTGCCACGTATCTTTGTCCGAGCTCATGCAAGAGTGATCCTAACGCTACGCCAACCATGACAATAGGCAAGTTTGAAATGAATGCTTTGACATTAAAACCTGCAGTTGCTATTGAAAAGCAAATAGAAAGCACAATGAATGAGATTATCAAATCCCTTACTTCATCATTTGAAGTTTCCAACATAATATTGAGTATGTGCTTTTGAATATAAAATTCTTTCCTAATGAAAATTCATCCAAAAACTACACATCATGATGCATAAAAAATAAGTAAATAATTATTGGCCTATAAGAGTAATCTACCAAAAATACGGTGGGTTACCTATCAAAAAAAAGACTGCTATCAATTTTAACAGTTTTATTGGAAAAAAAGACTTGTTCTACCAAATAATTAGTTATTAAAATTATTAAGAGTAATCTATCAAAAATATGGTGGGTTACCTAATAAAAATAGGAAAATCCCATATTTAATTTCCATTAATGAAATTCAAATTTATTTCAATTGACGACCATCACGATAAGCATTTCCAACTTTATCTCCAATGGACAAATAAATTTTGTTCATCCAATCAAATGCAAGAGGATGGAATTTATCAAAAGATACTTTACCATCATCGCCAAGAATTCTTTCATCCAAACTTACATTAACAATTTCCCCAACTAACCTCCAATTTGCCTCATCATAACTTTTCACTTTGCACTCAACTGCAAAAGGCAATTCATCTATAATGGGAGCATCGACAAATTCAGATTTTGTTGCATGAAATCCAGATTTTTCAAATTTGTCCTTTACTTTTTTCCCAGGAGTTATTCCAAGAAAATCACAGGCAACTTCGTTTTCAACGTCCGCCATGCTTACCACAAATGAATCTCTTAAAAGAATTCCTTTCAAAGTATTTCTTTGTGATGCTATAGTAATTGAAATTTCTTTTTCATTACTTATTCCACCCCATACTGCCAACATTGCACATGGTTTTTCTCCTTCATCATAAGATGAAATAATTAATACTGGCATTGGCATTATATATGGTTTTGCTCCAATATTTATTCTTGACATTATTTCGCCCCATAGATTAAATTATTATGTTAAAATCTATTTAAACTAAAATATAAAGTTATCCGATTTAAAAATACAAAAATAAGAAAAAATAATTAATATTCATGGCCTGTTAAGAGTAACCCACCTTCTGTTTAACAGCATTCATCTTAGCGTGCTACCTTGCCTCAAACAGGTTGTCATCGGCACCTTTGCTCTTGCATCCTACGGAATGGCCGTTTCACCGATCCTTTTTAATGTCCTCAATCAAGTATCATTGTCATTCATTAAAAGACGTGTCGTTTCTGCTCCAGAGTCATGCCTCTCGGCATACGTTTTTCAACGCCATAGTCTGTGTGATGGGCGGAGTTTCCTTAGTTTAATAAAAAACCAGCAGCTGTCTTTAACTTGCCATGAAAATATTAATTAAAAGTAGCAGGGCCTAGATTTGAACTAGGGATCTCGGGGTTATGAGCCCCGCGGGATCACCAGACTACCCCACCCTGCTATACGAACAAAAACAGTATAATACTATATACTAATTATTTAAAAGATAATATATAAACCTTTCTATAATTCCAATAAAAATTGAAAAAATTGAGAAAATAAAATTATTTATTTTCCAAAGATTCAATTCTGCTATCCAAATCTTCCAATTTTTCTTCAGTGACTTTCTGGAACTCTTCGGATGATTTTTTAAACTCATCGAAAGATTTTTCTAAAGTATCTACATGACCAGCGGTTTCACTGAATTTAGATTCTAATTCATCTAAATCATTAGTGGTGGCTAAAGACCAATCCTTAATTAGCTGGTCACTTTTTTCATCCAAGAATGCATCGATTTTGTTGGAAAAAGCATCAGTATTTAAGCTGGACATGTCAATGTCGCTGAGTTTTACTTTGATTCTTTTGCTCATTGAACCGGATTCTTCATCAATTGATGCTTCTTCTTTAGTTAAATCATCATAATCAGAATTATTGCCTAATACTTGATCCAAATGTGCATCAGCAGTTTTTGGAACAACATTCCTTAACTTTTTAGCAGTTTCAGGACTATTCAATAGGTAATAATAAATTAGAATTAGGATTGCAATGATTAATATTATTATAGCAACAGCTTCAATAGCTTCCATAATATCCCCTATTTATCCATTTGTTTAAGTTTAGCTTCTTTTTCCTCAATCTCTTTGAGCATTTTTTCTAATTTCTTTTGCTCGGTTTGAGCTTCAAGCCTGGCTAATCTTTCATTAATTTCAGTGTGCAAATAACCAACTTCACTTCTTACATCAGTTGTAGATTGCCTGATTGCAGATAAGCTGTCTTGTTTGTCTTGTGGTAATGGAATAGGATTGTCCATTAATCTTTTAGATTCAATATCTTTTTCAACCATAGACATTTTCTTAAGTTCAATTTCCTTTTCAAGCATTAAGATTGAATTTTTTGACTGTGCAACTTTTCTCCATTGGAATACAATTATTAAAATTACAATTGCTGCAATAATCAAAACAATAAGCAAGAACATTTGATCAGGTATTGTAGGAATACTGTCCACGATATTACCTCCAATTAATTTTATACATTATAATAATTATAAAATATTATATTAACTTCATCAATTATATAATTAATTATTGACATGGAAGGTAAATACTTATGATGGAATCTTATATACAAGCTGGAAAAATTGTTTCAGACATTCGCAGTGAAGCTTCAAAAATGATTAAGGATGGAGCTTTAGTTATAGATTTAGTGGAATATGTAGAAAGTGAAATTTTAAAAAGAGGGGCTGAAATTGCATTTCCATGTAATGTTTCAATAAATGAATTTGCCGCCCACTATACCTCTCCAGCAAATGACAAAACTAAATTTAAAGCCGGCGATATGGTAAAATTGGACTTGGGTGCAATGGTTGACGGATACATAGCCGACTCTGCAGTTACAATACTTGCAGATGGCAACATGGATGAAAACTACACCCAAGATGAAATCAATCTGCATGAGGAAATTATCGAAGCCTCAGCAGCAGGCCTTGAAGCGGCAATTGCAACCGTAAGGGCGGGTGTTGAAGTATCAAAAATTGGTGCTGCAGTTCACGAAGCGATTGGTGAATACAATTTAAATCCAATATTTAACTTGACCGGACACAGTTTAGAGCAAAACAACCTGCATGCAGGTATTTCCATACCGAATTATGACAATCATGATAACTATAAACTGGACGAAGGACAGGCTGTTGCAATTGAACCCTTTGCAACAAATGGTGAAGGCATTGTTAATGATGCGCCGGGCCATTATATCTTCGCATATATGGCAAACAAGCCCTTCAGAATGAAAAGTACCCAAAAGGTGCTGAAATATATCCAGGCTAATCACCAATACGTACCGTTTTCAGGAAGGTGGATAACCGATGAGTTCGGCGAAAGACGTGGAAACATTGCTTTAAAACAATTGTCAGAGGCAATGGCAATCTATCCTTACGCCCCACTTAGAGAAAAAAAGGACTGTTTTGTAAGTCAAAAGGAACATACAGTCGTTGTTGAAAAAGAAGGTTGTATTGTTACAACTATTTAGAAGAGACTATTCTCTTCAATTCTATTTTTAAAAAAAAAGAAAAAAAGAAAAAGAAAGGGAATTAGTATTCCGCAGGAATATTTAATCCCATTTTCACTCTTTCTTCACGTACTTTGCCGTTTTTGTCTTTTTTACCTTTAGCTAATTTTTCAAGTAAAGGAAGACCAGGTTTTACATCGTCCATTGGTTTTGTTTCAATTAAACCAGCGTCGACAGCACCTTTGAATACGTCTGCACCAGCATCGGTTCTGGTTAATACAGTGGACCAGCCGTCAGGTGATCCTACAGAACCGGTTGATACATCAGACCATTCTGCAACATAATCCATACAGATGTTACATCCGGATTGTTCGTATCCGTGTGTTTCCTTAATAGCTAAACCAGACTCTTCACCGTCTTTGGTTAACCAGAATTTTCCTTTTCCAATGTCCATTTTGGTAGCATCTTGTAAGCTGTCAAATCCTAACTTTGCAGTAGCAAAGGTGTCAAGAGAAGCCATTGGGAAGTTTTCCATACAGTAGATACCGACAATCAATTTGATTTTGTCAGCGACAAATCTAGTGAATGGGTAAGCTTGTGCTTTTCTTAAACCTTGGGTTTGACATGGAGTTGCTACAACACCAAGTTTTTCAATTCCGTATTGACGTGTTGCTGTTTTTAATGCGGACAAGGTAGGGGACATTGAGTATTTTGTTCCTGCTGCAGCGATAACTTCATCAGCGGAAGTTACAACAGTAGGAATAGGTCTCCAATCATCATCAGGAGTTCCAGCCACTACTGCACCTTCAATGATTCCTTCATCGAGTGCGTAACAGAGTAATGCTGAAACAATTCCTCCGTCTTGTGATACATCTAGAATTTTTTGTTCAGTAGATCTTGCAGAGAGTGCTTCTTTATAAGTACCTAATACCATATTCATTCCTCCTAAAGTCCTGTTTCCTTTTTAATTCTGTTGACAGGCAACCATGATCTTGGACACATTAAATAGCAAGATCCACATTTAATACATCTGTCCCTATCACAGCTAGGTCTACCTTCAGAAAAGCCCATTGCTCTAGTTGGACAAGCAAGAGCACAGGTTCCACAACCAGTACATAATCCTTGGCGGATAATGTTGGTTAATACGTCACATCCACATCCTTTGTCACATGCAGCCCTGTCCATAGCAGGTTGTAAGTAGTCTAAGTCGCCTTCACATAATGCGACAACAGCTTTTGCAATCATTTCAGGAGCTACAGGACAACCAGGAAGTGCTAAGTCTACTTTAATTAATGAACTAATTGGTAAGAAGGATTCGTGTTTAGGTTGTGCTTGTTGACCTCCACGAGCGAAAGTGGTGAAACAACCAGTTACAGCACAAGAACCGAATGCAGCAATTAAACCAGATTTTTTTCTTGCTTCTAAAAGTTCGTGTACACTGTGTTCATCTTGTAAACATACGGAACCTTCAA
Source organism: Methanobrevibacter sp. (assembly GCF_045644645.1). Classification (GTDB taxonomy): domain Archaea; phylum Methanobacteriota; class Methanobacteria; order Methanobacteriales; family Methanobacteriaceae; genus Methanocatella. The sequence continues at coordinate 19,202 of NZ_JAZRHE010000035.1, forward strand.
TTAAACATAAGTCCATTTCCGGCATTTCTTCAGCGTAAGTACCATGAATCCATTTATCTACTAAAGTTTGTCCGTAAACAATATCAATCATGTCAGTAAGTACAGTAGATAAAATGTCATAGTTTTCAGTTAAAGACATTGCGTCTCCAGTACAACCACTTAAGTGTATGTAACCAATACGTGGTTTTGATGAAGCAGCTTTAGGTTCTTCTGGTGCTTTAGTTTCAACAGGAGCAGCAGCTTCAACTTTTTCCTCTACTTTTGGTGCTTCAGGTTCGGATGAACCGCCAAAAGCTTTTTTCAATTTATCAAACATTATTTTACCCCGATTTCTTTTAAAATAAGATCTATAGTTTTAGGAATAGCCTTTTCTACAGGTTCTGTTAAACCCATATCTATGTCCGGAGTAGGAATTTCAGCAGGTTTGCATCCAACAATTACCACTTCACATTTTTGAGAAATTTCACGAAGAGGATCCTCCACAGTCATGCCATGAGGATTGTCGTATTTCCCGTGTTGCATAACGCTCGGATCAAAAGTTTCCACAGTTCCAGGTTTGTCATTGAATTCCACAACATCAACCACTATGAGTTTTTTCCAATCGTAATCCTCATACAATGGGAAAAAGTTGGTTGGTGCTGCAGTTCCTCCATCAACGAATTGAATACTATCAGGTAATGTTATGCCTTCGACTTTCTCCTCGATTTGTTTTAAAATTTCCTTATCAAATTCATCTTCAACAAAGCCAGTAACAGCTGGGTCATAATAGTCGTTCTGGTCATTAAAAACTTTTTGTAAGATATTAATGACTATCGGACCGTATCCATCATCTTTAAATAATACATTCCCGCATCCAATAACAATTATATCCGAATCATAAGGCATTAATAAATCCTCCCAATACCTAGATTCTCACCATTTCATTTTTGAGAATGGATTTATCTTCATCGTCAACTACCATTACGTGAGTAGCACAGGATAAACATGGATCGTAAGCTCTGATTACATGTGGACCGAAATCATGGTGGAATCCTTCAGTTGCAGGACCCATGGTTGGAATGTTCCAAGTTGTTGGTACAATTGCTGAGTAGAATTGTGTTTTACCTTCAACAACTTTTGCCATGTGTACATCAGTTCCTCTAGGACCTTCTATGACACCAAATCCAAGTTCTCCAGTTCCTCTTTTATCGTAAGATACATTTGCAGGTGCTGCAGGATCGATTGCATCTAATGCTTCAATACATGCATCGTAGTTTTTCAACATTTCATCAGCACGAGCAGCGTGTTGAGCAACTACGCCTTTACCTTTAAATCCAGCGAATTTTTCCATTCTTGCTCTTGGACCAGTTTCAACATTAGTACCTTCCCATAATGGAATTACTGAACATCCTCTTTTACCTATTTCAGGGTCATCGTACCATGCTTCAGGTAAAACTTCTGAGAATTTGTCCATGTCGAAATCGTTGGAACCGTAAGTTGCATCGACTGCCATTAACGGTTGGTTAACAACACCTAAATCTTCAGGTAAACCAGCTTCAACAACACAGTTTTTAATGAATTCAACGTGTGCTTCGAGTTTTGGTTTGAAAGCGGTCATTCTTTCCATTAATCTTTCTTTGGTGAATGGTGTAATGTTTCTTGCCATTCCTCCAACTCTAATATCGGATGGGTGAATACCTTCACCAGCAATCATATCTACAACGTATTGAACAGTTTTTCTCACTTCACTTACACTGTTAACTGCATCTACGAATTTGTCCTCAGGGACAACGTCAGGTGCAACTAAAAAGTGGTGAATTGCTGCACTGTTAATACCGTGTGCTGCTGCGACAGCTTTTCTTAACAATTTTCCTGCTTTAGGAATTTCGATGCCTAAAGCCATATCCATAGCTTCTGCAGATGCTAAAGTGTGTGGAATCGGACATACTCCACAGATTCTTTGACATAAAACAGGAGCGGTTTCAGGAGCTTTGTTAAGAACCATCTTTTCTAAACCCCTAACAGGAGTTATACTAAAATACATCCCTTTTGTAACAATCCCTTCATCATCAACTTCCATGACTAATTCGGCATGGCCTTCTTGACGAGTTGTAGGGGATATAACTACTCTATCTTTCAAATTTGTCACCTCAATTTTAAAACTTAGAAACTAACAGTAACTATATATGTTTAATTATATTTATATACCAATACTAAAAAATCAGATAGAAATATATATAAGAGATAACGAACTTATTTATATTATTATATCTAATATAATAAATTAAGATAAAAAATTATATGGAGGGATAATATTGGATAAAGCAAATATTATAATTTCAATTATTATTGTATTATGTGTTGCCGCAGCTGTCGCTGCGTATGGATTAACTAATAATGACAACCCAATATTCTCAGGTTTATCCAGTATGTCATCTAATACCGGTTCAGGTATAGGAAATAATAGTACTGTGCATCATAATGGAACAGGCCACTCTGTTGCAACCACTACTGGTGGAGGCAGTGGTTCAGGCTCCAGCGGATCAAGTTCAGGGTCTGGTGGAAGTTCCAGTGGATCAGGTTCAAGTTCCAGTGGCTCTGGTGGAAGTTCCAACGGAGGTTCAGGATCAGGCACACACTTATCATACTCCGAAGCTCAAAGCATTGCAAATGGTGCTGTTGAAGTTTCAGGATGTTATGCAGGTGGAGGATCTTACTCTGGAGGATACTGGTATTTCACAATTTACAATGCTAGCGGAGCTGCAGTAGATGGAATAACTGTCGAAGATGCAACAGGAGCGACTGGAAGAGGATAAAATCTTTTCCATCCTTTTTATTTTTTAATTAAATTGATAGTTAAATATATATAACAAAAAAAATATATTTATTATTGTTGTATTAAAGGGCCCGTAGCCTAGCTGGATAGGGCGTCGGACTTCTAATCCGAAGACCCCGGGTTCAAATCCCGGCGGGTCCGCTCTTTGATTTGCTTTTTTTAAAAAGAATTTTATAAAATCGAACATTTAATATTTGGGCTTGTAGCCTAGTCTGGAAGGGCGTAAGACTCCTAATCTTAAGATCGAGGGTTCAAATCCCTCCAAGTCCGCTTTTTAAAAATTATCCAAAGTGGTTATTTTTGCCACTTTTCTTTTTTCTGCAGGTTTGTCAAATGAAACATGACCATATTGGCCGCCCCCACCAGGAACAACATCAATAGCTTTATCTCTGAAAGCTTCAATTGCCGGAGCGACATTGGAATCGATTCTTTCAATTTCATTTATAGGCGAATTAATCAAAACATTAATTTCATTGCCAAAACCATCAATAAGTTTCTGCCAAATGCCCTGAACGGTTTTTGTAGTGACCCCCTTATCATAGACAGTAGATATTAACTCGGCAAGCGGCATCAAATGAACATATTCCGGCCTGAAATTAGGATGTCTTGGCTCGGCATAATCAGCGATTTCGGAAATCCTAAAGTCAACACCCTTTTTTATGATTCCGCCACAGCTACATCTCATCTTATTTTCACGGGCAATGTCCGGGTCTATGATTTTATAGCATTTTGTACATGCAGTCATGTGGTACTTTCCAAGGTTTGGAAGCAAACCGTAATTTGCTTTGATTTCCCTATGCTTAATCGCATGCTTTATTGAAGAGTACGAAATATCTTTAAGCTCCAATACATTAAATTCCCTTCCCAATCGATGGGGCCATGGAGAATGCGCATCAGAGTTTGACATGAATGGAAAGTCCTTGAGTTCGCTTACAGTATCCGCCATGTCAGTATCCGCGGATAATCCCAACTCGACAAAATCCGGTTTTTTGCCGTAACAATCATAAATGCTATCATATGATTTATACATTCCAGTCCAAGGAGTGAATGCATGGGCAGGGCCAATCAAACAGTCATACTCCTTTACCATCTCCAAAAGCTCGGCACCGGCATATCTGGTTCTTGGCCTTCCGTCAGTGTTCTTGTTTTTGGACACCAATTTCCGGGACAGTTCACGGGCAATTTCAATGTTTGGAATAATTATCAAATGATGGATTCTATTTTTGCCTTCAACCTCTGTTGTTAAAACAAAATCCACATCGCCCGCAGTGTAAATTCCATCCCCCGAATAAATGGTGCTCTCTTCAATTATATTTAACCAGCCGGGATGGAAAGCATCGCCTGTTCCCAAAAGCTGTAAACCTTTCAATTTGGATTTGGGAGCCATATTTTCAATCAGCATGTCCTTTGATGATGCTGATGAAAAACAGCTGTGAACATGAAAATCTGCATTTACCAACATGTTTAAAAGTATTAAATTAATTTATTAAATATCTTTTCAACATCACAAATCGGATATTTCTCCCGTTTTCTTTTTAAATCAACATCCAAATTATTTTCATTAACCATTCCAGAGACATTATTCAGATTTTTCAAAAAAGAGTTTGTTTTATTAATCAAATCAATGATTTGGCTTTGAGTTGTAGGATAAGCCAGTTTCAAAGTCGGAATATCTAAATCCTGAATCATCTTAACTTCCAGGCTGTGAGCATTATTGCAGGCATTTCCACCAAATAAAATTAGATCATTCAATGCATCATACATTTTAATACGATTTTTTGGACGTTTCCCAATGATTATTGCTGCGTCAGCTTTACCTAAAACTTTAGATAACAAAAAAAGTCTTCCCTTGATTCCCGATGGCACTTCACTTGACAAGTAGGGAGTCAATATATTCTCATATGATAATTTTCCCTCACAGATATCCGTATTATCATATCTGGAAAAATTTGAAGGAGATAAATAAGCGTGTCCATTCTTTTCAATCAATGGAATGACAATCATTGCCGCATCGGGCACAACAACAACATTCATAAAAAAAAAGTTAAAAAAAATGATATATTGAATCTTATCCAATATATCTTAAATCATCTGCATTTCCTGCATTGGCTTTGTTAATTAAATCTTGTTCCATTTGCTGAGCTTTAGCAATCATTTGACGAGTTTCTTCAGCCCTTTCTTCCAGCTTATCAACATTAATTTCAAAATTAAGCAAATGTGATAATTTGTTTAGGATGGCTTCAGCGGATTCGGCATCAATGAAATAACCTGGAGTTTCACCCATAAGGCAAGACCCATGAATTCCCTGACGAACGGCAAGACCTAAAAACAGCCCGGAAGCACCTACAATACCCCCATCATTAGATCTGATTTCAATGCCTGCCTCTCTTAATAATTCCACATCCTCTTCATGGGTAGCCGCCCCGAAAACCTTAGGATTTTCAATAGGTTGAGCGGTAGCCATTCCACCCAATGTGTAAATTCTATCAATGTCAAATTGTTTTACATATGCCAGAATGTCCTTACAGACTAGGTATTGGGCTTCAGGAGACAAAGCCTGTGTATTGCCTACAAGGATAATTAAATCTAAATTATCCTCACCAACATCCCTTAAATAATATAATTCATTAAGCATGTTTTCAATTACGCCCTCATCTTTAACAAGAACTTGAGGCGGGAAAGATGGAGAATAAATTTCAGCAAATTTAGTTGCTCCAAACTCATCAATCATATGGTCAGCAGCTAATTTACCTACATGGCCAAGACCTGGTAATGCTTCTATAAAAATTGGATTGTCTAGTTCGATTTCTTCTAAAATAGTAATTTCTGCGGCATCCATGTCCTATTACTCCTTCATTGATTCTTTTTTTAATATACGACGATATTTTCCGTATTTATCCTCGATGGAAAATTTCGGAGGATAAATAACTTTAAGCTGTCCGCCACATTTTGGACAAGCATCTTTTAAAGTATAAATTCCACATTCGGGACATTTATTCATTTTCATGTTCATACGAATCTAGTTTTCTAACTCCCTTAAGAAAGAACCATTTCCTTCAGATTCTTCAACAACAGCAATGCATCTTTCAGCAGCAGCCTTAAGAGCCTTTTCGGCTAAAATATAATCTGTGGATTTTACAGTAATCCTATATCTTGGTGCACCCACGCATTGGACTTTGATTTCCTCTTCTTCATCACCATTATCTTCAGCAGCCTTAAGAGCATCAATAATAATCTCCACACCATTAGGCACAAAAGTTTCAATGTCCACATAGCCACTAATGTGAATTTCAGGTGGAGTAATGTTCTTTTTAGCCACTTCAGTAATGGCATCCGCCCAATCCTGAGGAATACCTTCTTCAGTAAGCGATTCAGCGCCTTCATCGGAAGCTGTTTCAAAAGCACCATAAACATCACCAAAGATGTCCATAAGCTCATAACCTACTTCATCATATGCCTCGTCCAAAGTCTTATCCAATGAGCTAGCAGATAATTCTAAAAATTTTTCAGCTTTTTGTTCAATTTTCCAATGTTGGATTTTTTTAGTTCTTTGATCTTCACGGATTCTTTTTAAAGAAGCATCAACGTGCCCCTTTTTAGGATTTACTCTGAGAACACGACAAACAATTTTTTGGTTTTCTCTTACGTGATCCCTGATATTTTTTACCCAACCAGAAGATACTTCAGAAATGTGAATAAAAGCTTCTTTGCCTTGATATTCTTCTAATTTAGCAAAAGCCCCATAATTAAGAACTTTGTAAACTGTACCTACAATAAGTTCCCCTTCATCAGGCCATTCTTGACTTTTTCTTACCATGTTCTCACCAACATCAATAAAAATTATAAAAAATAGTAAAAAATAAGTTGTAAACTAGAAATCTAGTTTAAAACTTTTTCAATGTGTGCTGTGATTTTAGCTTTAGCACCACGAGATTTGACAAGGGTTTTACCACAAATAATACATTTTACATCAGATGCTGCACGATCGAATATTACTTGTTCATTGTCACAATCTAAACATTTAACTTTTAAAAAGTTTCCTCTACCTTTACTAACCATGTTAATCACCTTATTTAGCTACAAATTCAGGTTTACCTGTTCTGAAAGATTGTTTAATGTGAGATTTTCCACATTCTTTACATTTGAGTCTTAAATCTAATTTCTTAACTGGTTTGTTTCCAGCAGGTAAAGGCCTTGGGTAACCTCTATAACCAGCAGTTACACGTCTGAATTGTCTTTGTCCCCAGGTTAATTCACTAGCTTTTCTTTTTTTAGCAGTATGTACTTCGTGAATTGTGTGTCTTTTACAGTGAGGACAGTATGTTCTTTTTTCTTTTGGTATTTTCATATTTTTCACCGTAATTAATAAATCATTGTAAATCTATCTATGAATTTATCTAAACTCGATTTATATCATAAAAAACGTAGAGATTCAAACTGCCTTGTAACGCATCAAGTCTACACACAGCAAAAATCCAAATTATATAAAATATAATTTTTTATTATCACAAATAGATACGATTAGTATATCTATAAATCAAGTTATTTAAATGTAATGGAAAATGAGTTAAATTTTTACCTGACGACCTTTTCGATTTTTGAAAAATACTTTTGCATTTACCAAAGGCAAAGTTACCAAATCTTGAGATCTGAACGGACCATAAACTTTCTCATCCACGCCTACGATAGGGCCGACATCGTCAAAAACCAACATTGTGACAAGTTCTGTGTCCTTGGCCACTTTTCTGGATTCGAAATCATAAAATTCATCCGCCTCATCAAATGCGTTTGGATTATCCTCAATCACTTTGGGAGCGGATTTTTTTGGAGCGGCTTCGGCTTTGTTGACCTGTTTTTCAATAGGCTGTTTTGGCTCTGGCTTGATTGGTTTTGCCTTGCTGATCTCATCCAACCTATCTAAAACTTCATCGCTTTTCTTTTCTTCGGAAGGTGTGGGAATTAATGTATTCTTTTGGGTTTCTTTAGGTTTGATAACCTTTTTCTCATCGTCATCATCGTCATCAGACAGCTTTTCCAAGGAAATGTTGCCGCTGTGATTTTTCAGGGTATCAATCAATGAGAAATAAAACTTCTCCTCTTCGGGAGTCAAATTCAGTGGAGTGGTATCGACCAGGTCAAACTGAGGCTTGCCTGTAAATAAATGATATGACCTGTGGATGTTTACAACAGCGGCATCGGTTATCTTGTGCTCACGCCTTTCACAGATTTCAGTAGCAATGATTTGAGCTTCCTTAAGTATGCCGTGAACATTTGAAAATGGATCCCTGATTGCCTCTTGCCTTAGCTCATCTAAATACTCATGAATAGTGGTGTAAAAGTCCTCTTCTACACGAGCTAATGTTGCATTATTACGTTCTTTTTTCTGAATTTTGCGCAATTCCTGATAAAATTGATCCACTGGTTACCATCTCTAAAGTGTCTTTTGAAAAATAAAAAAAGTGTAAACAAATGAAAAATTATTCATCTGTTTCTA
>NZ_JAZRHE010000036.1:0-17950 GCF_045644645.1 Methanobrevibacter sp.
ATAATTACAAATTTAAATTAAGATAAAATAAGTTTAAATTTTAGATATTGAAAAAAATAAGATATATTAACGATTTAACTCTCTATAATAAATTAGGAATTATTATGAATCTATAATCATTAATAAATCTTGTTATTTTAGTAAATGTTTTTTACTTGTTCTTATTTATGTTGATAGCATTCAACACATGCCAAATGCTATCAATTAACTTTTATATCACTATTATGACCCCTCACCAACCTTATTAATGATACCTAAAAGTTCTTTTTTTAAACCTCTCATTTCCTCAAGTTCACCTCTCATATCACCTACTTCTGATTTTAATGCTTCATTTTCCTTTTCCATCTGAATGAACTGAGGTGATTTGACAGACAGCTTTTCAACATCAGTATTTATGGTAACGGCAGGCAAATGCTGAATATATTCATATTTCAAATCGTCAGGATTTGTCATGAAATAGGCCGCATCGGTTTTGTTTTTTGCCTTTCCCTGCAAATCGTTAACCTTGTCTATGCTCATGCCGTCATTATATAATGCTGAAGCATGAAACTTCCTGAGCATGTGGCTTCGAAACCTGCGGTATCGTCCGACTCTACCAAGGCCTAAAGTGTCATTGATCATCTCAAATGACTGGACCATATATGTCCTGCTGATTTGAAAGAGCGGGCTTTCATCAGTTATTGGCTTATCCCGTAGCAACAAATATGCATTGATTGCCTTTACAGCCTCAGGGCTACAGTATGTAAGATAATACTTGTTTGTCTTTTTCCTTAAAATGCTGAAGGTTGGAACAACATCATCGACATCCTGCAGATAATCAATAACCTCAAATATGTCCATTCTATGTCTTGGCAGATATTCTGATAATGCCTCAATGTAATTCCCGATTGTCAGGCTCAGTGTCTCTGTTCTGGCACATCCGCTGGAGCAGGAAAAGAGTATGATGGCTTTCATCAGGGGAGATGCAATCTGAAAGGCTTCCCTTATGACTTCCTTATCCGGCAGGTCCTTAAAGTATATCGGAGCAGGCTTTTGAATGTTTTTGTCATTGACTTTAGGCAAATCCAATACTTCTATGTCGTAGAACTTGTAGAAAAAGATGATGCAGTTCATTTCCTTTCTGACGGTTCCTGCAGCATAGTTTTGAAACATGTAATGCCTATATTCAACCAGTTTTGATTTCAACCTGCTGTGTTTCCATTTAACCCCGTTCATCTCATCCTCTTCGGCTTCTTCAAGAAGTTCCTTAAGAGACATGCCAAAATAGTTGCAGTACTTTCTCAAAGAAAGCTCATAGCTCTGTGTTGTCCCAATTGCATGGTTACAGCTTATTGTGAAATTTTTGAATAGCTCGTCATTCATCATATTAACCACTTTTATTTCTTATTTATTAAAAACCTTGAGAGAGCGCTTGAAAAGTAATAAGTATCTGAACTTTTGAAACTGTTCGTATAAAACAAAATTATATATAATAATATAACACTAATTATTATTAATTCATAATAGATGAATTAATTTAAATTATGGAGATTTAAAAATGAAAGCAAATGCTCAAAAAATAGCTGAAGGAGTATACTGGATTGGTGTACTCGACTGGGACTTAAGAACCTCCCACGGATACACTTTAGATGGAACCACATACAACGCATACATTGTATTCGGTGAAGATGAAGTAGCAATTATCGACAATGCATATCCTGGAAAAACAAAAGAAATGATGGCACGTATTGATGACGCTTTTGCTCAAGAAGGAAGAGAAGTGAAAGTTGACTACATCATCCAAAACCACGTTGAAAAAGACCACTCTGGAGTATTGGTAGATTTACACAAAAGATTCCCAGAAGCACCGATTTACTGTACTAAAATTGCAGTGAATGGATTGTTAAAACACTACCCTGCACTTGAAGGAGCAGAATTTATAACTGTTGGAACCGGTGACAGTTTGGATGTTGGCGGAAGAACCTTGGCGTTCTTAGATGCATTCCTATTACACTGGCCTGACAGCATGTTCACATTACTTGCAGACGAAACAGGCATTTTATTCCCTAATGACGCATTCGGTCAACACTTATGTTTCACAAAAAGATTCTCAGATGAGATTCCGGAAACCGTCCTAATGGATGCGGCACAAAAATTCTATGCAAACCTGATTACACCACTTTCAAAATTAGTGCTTAAAAAATTAAACGAAGTAGTTGAATTAGGATTGCTTGACTCAATCAAAATGATTGCACCATCTCACGGTCAAATCTGGACCGACCCAATGCAAATCATTGGCGCTTACCAAAACTGGGCTACCGGCGTATGTGAAGATAAAATCACAATTATTTACGATACAATGCACTACTCAACCCAACAAATGGCTCATGAAATTGCTGAAGGTGCAATATCTGAAGGTTATGATGTTGAAATATTCTTCTTACATGAAGATGAAAGATCAGAAATCGTAAAAAGCATCTTAACCAGTAAAGGAATTGCAGTAGGAGACCCAACCATTAACGATGTGCCATACCCAAGTATTGGAGACATCATGTACTACCTAAAAGGATTGCTCTTCAACAGAACCGGTATTGTAAGAAAAGCCGTTACTTTCGGTTCAATGGGTGGAAAAGGTGGAACACCTGCAATGCTTGCTGAAGAATTGAACAACTGCGGATTTGATGTAATTGACACCCAGGAAATTACATTCGTGCCAACTGCCGAAGAAGAAGAGGCAAGCTATGAGTTAGGTGTGGCATTAGCTAAAGCATGTAAAGAATTATAACCTATGAAATGTAAAAAATATATTATAAAATCTAGGAGAAATTAACATGGTAAAATACGAACATGAAATTGGAATCACAAAAGGCACTCCTGTGGAAAACTATGTGGCAGGAAACTTTGAAGGCGAAACTAACGAAGTAGGTATCTACCTGGCCATGTCCAGACAAGCTTCCAGAGAAGGTTACGGGGAATTGGCTGAAGTATTCAAAAGATTAGCTTGGGAAGAAGCTGAACACGCTGCAAGATTCTGTGAAATGAACGGAATTATTAAACCTACCCTTAAAGAAAACATCGAATGGATGATGGGTGGAGAAAAAATGGCAAACGCAGAAAAAAGAGAAGCTTCCGAAAAGGCTGCCGAAGCAGGTATTGAAACCGCTGCGGATTTCTTCAGGGAAAGTTCCAAAGACGAAGGCCGCCACTACAAAATCCTAGAAGGAATTTTAGAAAGATACTTCTAGACTCCTTAAAACTTGAAAGAATTTAACCATTCTTTCATAATTTTCTTTTTTCACTATAAAATATTTAAAAAAAAAATAAAGAATAAACGCCCTGATTAATAGGGAGTTTAAATATTATATCTAATCTCTTATTTTAATTCAGTTTTTCCTGTTTCGAGTCCAAAAGCTGCCAAACAGAATCATAATTACAACTATAAGGTATGCTATCGGATTACCTGTAGCTGACATCCTTGCAGGATTTGCCAATATTCCTGTAGGATCTTCAGTCATATTTTTTACAGGTCCGGCAGGATGCTGTGTCTCATTTTTAATGACTTTCACAGTAGAATTATCATAATTATTAGATAGGTTGCTGTCGGTTTCATTGCATATGACATTTACCTCATTAGTGATGATGCCTTCCTCAAGCGCAATGCAATACAAATCTAAAGTTGCGCTTTCGCCAACTGTTAAGTTGCCGATTGTCCATATTCCCCCTTCAACATCATAAAATCCTTTGGATGCTTCATATGAAACGTATTTGACGTTTGATGGCAATACATCAGTTGCCAGTACATCATGGGCATCGCATGGACCATTATTTAAAACATTGATAGTCCATTTAAAACCATCTCCAATGAGAATGGATGAAACATTGGCTGTTTTGCTGATGACCAAATCACAAACAGGTTCTTTAATGATTAATGTATTGCTTACGAATTCATTAGTTCTACCATTATATGTAATAATGGTATGATTTCCGGGGTATAACTTGCCTACATTATAAAGATAATTATAAATCTTCAAACCATAAGAACCGTTTTCATCTGTGAGTTGACTTCTTAAATTGCCGTCAACTTTAAAGTCAAACACGCCTTCTGCAAAAGCATTTCCGTTTTCATCCAACAAACTTACATCAAATGTTTTATTTTGTCCATAGAAAACCTCTAAATCATTGCTGAATATTGTTGTCTTAACAATGATTTTAGAAGTGGTTTGATTTTTGCCGAATTGCCCATCGTAAGAGATTATTGCATCATATTCTCCAGGCTGTAACATGATGGAATATGAAGCATAGCCTTTAGGTGTAACTTCACGCTCATAAGTGGTTCCATCAATCATGATGGATACTTTCTCACCAACTAATGCAACACCGTCTTCATCTGTCAGATAAATGTCCAGATTCTTATAATAACTCTTATATGTTGTAACATTTTCTGCTGTTAAGATAACACCAGGATTTGTTGCATAGGTGGTCACACTGATTTCCTCATCCATTCCTTGAACATATGAACGAATGGTATAATCTCCCTTAACCTTTGGCCTAACAGTGAAAATGATTTCTTTAGGACCATTGGATGCTGGCAGGTTCCAGTACAATATATTCTGAGCTGGATCATAATTACAGTCCCCTTCGGAAACATCCGCATCAACATATTCAACATTATCATCCAATTCGAATACAACAGTCCTTTCATCATCAATATTGTTTATCTTATAGATTATAGGAGAATCTTCATTAACCAATACATTATCTGAACTGTACACTACCTCAAAGACTGAATCGATTGTCTGGTTTTCAAATATGTAGGTTCCAAGATATAGCTTATCCGGATTTTGAGGAATCTCTGAAGCCGGATGATACTCACCATTGAAATAAACATAAGTCACAATTTCTGAAGTTTCCAAACCGACATTAAGCCCATTATCATCGCTTATATAAACATCCACCCCATATTTCTGCCCTTCAGGAGTATCATGCGCTTTATAGTCATAAATATGAACATTACGCCTATTCCAACCGGTATTCTCATAAGAACAAATCTCGACAATCGCATCAACAGGATCTATTGCATAGTCAGCATAAGTTCCCTTACGCAAACCAAAATATTCATTTGAAATAATCATAAATTCTCCAGGCTGCAAGGTTCCATATTTACAACCAGTATAATAGGCTACCCCATAACTTCCATCAGGAGCCTTGATGAAAAAATGACCATATTTATATTTTTTGAAGATGTTTTGAATTTGACCAAGAGAATCTGATGAAATATTCTTAGAAAGAAGCATTTCCTTAGCAAGATTTTCTATAGTCAAAGTGTCAGTAACATTGTCACTATCTCCACCATGACTGGCAACCCATCCGTCTTCAGAGATTATTGCATGAATGAAATGAACTTCTGGATTGTCTATTTCTTCTACAATACTATCAAGATCATCTAAACTTTCATTATGTATAACAACACCATATCCATTAAGCTTACCATCTTGTCTAAAACCAAAAACTGTTTCGTTTTCCTCTTGAATAACGAAAGAACAACATTCAGAAGTTGATTTATCAAAATCAAGCTCAGAATCTGATTCGTCAAGGCCAGAACTTAATTTATCAAAATCAGAAGTTGATTTATCAAAATCAAGACCATAATCAGCATCTGTTTGATTTGCATCTCCAGCAGATACTGCGGTTATACTAATAAGAATTAATAAAACCAAAAATACCATAAATTTCCTTTTCATAAATAATACCCCATAATATTAAATAGGATTCATTGACTAAATAAATTTTTTGAATATTACCTAGCCTTTTTCAGAAATTTGTGTATTTTATGAACAAACCTGACTAGATAAAGCCAACAAGAAGACTGAAAACAACAACAAGGGCCAAAACAACTGAAACAGCATTGACGATAGGTTTGGCCTGTGCCTCCGATAGCTTATATGTTAATAGAATCTCAAGCATGTGCCCGCCGTCCAAAGGCTTTATCGGAAGAAGATTAAATAAACCGATTCCCAAGTTTAAAGTGAAAATCCACTGGAAAAGCTCCACCAATCCAAACAACACCCATGGAAGTGGGCCTAAACTATTATCAACCAATTTGAAATGCTTAGATGCCTGAATACCGAAAAATCCTACAGACTCATTATTGGGGTTTTTGCCAAGCTCAACCGAATAGTCCCCCCGGTCGGTTCCTACGGTGATGTTGTCTCCCGGATTGAAAGTGCCGACAACTTTCAAATAGCTTTTAGAATCGTTGATTTGATGATTGTCTATTGATTCTATGACCATTCCCTCTTTTAAAATACCGTCGGATGGGGAATCGCTGACAATATGACCGATTTCAATGCCATCTTCGGCAAAAAAATGTGGAATTCCAAATGATGCGCCAAAAACTATTAAAATGGCCATCAATGCGAGAGTCATGTTTGCCATGGATCCCGCACCATAAACCCTTAAGCGTGAAACTTTACTGGCTTTTTTCAATTCGTCCTCGTCAGGCTCTACAAAGGCCCCTGGAAGAATAGCAAACAATAATAGACCAATTGATTTAATTGGAATCTTCTCGCCAACCGCCTGTATGCCATGGGAGAATTCGTGAACTACAAGAACAGTGGCCAAGGCTATCAGCCCGGCCAAAAATGGAACATATATAGAAAGGCCCGGCATGTCCACACCCGGAATAACAAGTGAAACGGAAGGTGTCTCCAAAGCCGTTTCAAGTGAACTGAGCAAAGTCCATGTAATAAATGCCATTGCAACAAATGATATCACTATTCCAAGATTCATATACCATCTCCAAAATTTCGGAGAAAGATGGTTGATTCTTTTAATTAATCCCCTGAGCCTTTCTGTTTTCCACATTATAATCGGGAAACTAATTTCAAAACCATGATCTGACAACTTATCTTTCAATGCTATAGACAATATCCAGATAATGAGAAAAGCTATCAAATAATAGTAAATACCATTCATTAAAATACACCTTTAACTACCAAAGTAGTGAATCAAATAAGACAACATCAACTAAATCATCCTTCTGATATCCTTCATCGTTTTCATCTATGATGATATAGCTGTTCGCCTCAACCATTGAACGAATAATGCCGGAACCCCTATTCAACACATGTTTAGCACATTCGTCATCAGAAACTGCACGGATAAAATCAGTCCTTCCAAGCTGTGAAGGGATTTTAAGCTGTGAAACTCTCTTAACAACTTTAAAATCAAAAGGTCTTCCCTGCAATTCAAATAAATACTTTCTTGCAAACATGTCAAACTGACTCATGGCGGCAACCGGCTGGCCTGAAAGTGTAAATATCATCTTTCCGTTTACAATTCCTGCTCCTGCTGGCTTTCCAGGTCTAATGGCCACGCCATGGAATAATATTTCACCAACATCCGCAACAACATCAAGAACAACATCCCCTTTACTAATAGCTGTTCCTCCAGTTGTCATTATAACATCATAATCTTTTGATGCATCCAAAACGGCAGAGCGGACCTCTTCAAAAGTATCTCCGGCATGAATTATCTCAGCAATTGCGCCTGAATCCTCAATCATTGCCTTTATAGTGAATTGATTAGAATTAATGATCTTTGCCTTATCAATTTCTTCCTTTGTAGGCTCAACTAACTCGTTGCCCGTTATGATAACCAAAACTCTAGGTTTTTTGAATACCTTAACAGTGTCATAACCGGCTGATGCGATTAAACCCATTTCCTGATATCTTATAAATGTATTTTTAGAAAGGATTTTTTCACCTTTCTTAATGTCTTCGGATTTAGGAGAAACATTTTCTCCAGGAGTAACCTGAGAATAGATTGTTAAATCATCCCCGTCAGTTGTAGTGTATTCCTTCATGATAACCGCATCGGCCCCATCAGGAACAGGAGCCCCGGTAGCAATTACAATAGCTTCATTTTCACCAACTGTCTTGGAAGAAAAATCCCCGGCACCAATAGCATCAATTATTTTAAATTCCTTAGGAGCTGATTGGGATGCTCCAAAAGTATTTTCACCCTTTAATGCAAATCCATCCATTGCAGATTTATCAAATGGCGGGGAATCATGATAAGCCATGACATCCTCAGCCAAAACTCTCTTATGAGTCTCGCCAATAGGGATTTCCTCAATCCCCATTAGTTTCTGATTATCATTAATCAACTTTAATGCATTAGTTAGAGACTCTAATTTAGACAAAAACATGTAAAAACTCCCCCAAGCCATTTAAGCCATGTATTGTTCAATGACACCATGATATGCGTTATTTAAATCTTCAAAGCTGAATTCATGGCCATTTACATTTAATGAATTGCCCTTAACCTCTCCAATGACTTCAACATCAACGTCAATCTTGGCCAATATATCTTCTAATGCATCCGCTTTTACAGTTAAAATATATCTGCCATGACTTTCTGAGTATAATAATTGTATTTTATCCAGTTCATCATCGACTATATTAACATCACAACCCAATCCGGATTTGATAACCATTTCAGAAAGTGCAACAGCCAAACCACCAGCAGAAACATCATGAACAGCAGTAATATTCTTATCCACATCTTCATCGATTAATCTTAATACTGTCTGACCATTGGCCAACTCCTCATCTATCCTAATTCTTGGAGCAGTGCCTTTTTCAAGATTGTGGATTGTCCTGTGATATTCGGAACCTGTTAATTCATCATAGGTTTTACCGATTAAAAGGATTTTATCCCCTTCATTCTTAAAGTCCATGGTTCTGATGTTTTCAATTTTTTCAACGCCGATTACACCAACTGCAGGAGTTGGATTAATTTTAATTCCTTCAGTTTCATTATAAAAACTTACATTTCCACTGATAACAGGTGCATTGAAAGCTTCGGCAACTAGGCTCATTCCTTCAATAGCTGTTTTAAATTGCCATAAAATTTCAGGAGTTTCCGGATTTCCAAAGTTAAGACAGTCAACAACTGCATAAGGTGTGGCACCCATTGAAATTACATTTCTTATTGCTTCTGCAACACAACCTGCAGCCCCATCAAATGGAGACAATTTAGTATGGATTGTATTTGAATCTGTAGTAAGCGCAATAGCTGTTTCATCATCGATTCTTAAAACTGCTGCATCATCACCCGGTTTTACAACAGTTCTTACTTGAACTTCATGGTCATACTGTTTGTAAACCCATTCCTTGGAGGCTATGTTTGGAGAAGCCAATAATTCAGGTAAAGACTTATGAAGACCTGGGTCTTTGAGTTCGATTTTTTCGGTGTCTTCAGGAATTTCGGCTATAGGCCTATCAATTGAAGGGGGATCAGCGAGCAAAATAGTCGGTAAGTTGGCAATTTCTTCACCATCGTCTGAAATGATCATATTGTTACCTTCAATTACCTCACCAATAATTGCAGATGCGATTTCATGTTTATCACAAATCTGTTTGGCTAATTCAACATCATCCGGATTAATTACAAACACCATTCTTTCCTGAGATTCAGAAAGCATGATTTCATATGGAGTCATACCGGTTTCCCTTAATGGAATTGCACGTAAATCAACTAATGCTCCATTATTTGAAGAATCAACAAGTTCGGAAATGCAGCAAGTAAGACCTCCGCCACCCAAATCCTTTACACCACTGACATTGATTTTTTCCAAGATTTCCAATGATGCTTCCAGAACCCTTTTTTTGGTAAACGGATCGGCTACTTGAACGGCCGGCCTATCTTCAGTTTCACTGTCGGATGTTAACTCTTCGGATGCAAAAGTTACGCCATGAATACCATCACGGCCGGTAGTTCCTCCCATCAAAAGGAATACATCACCATAGTTAGGAGCTTGGGCACGAACGATTTTATCCTTCTCTACAAGCCCTACACACATTACATTGACTAAAGGATTTGTTCTAAATGATTCATCGAATTCGATTTCACCGGCAACAGTTGGAACACCAACACGGTTTCCATAATCAGAAATTCCCTTAACAACATGCTCAAACAAGTATCTGGATTTTTCATCTTCCAACGGCCCAAATCTAAGTGAATCTAAAAGTGCAATAGGCATGGCTCCCATGGATATAATGTCTCTTAAAATTCCACCGATCCCAGTACCTGCTCCACCATATGGTTCAATAGCTGATGGGTGGTTATGTGACTCCATTCCTACAGCTAATGCATATTTATCAGTTACAGACACAAGCCCGGCATCATCTCCCGGACCTAAAATGATGTTTTCTCCTTCGGTTGGAAAAGCCCTTAAAAATGGACGGCTACTTTTATAGGAACAATGCTCTGAAAACATTACATCAAGCATTCCTTCTTCTAACTCATTCATTTCCCTACCAAGGATTCCTTCAATATATTCAATTTCTGAATCAGCTAAAGTCATATTTACACCCTTAATTTTTAATTGAAATAATTACCTTTTCTCCTTCAATATCCCATTCTTTGGTATAATCTTTAGATTCCTTACTGCATTCTTCGGTATCAGTTATAATTAAGCTTTTTGCCCTTACTTCATGAGATATCATCTCAGATTGTGGAACAATCAAATCCTTAAATTCGGCTGAGGTTTCTACATCCACATTAATGTTTGCTTCAACATCAAGGTCCAAGTCTTTTCTCATGTCCTGAATTCTTCTAATCAGTTCACGAGCCATTGCTTCCTGTCTGATCTCCAAGGTAATGTTAGTATTTACAAATACATTTCCACCTTTAAATTCAGAAGATACAAAGTCATCCGGAAGTTCTGAATCAAATAATACTTCTTCAGAAGATAATTCAATTCCTTCAACATTAACGCTTCCATTCGCTTCAAGTTCTGCCTTAATTTGATTGCCGTCAGCTGTTTTCAATCCTTTTACAACTTTGCCCATGTCTCCTTTAAGTTTTGGACCTAAAATTTTGAGATTTGGTTTAGCATTAAATGATAATTTATCAAACTCACTGGCACCTAAAACCTCTTTAGTGTTTGACTGATCTTTAATGATGTCCTGCAACTCTTCAATAGCATTCAAGACACCTTCATCTTGGGATACGACAGTGATGTCTGAAACCGGCCATCTGAGTTTATATTGCGCCATGTCACGTGCCCTGATAGATGCTTCAATCACTTCACGGGCAACATCCATTTTAGCTTCAAGTTCTTCATCTATTGCATCTTCATCATATCCCCAATCATTCATATGAATGCTTTCAGGAGCTTTGGGATTTACTCCTTTAACAAGATTTTCATATATCTCTTCAGATATGTGTGGAGCGATTGGACACAATACAGAAATCAGTTTGACAAGCGCAGTGTATAAGCTGTAATAAGCGCCTAACTTATCCGGGTCATCACTTTCAACCCAGGTTCTTCCACGAATAAGCCTTACATACCAACGGCTTAAATCTTCCAATATGAAATTGTTGATTTTTCTAGTAGCATTATGGAAATATAATTTATCCAATTCTTCTGCAACTTCTTTAACTAAAGTATTTGCCTTAGAAACAATCCATTTATCCTCAGGTCTTAAAATCATGTCCTCTTCTGTTAATCCAATTGGATTGAAGTTGTCCAATGACATGTAAGTGGTGGAAAATACATATACATTCCATAAGATATTAAACATTTTGTTAATGTTCAAGAGCTCTTCCCATACGAATTTTAAATCATCCCATGGTTTTGAAGCCCACAACAAATAGAATCTTAAGACATCCGCTCCATATTTTTCAATCACTTCTTCCGGAGAGACCACGTTTCCAAGAGATTTGGACATTTTATTTCCGTTTTCATCCAATACAAATCCATGCATTAAAACCTTCTGATATGGACTTTTACCCATTGAAATTACACCGGTACCCAACTGTGAGTAGAACCAGCCCCGGGTTTGGTCATGACCTTCGGTGATGAAGTCATAAGGGAACCAGTCTTCAAACTTGTCCTTTTCTTCAGGATAGTAAAGTGAAGCCCAACCGGCCACTCCTGAGTCAATCCATACATCCAAAACATCCGGAATTCTTTTAATTGTCTGGCCACAATTATCACATTTTACTTCAACTTCATCTACGTATGGCCTGTGGATAAGTTCCGAATCTGAAACATTGATTTCGTTTAAGGATTCTGATTTCAACTCATCAAGGGATCCGATTACTTTTAGCTCTCCACAATCCGGACATTCCCAAATAGGGATTGGAATACCCCAGAACCTTTGCCTTGAAATTGTCCAGTCACGGGCATTGTCTACCCAATCATGGAATCTGCCTTCTCCTGCCCATTTAGGAATCCACTCAACACGATCAATTTCATCTAACATTTTTTGTTTAATGTCCGTTACTTTCAGAAACCATTGTTTGGTGGCCCTATAGATAATAGGAGTTTTACATCTCCAACATACTCCGTATCTGTGCTCAATAGTTTCTGACCTGTACATTAAACCTTTGTTTTCCAAGTCTTCAATGATTTGGGAGTTTTCATCTTTTGTAAATTTAGCAGCGTATTTTCCTGCATCTTCTGTGAAGCATCCGTCTTCACCTACTGGACAAAATATTGGAATTCCATTGGCCTGACCCACTTCAAAATCATCTGGCCCATGTCCCGGTGCTGTGTGTACTAAACCTGTACCTTCACCAAGTTCAACATGGTCTCCGGATAAAACCTTGTGAACGGCTTCTATTTCATCAAATTCCGCATGTTTTGGAACTTCATCTAAAAGTATGTAGTCATAACCCATTCCAATTAGGTCTTTTCCTTTAACAGTTTTGATAACTTCATACATTACTTCCTTTTCTTCGATGATTTTATCTTCTTCGTTTTCATCTTCTGCAGGTATTTTGGTTCTGTGAATTTTAATCTGACGGCCCAAAACATCTTCCATTAAGTTCTCAGCTAATATGTAAGTTTCATCATCCTTTGAAACGTAAACATAATCAAATTCGGGATTTGCACAAATGGCCATGTTTGCCGGAAGTGTCCATGGTGTAGTTGTCCAAACCAGGAAATAGGTATTTTCCTCACCCTTGACAGGGAATTTAATATAAATGGACGGGTCAACTTTTTCTTCATATTCAATTTCAGCTGCTGCAAGCGCTGTTCCACAATGAGGACACCAGCTAATTACCCTTTGGTCATTGACAAGCAAGTTCTGTTCATTTGCTCTTTTAAGTGTCCACCAGGAGGATTCCATATATTTCGGGTCCAATGTCATGTATGGATTTTCCCAATCCATCCAAACACCCAACTGGTCAAATTGTTCTTCCATGGCTATTTTGTTTTCTATGGCAAATTCTCTACATTTGTCAACAAAAGCAGCCATTCCAATAGTGTCTTCAATTTCTTGTTTTGATTGAATTCCCATTAAGTGTTCTACCTTGTTTTCAATTGGAAGTCCGTGCATATCCCAGCCGGCCTGGCGCCTTAAGCTAAACCCATTCATTGATTTGAACCTAAGGTAGGAATCTTTGATAACCTTGTTCCAAGCTGTACCCAAATGGATTTTTCCACTACAATATGGTGGGCCATCTAAAAAGGAATATCTAGGACCATTTTCTCTGAGTTCATTAACTTTTTTGAAAGTTTCCTCTTCTTTCCAGAATTTTTGAACTTTCTTTTCTATTTTATCATGATCGTATGATTTATCTGCCTCTTTTATTGGCATTGTAACTCCTCTAAAACTAATATTATGTGTATAAATAAAAAAATGAACAGCCCATAAGATGAAATGTACTCGATGAGAATGCTCATATATATAACATTATACTATTTATTATCTACAACATAATATATTAACTTATCATGACTATATCATTAAATTTTGAAAACTTTGATATAAAATAAAACACAACATGATAATATGGGATTCTATAGAAAGTACAACACAATCATTAGGACTGTAGATAACGTTGTAAAACTATACAAAGCTGCCAAAAAAGACGATAAGAAGTCTAAAGAGGACAAAAAATGAGAATAATTTATTTAATCGATTTTAACTGTCCTTATTCATATATCGGACTCGAAAGAATTAAAAA
This sequence comes from Methanobrevibacter sp., assembly GCF_045644645.1. Classification (GTDB taxonomy): domain Archaea; phylum Methanobacteriota; class Methanobacteria; order Methanobacteriales; family Methanobacteriaceae; genus Methanocatella. The sequence goes on from NZ_JAZRHE010000036.1 coordinate 13,966, forward strand.
GGCAGCTGAAAGCTTGAACCTGGATATCGAATGGGAAATGAGATCTTTTGAACTTGAGCCATTTGCCGGGAAAAGACAAACAAAAAGCACAACCGAAAGATATTCGGAGAAATATGAATTAAGCCTAGATGATGCTTCGAAAAAAATTGCTGAAATAGAGGAAACTGCACTTGATGACGGCTTAAAAATCAATTATAAGGATATGCTGCTTACAAGTTCCAAAGACGCATTAAGATTAACAAAATTTACACAGAACATGCATCCGGAAATTACCTTAAATCTCGCTGAGAAGATATTCTACTCCAATTTGGTTAAAAATGAAAACATTGCAGACATTAAAGTCTTAACTAAAATAGCCATTTCCTGTGGATTAGAAGAATATGAAGCTAAAAAAATTCTTGAAAACAATTATTACAATATTGAAATATATTTAGATAAGGAAGAAGCTCTCACAAATGGAATTAGTGCTACACCATGTTTTATAGTGAATTTAAATGAAGAACGATTGATAATCCCTGGAGTATTTTCAACTGAAGAGTTTGAAATTGCACTAAAGGATTTATCAAGTGGGAATCTGGCTGGAAAAACTTTTATATAAGTAAATATTGATTTTAAATCGTTAAAAACTTAAATATTTTAAAATAAAAATATTTAATTCATGATTTTAAATAAAACAACAGATGAATTAATCAATATAAAAATTAGATATGCAGATAACTTTTTTAAACGTTTTAAAGGATTAATGTTAAAAAGAAATATTGACTTTGTATTGTTATTTACAAATTTGACAGGGTCAAATATACATACCTATTTTATGATGTCTGAAATCGATGTATATTTCTTAGATGGAAATAAAGTAATTTTTGAAAAGGTTAGTTTAAAACCTTGGAAATTCTATAAACCTAAAAAACAGGCAAGTTATATTTTAGAAACAAAAAAAGATTGTCTAAAATTAAAAATAGGAGATAAATTAGAATTTATCTAAAATATCCTGTGGATTTTCAAATATTTGAATATTATCAATACTTTGCAATTTGCGAGTATTTTCAATATCAATATCCCTCATATAGATTGTAATGATTTTACCTTCAGATATCGCATCATTTGGACATGTATTCCTACACAACCCACAACCAATACATTTAGTCAAATCTATTTCCTCATGTGGAATGATAGCTCCCTGTTCACAGGCCAGTGATGCTACACAATCATCACAACCTTTACATTTTGACAGCTCCATTTTTGAAGGGAGTATTGTGTCAATAGGACCTGGATGAATATCAACAGGAACCATATAAACAGGTACAGCTCCTTTTCCTGATTGTGCTACCGCATTTGTAACTAAAGTATCCGCAATGCCATAGACTATTTTTGAAACCGTATTTGCTGTTGCTGGAGAAACAATAAGCAGGTCATATTTGCCTAAAGACAGGCGGCCAGTAATTGGATATGAAAATTTTTGATTAGAGTCTGTGGCTAATTCCCTGTATTTTCCACCAGTTATGCGTTCAACACGTTCATAAAGTCCATACATTTTAAGGACTTCCTCAGCTGCTCCTGATAAAAATACAGTGACTTCATGTTCTTTAGCTAATTTCTCAGCTGCCTGAACAGACTCTCTGAGTAAATGGCCGGCTCCAGTAAATGCAAATCCGATTCTCATTTTAATCTAATCTATGATACTGATAAGCTTCCCTGTCTGAGAAAGCATAATCAAGTTTAGTGTATTGATTCATGAATTCAGCTACTTCATCTGCAATGTCTTCTTTATCAACTGCTACACGTTTAATGAATTCAGCAACCTCATCCATTTCTTTTTCCTTTAATCCACGTCTTGTAATTTCTTGAGTTCCAATTCTAATACCTGATGGATTATCACTATTGTCTCTATTATCGCCAGGCAAGAGATTTTTGTTTAAAATTACATTATTATCGGCCAAATCTTTTGCAATGTCGGATGCTGATCTGATATTAGTTAAGTCAACTGCTATTTGGTGGGATTGGGTAAATCCTAAATCTTCACATAGAACATTGAATCCCCTTTCATACATTGCCTGACCTAAAGCCTGTGCATTTTTAATAATTTGTTTTGCATAAGCCTCACCGAACTCCAACATTTCAGCAGTTGCTATACCTAAACCTAATAAGTGGTGTAAATGGTGGTTACTTACTACACCAGGGAAAACCGCTTCATCAATTATTTCTGCATTTTCTTGGTGTGAGAGGATAATCCCTCCCTGCGGACCCGGAAATGTTTTGTGAGTGCTTCCCATCATTAGGTCTGCACCTTCCTTGAGAGGTTGTTGAAACTGTCCTCCTGCAATAAGACCTAATACATGAGCTCCATCATACATAACAGTGGCTCCAACTTCATCAGCTGCTTCACGAGCTTCTTTAATAGGATGAGGGAATAAGAATAAACTTCCTCCGAATAAAACAATTTTTGGTTTTTCTTCGAGGATTTTTTTGTTCATTGCATCGATGTCAATGTTCATAACATCCTTATCTAATGGGTGGAAAACAGTCTTTAAACCACGAATTCCGGCAGCACTTACATCAGCATGAGAAATGTGTCCTCCTGATGGTACTTCCAATGCCATTACTTTCTCACCAGGTTTGGCAAAACCGAAAAATGCTGCAAGATTTGCTGTTACACCAGAAACTGGTTGTACATTAGCATAATCACAATCATATACTTTACAGGAAAGTTTTTTAGTTTTATCTTCAATTAAATCAACGTATTGACATCCTTCGTAGAATCTTTCAAATGCTTGGCCTTCAGCATATCTGTGAGCAAAATCTGTTGCTACTGCCTCAGTTACCTCTACGCTTGTAACATTTTCAGAAGCGATGAGATTAATACTATTTCTCATATATTCCGTATGTTCTTTCGCAATTTTTTCAAAATTTAAAATTTCATCATGATAATTAGCCATTTACTACACCTAATATCCAATTATATATTTATGATTAAATTTATGTAAATCATGCAATATAATAGTTATGAAAATTCCACCTTGTTGAAATCCTATTTTAAATTTTTGTTGATTGATCAATATTATAAACTAATGTTTTTAGTCTTGTTTCTTTGTTTTGTAATCGTGTACTTTTGCTTTTGTTAATTCCGGAGTATTTTCTTTTTATTACGCTGAATACGCTTTCTACATTGTTTCTTCTTGAATATATTTCTTTTTTGAATGTTTTGATGCTTAATCTTCTGTACCAGCCATGTCTGAAGTTGGATCGTAGTGGTATTTGGTCTGATACTTTTATTTCTTCATTTATGCATGTTCTTATTGCATTTGAGTCATATGCTTTGTCTGCTATTATGAATTGTGGATTGTATTTTTTTAGACTTCTTATTGATGCTATTGCAAATTTTGTATCGTGTCTTGGTCCTTTTACAGCTTGTGAGTAGAGAATTAGTCTTGAATCTACATCGATTGCTATATGGCATTTAATGAAGTTTTTCACGTCATGGCTGCGTATTTTTGAGTAATATTTGTCAGCATAGTCGCTTGTAAATCCACTGCCATCAAGAGCAACTAATTCTGGTTGTATTTCCAAATGTACAATAATTTGCTTTGTTATTCTTTCAAACATGTCAGTTGGCATTCTTTTGAAGAATTTCTGAAGAGTAGAGTAATCTGGAGCTCTTTTAATCTTCAAATATTTCTGCAATCTGTCTGAAAAGCTAATAAATTCAATTATTTGACGATAAGTTAAATTTAAATAACTTTTCAATGCAATAATTGTGAATAATGCAGGTTGCGAGTACATTTTCTTTGAATATTTGCTTGAATATAGATTCAAAGACATTCTAGCATAACTGTAAGCATGTTCAATGAATTTAACCAAGTTACTTGAGTTAATCTCGATTTTACTGTCTTTTTCAAATTTTTTGAAAAATTTTTTTGTTTGTTTTTTAAAGCCAAAATCCAAAAGGTTTTTATGCTTTGAAAACCTAACTATTATTGGAGAATGT
>NZ_JAZRHE010000037.1:0-21773 GCF_045644645.1 Methanobrevibacter sp.
TGATAAAAATATCGAAAAAACATCAAACAAAGTCGAAAATTACTACAGACAAACCAATTCAGAAAAAATAAAGAAATTATACAAAACTAAAAACGGAATTCTGACCTTCTTGGACTACCAAATGGAAAACTGGACAGAAAACACATAAAAATCAAATAAGCCTATAAAATTTTACAGACTCAAATAAATAAAAAAGAAACAAAGTAAAAACAATCACTTTGTATTCAAAATCTCTTCTTTTAACTCAGTAAACTCTGCATCAGATAAAACTGGCTTACCTTTAAGTTTAACTGGATGCTCAACATTAAATTATAACTTTATTTTTTTAAAATAATTTTTTTTCTTCTCTTTTTAATATTCAGCCTGCTTTTTCCTAGTTTTTATATATAACTTTTAATAAAAATATAGTCAAATAAGATTTTCTTTACATTCAATCTTATTTTTTTGAAATGTAAATACAGTTTGTTTAATTGTATGGGGGTAAATATGAAGTATAAAAAGATTTTAATACTTACTTTTATTTTACTGGCTATTCTATCAGCTGGTGCTGTCAGTGCATCCGAAGATGTTGATGTTATTGCACAGGGCTCTGATGTAATAGTTAATCAGGATAATGCTATTGACGGCGATGTTGAATTAAATCTGACTGATGAGGATGCGCCGACTTCGGATATCTTATCTGATGGCGAAGCAATTCAAAGCGGTTCTGATGATGCAAAGTTAATAATGGAACCTGATGAATATGGAAGTCTGCAAAGTCTTGACAGTGTTGAGAGTGCAGATATCCTGAAGATAGATGATGAAGGTTTCATTGACACTGCCTTGACTGCTGAGGATATCAACACTCCTTATAACAGTGGAGATTATTTCACTGTTAATCTGACAGATGTCTACGGCAGTCCAATCGGTGATGCCGCAGTCATAGTCTCTTTCGAAGAGTATAATGAAACTGTCTATACCGGTGAGCTAGGATTGGCTTATGTTTCAGTCTATGGCTTGAAACCTGGCAGTTACACTCCTCTGATTAGGTTTGATGGCGATGGAATTTACACTTCTTCAAGCACTACCGCTAACGTTGTCATTACTAAAATGGACAGTGCCATGACTTCAGCCAACATCATCAATCCTTATAATAGTGGTGAGGATTTGCTGGCTTATCTGGTTGATGCCAATGATCATCCGATTTATGATGCCGCTGTAGTGGCTCTTTTCGGCGAGTTTAATGAAACGGTTTACAGCGATGAGAATGGTGTGGCTAGGATCTCTCTTCAGGGCTTGAAACCTGGTGCTTACACTCCTTTGATTAGGTTTGAGGGTGATGACTATTATAATCCTTCAAACGTTGCTGCAAATGTCGTTATCACTAAAGCTAATAGTGATGTGGCTGCTGAGGATATCACCACTGAATATAATAGCGGTGAAGATCTCATAATCTATTTGGGAGATTCATACGGGCATCCGATTGATGATGCGGCTGTCATAGTTGTTTTCAATGATTTTATGAAAACTGTTTATACCGATGAGTATGGCTTGACTAATGTTTCCCTTAAAGGTTTAAAAGTGGGCACATACACTCCTTCAGTCATGTTTGTGGGCAATGATTATTATAATCCTTCAAATACAACAGCCAACATTGTCATCACTAAAGCAACCACAAATCTTGCTACCAGTTACAGCGGAGGCATATTGTCCGCTTTATTAACAGATGATAACGGCAATCCGATTGCCGGTGCTAAGGTTGGATTTGCTGTTAAGGGCGTAACCTATAGTTACACAGATGAAAACGGTGAAGCAAAGTATTTCACTGACGGCTTGGCCGAAGGCACCTATACCGCAAGGGTGAAATTTTATGGCGATGACAACTATCTTGAATCCAATCAGATAGTGACCGTGATTAAAGTGGTCAAGATTGCCACAAATCTGAAGGCTTCTGATGTGAGTGTTCTATGCAATGATGAGAATGGTTATCTTGTTGCCACCCTGAAGGATGCCAGCGGCAATGCTGTTAGCGGTGCCAAGGTCGGCTTTGCCAATAATGGTGTGAAATATGTCTACACTGATGAGAACGGTCAGGCAAAGTATTCCACCAAGGACTTGGCTGAAGGTACATACACAGTAAAGATTAAGTTTTATGGTGACCGCGTTTATGCCGCATCCAATCAGGCAACCGCCAAGGTTGTTGTAGGTAAGATTTCCACTAGCTTGAGGGCTTCCGATGTGAGCGTTTTATGTCGTGATGAGAATGGTTATCTTGTTGCCACCCTGAAGGATGCCAACGGCAATGCTGTTAGTAACGCTAAGGTTGGCTTTGCAAACAATGGTGTGAAGTATGTCTATACAGATGAGTTTGGTCAGGCAAAGTATTCCACTAAGGATTTGGCTGAGGGAACATACACTGTAAAGATTAAATATTACGGCAACGGCACCTATCGTGCATCCAATCAGGCAACCGCTAAGATTGTTGTAGGTAAGATTTCCACTAGCTTGAAGGCTTCTGATGTGAGTGTTTTATATCGTGATGTGGACGGTTATCTGGTTGCCATCCTGAGGGACGCCAATGGCAATGCTATCAGCGGTGCCAAGGTTGGCTTTGCAAACAATGGTGTGAAGTATGTCTATACTGATGAGTTTGGTCAGGCAAAGTATTCCACTAAGGATTTGGCTGAGGGAACATACACTGTAAAGATTAAATATTACGGCAACGGCACCTATCGTGCATCCAATCAGGCAACCGCCAAGATTGTTGTTGGCAAACTTGCCACTAAATTAACCTCTGCAGACGTGACTGTTCTTCATGGTGCTGAAGACTATCTGGTTGCCACCTTGAAGGATGCCAACGGCAGAGCTATCAGCGGTGCCAAGGTTGGCTTTGCAAACAATGGTGTGAAATACTTCTACACCGATGAGAATGGTCAGGCCAAGTATCCAACCAAGGATTTGGCTACAGGCACATACACTGTACTGATGAAATATTATGGAAGTGGCGCATATCGTGCATCCAATCAGATAAGTGCTAAAATCCATGTGGCAAGTAAAGTTGTACCTAAATTATCTTCAGCGGATGTTCATGTTCTCCCTGGTGAAGACGGTTATCTGGTTGCCACCTTGAAGGATGCCAACGGCAAACCTATTAGCGGTGCCAAGGTTGGTTTTGCAAACAATGGTGTGAAATACTTCTACACCGATGAGAACGGTCAGGCCAAGTATTCCACCAAGGACTTGGCCGAAGGCACTTACAATGTACTGATGAAATTTTATGGCAATGATGCTTATGAATCATCCAATCAGGTAAGCGCCAAAATTCATGTGGGCAAATATATAACCCCTAGCTTGACCAGTAATGGTGTTTCAACCAAATATGGCGCCAATAGCTATTTCGTCGCCACTCTGACAGGCATGAACAATAAGCCGATTGCCGGTGCAAAAATATTATTCACTGTAATGGGTAAAAAGATACTTGACATTACCGACAGTTCAGGCCATGCCAAGATATCCACAAAGGGATATTCTCCTGCAATATATAATGTGGCATTCAAATACGCCGGAACTTCCCTTTACAGTGCAGTGACTTCATCTGCAAAAATGATAATCAGGAAGGCGTAGCGGTCAAATCCATGAAGAAATAGATAAGGGGACTGATTTCTCCTTATTGCTTTTATTTTTTTAGGGTTGAATGTCCTTAAAACTTTTTTTTAAAACCATATTAATGATTTTTTAGACTTTTTAAATTAGGATGAAGTATTTTGATGATGATTTTTGATAAAAAGGATGGGATGTTCTGCTTGAAATTCCGGTTTCAGGAAATTTGTGGGCATGTTGTGCTGGAAGTTCTTTTTGAATATCAACATTGCTCTATAAGTATTTTATGATTTCCAGACCTATATCGGTACATTTATACAATCTTCCTTTTCTTACCTCTTCATTAACACACACAACCAATCCCTGCTTTTTCAAATCAGCCAATGATCCGGATGCCTGGCTGGTTCTTATGTCCGCCTCCCTTGCAATTTCGGAAGGCATTTTCAAATCGGTACCGATGGTCTTCAGTGTTTTTGTCCTATTGATTGATACCTTGACATATCCCAAGAGTTCAAATAATTTGCGTTCATCCATACTAATAATTCTTTAAATTCACTTAATAATCTTTTTATATCAATTATATTTTTTTAAGTTGATTTAATAATAAATTAAACATAAGATAGTTGAAAATAATTAAGTTAAGGTGATTTGGGACTCTGTAAATCTTTTAGAATGTACCTAATTAGGAATAATTCTGGTGATATTTTTTTCATTAAAATAAGCAAAGATTATTAATAGATTAAAAGCATTGAATTAATCAATCGCTTTCATAAATCTATTCTTAATCTCAACGGGTGTAAGGTCAATGATTGGAGCGGAGGAGTTTCCGGCTTCCGTTTCATATACAATGAAACTCGCATCTTCACTTTTGATTATTTCACTTAAGTTAATGTCTTCGAATTTAAAGCTGTTTTTGAATCCGACACTTTTGGCAATTTCAGACAAATCAAGTGCCTGTGCATAGGTGTCCTGGTTGCCTGTTGAGCCATAAGCGCCATTATCTATTACAATCCAGGTTAAATTGCCAGGATTGTTTGCAAATATGGTTACAAGTGAACCCATATTCATTAAAAGTGACCCGTCCCCATCGATTACAACAATGTCCTTATCTGGACTGGCAAGGGCCAGACCAAAGCCTATAGATGATGCAAGCCCCATTGACCCGATCATATAAAAGTTTTCCTTCCTGTCTCTAATGTCGTACAGCTCCCTTGATGGAAATCCGATATTACAGATAACAAGTTCATCTCCAATACAATTCATTATGTCCATTATAGCTTCTCTTCTTGCCATATTATCACCAATAGCTAATTTCTAAAAGAACTGAAACGGGTTTTCCTTCTTTGACAGACAAACCCCATGAATTTATCATGGCTTCATAGGCTGCTTCAGGACTGGCCGGTTTGAAAAATCTGAAATCCATCGCTTCCAAGATTCTTGGAGTGGATTCTCCCATTGGGACCTGCCCGCAGATGCTTTCACCTTCGGTGCCTCTGTGGCTCATTACCATCAGAAGTGGGAATCCATATAGTTCGGTCAATGATTTGAGTGCATTCACTGAGTTTCCAAGTCCGGAATTCTGCATTAGAATTGCAGGTTTTTTACCTCCCAGATATGCGCCTGCACATATTCCGATTCCTTCCTCTTCACGTGTTACGGGGATATGGATGATTTCCTCATCCTCATCAATCATATCCAGTAATTTTGATAGGTTGACGCAGGGAACGCTTACAATAAAGTCAATTCCGACATCTTTAAGTCCGTTAAAAATAGCTTCGCTACTGTCCATTATATCACATCATAGAATATATAATTCATTACTTAAATAGCTAATTTATCGGTTATGATTATTATTCTTCAATCTTTCTTAATTTCAATTGATTAAACTTCAATATATCAGGTTATCTTATTGTAAATTTTCATGCATTCAATTTTATTTATAGAAAGTTTTTTATCTGATTTAATATTAATATATAATCATGTTTGATAAACTGCCGGTATCTGCTAAAACTGAAAGGATTTTATCAAAATCTTTGGATGAGGCCATTAGTGTCGAGGAAGCAAATCACCTGATGAACATACGGGGTCATGATCTGTATCCGCTGCTTGCAACTGCGGATTATTTGAGAAGCGAGATTGCCGGGGACAATGTCACTTTCATCAACAACTGCAATATTAATTTTACAAATATCTGTACAGTCAGATGCGGTTTCTGCGCCTTTGGAAAGGATGCCGATGACCCTGAAGCATATGTCCTGAATGACGATGAGATATTGACTAAGGCGGAAGGTGCGGTTGAAAGGGGAGCCCATGAGTTTTGTGTGATGGGCGGAGTTCTTCCGGATGCGGACATTGAATATTACGAGCATATGCTGCAGCTGCTGAAAGGGCAATATCCAGATGTTATGATTCATGGATTTTCCCCGACCATGATTGCCGATGCATGCACGTTATCTGGAATAGACGTTGCTGAAGGGTGTCAGAGACTTAAGGATGCCGGCTTGGATACGCTGCCCGGCACTGCCGCCGAGATTTTAACCGACCGCTCAAGGGAACTGATCTGTCCTGAAAAGGTGAGCGTGGCAGAGTGGATTGGCATTGTTAAAACCGCTCACGAAGTTGGAATTCCAGGTTCCGCCACAATAATGTATGGGCATGTGGAAACCCTGGCCGAAAGGGTGGAGCACCTGGACATTATAAGAAAACTTCAGGAGGAAACCCACGGTTTCACGGAATTCATTCCGATGACATTCATGCATGAATACTCGCCAATATTTCTGGAAGGCCAGTCAAACTTGGGAGCCACCGGCACTGAAGATTTGAAATTATATGCAGTGGCCAGATTGATGTTAAGGGATTTAATTCCAAATATACAGGTATCCTGGGTAAAAATGGGATTCAGATTTGCTCAAGTTTCCCTGACCGCCGGTGCCAATGATTTGGGCGGAACTTTAGGTGGGGATGAACTGTCCGAAGCTTCCGGTGCCCCTGACGGAGTCGACGCATCGATTGAAACCTTATCCAGGATTGTTAGAAACTTAGGCAGAAACCCCATTGAGCGAAATTCCAAATATACGGAGTTTTACCCTATAAAATAGGTGAGGATATGAATAAGTTTATTGTGATAGATGGACTTGACGGATGCGGTAAGGATACACAGGTTAACCTGCTTGTCGGTGCATATGAAAGTAAAGGACGAGATGTCACTGTCCGATCACACCCTTGCTGTGACAACAAATTCGGTAAAAAATCGAAACAGGCCCTTCTAAAGACAGGTAAAATAAATCACCTAAAGGCCACTGTCTATTTTGGCCTTGACGCATTAAGGTCAGTTCACATATATTATTACAATAAGAGGACTGATGTTTTAATATTTTCAAGATATACCATGGCGGTTGCCTATCTTCCGAATGTGGTTAATGTTATCGTTTATAAAATTGTTTCAGTTGTGCTTCCAAAATCAGATTGCATGTTCTTTTTGGATGTGACTCCTGAAGAATCCTTAAGGCGCATCAAGTCACGTGATGAAGCCGAGGAAATGTTTGAAAACATTGATGATTTAAGAAAAGCACGTTCAAAAGCAGCCAAGGTTACATATGAATGGAATGTTGTTCCTGCCGATGGGCCTGCTGAAGAAATCAGCGGCAGAATACTAAACAAATGTCTGGAATCAGACTGAATTGCCCTTTTTTTTCATTTTCTTTCATAAACAAATTTGGGAACGGCTTTTGAGAATGGGTCGAATGTTTCCCTGTTTTTGACTTCCATACATTTCATGCTCACTTTTGAGTGGAGTGATGAGGGAAGTCTTAAAATTCTTTTTAAATCTATGGTCACTTTGGCATCAATTGTAGCGAGATTGACACGAGCCATGGCTTCAACTAGGTTTTTATACCTTCTGGGACCGATATCCCTTTTGAAGTATCCCCAGTCATCATTTTCAAGATGATGTCTTGATTCCATAATGTCCTTCATTAGTTTGGGGTTGATTCCATCGAGTTTCTCATTTCCAACCAGGTGCTGAATGTTGAATTTCACTTTATCGGTAAATATTTTCGAATATCCCACAGGAATTGAGAAATGTTCAAAATTGAATGTCTGGTTAGACACTTCAGGGTTCATGAACTGTGATTTGGGAACTTCCGCTCCTGCAACATACTTCAAAACTTCAGACCTGAGCTCGCTTGTGGCGGTCATCATATCCTCATCCAGAATCCTGATGTGGTACCCCCTTCCGGAATAGATTAGATGAATGTTTTTAAGACCCAAATCTCCTTCCAAAGTATCAATCAGTGCATTGACAATTTCTAAAGCTTCACCAAGGCAGGTTTCACACACGCCGTCGCACTGGCATGACCTGATTGGGATATCCTTTGCATCCACATCGAAAATGTATTCTGCTTTTAGCCAGTCTTCCCTTCTTCGGGGATTGTTGTAAAATGCCACTGAGATATATGCCGCAAAAGGAGCCTTATACCTTAGGAATTTTCTTAGGGATTCGGTTCCTTTGAAGACCTTATACCTGTCGTTCGGTCCGGTTCCGTTATGGTCAAAACCGAATTCCCGCTTTTTTATATCGGTGGCAATGAAGTCTGGCAGGTCTTTGACATCCCATTCCTCACGATAGTATTGTCTTCGTTCCTTTAAAGTAGCTTTAGAAAACATTTTATCACTATTTATAGTTACATCATTAAACTATATTAAATTTAAGTAAGTGTGTTTTTGCACACTTTTATAAAACATGATTGTGAAATATATCATCATGGAAAAGACAGTTGAAGTGATTGGTGTTGAACATCTCAAAACGGTTCTGTCCGGCCTGACTCCGGAGGAAATTGTAAGGCCTGCATTCGACAATTGGATTTACGCACAAAGAACAGGACACACAGTATTGAACCTGGAAAATGCAAAAGTATACGGGTTGGGAATCGAATTCAACCAGCTTCCTCTAGTGGATGATATCTATATTGAGCTCTTCACCATAGAATCGACAGAAGACCCGATTGACGCTCAGGAACTTTTTTCAAAAAGCGAATATGAGGAGTTTTTGGAATTCACCAGCGACGAGCCATGCGAATATATTCCAGACATTATAACTGATTTTTGCGAAAGGAATAATATTGACGAGTATGAGCGAAAAATTGGAATTCTAGCTTATAATTTTGAGAAAAATGAGAGAAACAATTACAATATGTGGGAATCATCCATTTTAAACAAGTATTATGATGCCATATATGAGGACCATAATCCATTCAAGTTTTCACAGTCATCACTGTAAAAAAAATAAAAAAAGTGAAGAAAGCTAGGCAGCCTCTTCAAATTCTACTTTTTCACCGATCAATCTTAAACCGATGTACATCACTACAATGCCGACAGGGATGCAGAAGTACCATGCAACTCCAAATCCTGCTGGGATGTAACCGAACACGATAGCTATGGCTGCAACGAACATGGCATAATAGATTTGCGTACTTACGTGGTCGATGTGGTTACAGCTTGTACCCATACTTGACAGAATGGTTGTATCTGAAATCGGTGAACAGTGGTCTCCGAAAATGGCTCCTGTCAATACTCCACTGGTACAGACAATCACGAATCCCATTTCAGGGTTAACCGCCCAGGCAAGAGGGATTGTTAAAGGCATCAGGATACTCATTGTACCGTAGGAAGTACCGGTTGCAAATGAAATCAATGCACCTAATATAAAGATCAGTGTTGGCAGAATCCAGAATGGAATTGTGTCTTTGAGGATACTTACCAGGTAATCTGCAGTACCGATATCACCGATGACTCCACCCAAGGACCAGGCGAGCAATAGAATCACGCCGGTAATGACGATGGTTTTCATACCTCCCACCCATTCGCTGATGGCCTGTTCGATGGTCATTATCTGCTGAAGAACAGCCATTACAATGGCAACAATGGAGGCGAGCAATGCTGCTTGGAATAAAGCAACGGATGCATCGGATGCGGATAATGCTTCAAAAATACCATTAAAGGATAATGGGGCTGTTTTCATTAATGTAATAAGAGTTTGATCTTCTCCGGCTAAGATTCCGGTGTATCCGCTCCAGTAAAATGCGATAAGTGCACCGATAATCAGTGTTCCGATAGGAATTATTGCGTTCCAGATGCTTAATTTAATTCCTTCAACCGGTTGCACCTCGTCAAAACCAGGGGCTTCAAGAGCTTTGATAGGTTCTGATTCCTTTCTTGCACGTGCCTTTTGCTCCGCTTTTTTCATTGGTCCGAACTCATATAATGTGAGTGCAGAGATTACAATGAATATCAATATTAAAATGTTATAGAATCTGAATGGAATGGTCTGTAGAAATATTCCAAATCCGCTTACATGCATACCGATTGATTCAAAACCGGCTGCAATTAAACTTATTTCCAAACCAATCCAAGTGGATATGATTGCAATACCTGCAACAGGTGCTGCGGTTGCGTCCACTACGAATGCTAATTTTTCTCTGGATACTTTAAGTTTGTCCATTACAGGCCTCATGATAGGACCTACAATCAGGGAGTTTGCATAGTCATCAAAGAATACGCATAAACCTAAAAACCATGTGATGAGCTGGGCTTTTCTTGGAGTGTTGGCACGGCTGGCCAAAGCATCGGCAAGGGCTTTTGCCCCACCCATTTTTGTAATCAGCTGTATTACTCCTCCAATAAGCAAACATTGAAGAACAATACCTGCATTCCATGGATCGGCCATGCATGAAATGACCTGGTTTCCTATTGCCAGAAATGCATTGATTCCGCTTTCAATAATGTTTAGGTTATTGACATTAATCATGAATTCTCCAACGAAAACTCCTATAAACAAGGACAGAATTGTTTCTTTTGTAATAAATGCTAATGCAATAGCCACAAGAGGAGGTAATAATGTTAACACTCCGAACCTCACTGCATTATCATCTCCTGCAGGAGCCTGTGTGATTATCAGTGACAATACAAAAAGGGCTATTACAGAAAAAGCAGTTATTATCCCGATTTTCATGTTATTGTTCATGTTCATAAATTCCACCGTTAATTTAAAAAATATTTTTTAAAATTGTAATAAATATAATTTAATTAGGATTTATCTAAATGACTTTTAATTTATCCTAAATTAAAATGAACCAATATAATTATCGTTTAATTCTCAAAGATTATAATTATTAGTTGATTTTTATTTTTAATCCTAAAAATCATTCCAGATTAATTAAATCATATTCATTATTTGTATTTTATATTATAAAAAGTATAACGATTAAAAATTTTAAATTAATCTAGCCTTATTCAATTAACGGATATCTAAGAATGTAGTGCTATTATTAATGGCTTTAAATAAATTGGTCGAAATGCATATCTTTTAGTAAAAATAGTTGACATTCGATTTTTGGATATTATTCGCTTTTAGACTGCTGATTGTCAAGCTGATATTTTTTTCGGCCATAGCAGGATAGGGGATTGTTGATGCCTTTACAGGATTTGTCCGGATGGCAGAGTTGGGGCAGGTGAATTTTGATTTTCTCACAGCTCATTGGAGTATACCATTTGGTTTCGCCTTCATGATTTATATCTATTTTACTGTGCATTCCAAAGCCCAGTTTTGAGATGATGTTGACTTTTTCCTGTGGCTGGTCTTCAAATAGGGGCGGTGTACAGTTATCGGCGGCATCGAAAATCAAAGGTAGGATTTCATTTTCGGTAATTGACAAATCGGGATCCATGTCGGACACTTTAACGGTTTCGTCTGATGCAAATATTCTCGGATACAGTCTTGCATAGGACGCGAAGGATGTTAAGAGAAGCACGATAGCATCATTGCGCCCGCCGGAGGAAACACCCTCAACAGTTGACTGGATGCATGGAGGGAAAGCATCAGGATTCAATTTTCCGGCCTGGACGCTACCGTATATTCCGCCGCTTCCGGCATAGTACTGGTTGTATTTGCTAATCTCGTCAGGAATAAACTCCTTCAGTTTTTCGCTGATTTCAACAATTGCCGGATGGATTTCAACATGTGCAGACATTTCCTTGATTCTTTGAATGTATTCTTCGGTTTTCTGCATTATGAGCCTGGATAGAATCTGTTCCTTTACGTTGTCTCCTATTAGGATATTGTACATTCTCTCAGGGTTTCTATCGGAGAACTTGTCGGAAAACCTGTCTAAAAAGTCATCGCTTTGAAGTATTATGTCCCCATCATCAATTAACAGATCAGACAATTTAAGCTTTTTGGAAGCTATAACCTCTTTAAGGGAGTTCCATTTGATTGCACCGTCGGTTTTCACTTCATCCAGCACTTCATCAATAATGTCCGCCCTTGCCATTGGGGGTATTTTGGCCAACCTTTCCTGAATCAGTATTCCCTGCGATTCGATAAAGAGTTTGGTTTCACGGGAACCGACGTTGAACTGGATTGCAATGGCTTGGCATAATATGTGAAAGATGACCACGTCCTGCATGAACAGCTCGCCATTTGTCAGGTATTCAAATTCAGCCTGGGTGAAGTTTTTATTGTTCTTCTTCTCAATGGCCCATTGGACACGTTTCATTGCATAATCGCTATATGATTTGGGGATTAAAGTGTCATCTGAAATTCTCTGATTGGGGGTGTGCATAATCTCTTCAATCAATCGCTCGTCTTCATCAAATATTTTATTCAAATCCCCATATTCACGAATGATCTGTTTTCCTTCGTTTGACAATGGGTTGATATAAGAAACTTCAGCCATGTTTTTAACTTTTTATTTTATCCATTAAATAGCTAACTTATTTTTAAAATCAATTTTGACTATATTTCATTAATTTATAACAGTGTTAAAAATAATACTTTATTATATAGTAATGACATAATTATAATATGTTTAAAATAAATAAGGGGAAAAGATAAATGTCTAAAATTTTTATTTCATGTGCACTTCCTTATGCAAATGGGCCATGTCATCTGGGACATATCCGTTCTACTTATCTGCCTGCAGACATCTATGCAAGGTACAATAGAATGGTCGGCAATGATGTGCTGATGGTTTGCGCTACCGATGAACATGGAACACCAATTGCCGTTAAGGCAGATAAGGAAAACAAAAAACCGATTGAAATCTCTAAAAGGTATCATGATATGATTGTTCGTGATGTGGAGTCAATGAGCATATCTCTGGATAACTTCACAAGAACAACCGATGAAATCCATTATGAGATTGCCCAGAATTTCTTTAAGGATTTGTATGACAATGGATTCATATACAGAGAGGACATCCAGCAGTTATATTGTCCGAATTGCAATAAGTTCTTGCCTGACAGGTATGTTGAAGGATTATGTCCGGTCTGCGGATCTGAAGCTCGTGGAGACCACTGTGAAAAATGCGGAAAGGCGCTTGATCCAACAGAGCTTGACGAGCCGCATTGCATAACCTGCGGAACAACTCCTGAAATCAGGGACACCTTCCAGTATGCATTCAAACTATCGGAGTTTGAAGGGGATTTAATGGATTATATTTCAAACAATGACAATCTCCCTGCCAATGTGAAGAATTATGCGACCAACTGGCTGAAGGAAGGTTTGAATGACTGGATCTTAACAAGGGATATGGACTGGGGCATACCCGTACCGCTCGAGGAGGCCGAAGGCAAGGTGCTGTACGTATGGATTGAGGCATTCCTGGGTTACATCTCATCAGCCGCACAATGGTCAGCCCAATCCGGCAGGAAATGGAAGGAATACTGGGATGACTTTGTGGTTCATTTCATAGGCAAGGATATCATTTACCACCATTCAATATTCTGGCCGGGATTGCTTGAGGCATACGGATGCAAACTCCCCGACATGATTTATGCAGGTGAATTCCTGTCCCTTGAAGGAGAAAAAATGTCCACAAGTAAGAACTGGGTTATCTGGATAGCCGATTTCGTAAGGGATTACGAACCGGATCTGCTCAGGTATTATCTGACAATCAACGCCCCTTTAAACAAGGATTCAGACTTTTCATGGGATGATTTCCAAAGAAGAAACAATGATGAGCTGGCAGATGTGATTGGAAACTTCCTGCACATAACATTTACTTTTACCCGCAAGAATTTTGACAATAGGATTCCCGAATATGTGGATCCGACTGATGAGGATGAGAAATTCAGAAAAGCTATTGAAGAGCTGCCTGCCAATGCCGGCAGATATATAGCTAACTTTGAGTTCAGGGAAGGCTTGCTTGAAATATTTAAGGTGGCTAAAAAAGGAAACAAATACTTCAACGATCAGGAGCCATGGAAAGCGGTTAAGGAGAACCCGCAAAAGGCGGCTAATTGCCTGTACTTATCAAATCAGTTAGCAAAAACCCTGGCTTTCACATTAAAGCCGTATCTTCCAACCAAGGCAGATGCAATAGCTAAGATAATGAATATTGATGACCTATCCAATTGGGCGGATGCCAGTGTGGCGCTTCCTAGCGGATATGAAATAAATAAAGCCAAGCCTTTATTCAAAAAGATTGATGATGAAGTGATAGAAGCTGAAAAGGCAAAGTTACATGAAAACTTAAAAGAAAGTAGTGAGGATGAGAATATGAGTGATTTAATCAGTATTGATGATTTTGATGAAGTCGTAATTAAAATTGGCCAGGTATTGGAAGCGGAAAAAATAGAGAAATCCGACAAGCTATTAAAGTTGCAGGTTGACATCGGCGAGGAAAAACCAAGGCAAATCGTTGCGGGCCTTGCAAAATTCTATTCCCCTGAAGAGCTGGTGGACAGAAAGGTATGTGTTGTAGCTAACCTGCAGCCTGCAAAATTATTCGGAACCATGTCCGAAGGAATGATTTTGGCAACAGGAGAAAGCGGCGCATTATTATCTCCTGACGTGAAAGCTGAAATCGGTGAGAGAATTCAATAGAATCTGATTTATATGGAAGAATCTGTCCTAGTAAATAAAGCTGAGAGATATCTGAAGGAAATCTCAAATGATTCAATCAACTTGGATAACATTGATAATTTTGATGATTTCAAAAGTCTTTACTTTAAGCTAGAGGACAGATTGACTTTTTTACAAAATCTGAAAGATGATATGGATGCACAGGGATACACCACCCCCTTCACATCCCTAAGCAGATATGGAACAAAATCCGTTTCCGACGTGACTCTGGATGAGGTCGGCGAAAACAGCCGTCACAATCAGATATTCAGAATGAAGGCAAACGCCAAAAAAAACATTCTGGATAGAGTCAAGTCAGCCATCGACTCACATAAGATTGCCATTGGAAACCTTAAGCAATTCGGATATGTGAAATGCAGTTCATGTTATAGGAAATATTCCATTGAAGAGTACAGGAAAATGGACGGCAAATGCAGCTGTGGCTGCAAATCATTTGCATTTAAAATCAATAAGGAAGCAACCTACAGGCTTGAAATAATACCATATTTACCCCTTTCCGGAAATTATATGGTTTTAATAAGTCAATTTTCCAGTTATGGAAGGGATGCCCTTAAAAAAGTATTGAACATATTAAAACAGGAACGTAAGGGCGTTGTGAAAACAATTTCGCTTGTCATCAGATTCAAGGATGAAAACAACAGGCTGATTCGAAAGAACATTTCTTTGGACTCCGAATATGTGCCGAATTATGAGGAGGAAGTGAGGAAAAGGTATGGTGCCCGTGTAAGAATAGAGGCCTTAAGATTTCACAGAACAAAACCGGCCATCATTGATGACAAGCATGCCAGAACCGCACTTGCCATCGCTTATGTAAGGTACTGCGAAAATATAATATTGAACATAAAGGATGACATCCTAAAAAGGAAACTGTCCGATTTTAAAAGGATAACGAATTATGATAACATTCGCTTTGAATTTGAAAACAAATCTCCCGATTTTATAGACAAATACGATGTGGATTCAATTGATGCCTGGAGGAAAGCCCAGATTGAAAAGGAGCTTTTAAAATACAATTATCTGGACAAATTTGGAAATATGAAAAGGTCTCTTAAAAGGGATTTGAAAATACGGGACAATATCTACAAATCAACATTCGTGAATATTGCATCCGCCCTGATAACCTGGGACATGTTCAGATATTATCTGACGACTTCCAACAACTCCCGTAAAATAGATTCAGGACCATTTCCCTACATTCGTGTGGAACTTGACCGTGAACAGAGAAAGGTATTCCAGACAACATACACCAAGGTCATTGACATCTTAAACAGTTTTACAGACATTAAAATCATTCCTGTTTATGAGATGGACCTGATATTGTATGAAAAGTTCAAATTCGAAAAGCAAATCAAGAACTCCAACATCAAATTCAACCATGTGGCATTGGGCGCCGCCTTGATACATGAAAACTCGGATATGGAGATTAAGGAGATTGGCAATGCATTCAACATTAACGAATCCAAAATCAAAAAGGAAATTAAGAACATCAACAATATCAGAAATCCAAGGAGCGACAAGTCTAAGGAATTCCTAAACCTAATCAAAAAATAGTGATAATATGGACGAGGATGTAACAACAATTCATGTAACCAAGGTGTTGTCTTCCGTTCTCATTATGGATTTGATGGATGAATACCCCAATTTATGTGAGATCACCTGCGCTCCCAGCGTTTATGACAGAACCTCCAAAAAGTATATCGATGCATTAAGACAGCTTGACATTGAAGTTAAAAAGCAATATAATTGGGGTGCCAAAAGCAAAAGCAATGGCGAGGAGGTTATCGTTTTTAACCTGGCAAAGCAAGGTCTTAAAGCTCGTGAAATTGCCGAGAAGTTGAACATGAAGCTTAATCGCGTTTATTATTTGCTTAGAAAAAACAAGGATGATGTAAAATTTGATAATTATAAAAGAAAATATAATCATGATGAGGTCAAATCTTTATATGATGACGGACTTAAAGCCCGTGAAATATCAGAAAGATTGGACATGCCATTGAGGACGGTCTATTATATATTAAATAAGAAGTGATAATATGATGATTCTACCGCAACTTCCCCTATACGTAATCGCAATCATTTGTGGGTTGCTTTCGTTTTTGGTAACCCACCTGTCAATGCCTTTGATAATCAAAAAGCTTGAAAAGGCAGACATTGTCGGAAAGGACATTCACAAATCATGGAAGCCGATTGTGGCTGAAATGGGCGGATTCGGAATACTGTTCGGATTCACAATAGGAATGTTTTCCGGAATATATATGCATGACATACTGGCGTTTCCATTGTGTATAGTTTTGATTGTAATCCTGCTTGTGGGAATCATCGGAATAGTGGATGATTTGCTTGCATTATCATCAAAAGAAAAATTCTTCCTATTGTTTTTGGCGGGCATTCCATTGATTTGGGCGGCACCGCCTAATGTTGGGATTTTGTATCTGATTATAATTCCGATTGCCCTTTCGATAGGTGCCAACCTGACAAACATGCTTGCGGGACTCAACGGAATAGAATCCGGTCTGGGCGTCATTTCAATGACATCCCTGACCATCGCATGCATAATCTTGGGAAAATACGACGTAACAATCATTTCAATGAGTATGCTTGGAGCACTTATTTCATTTTTATACTTCAACAGGTATCCGGCAAAGATTTTCCCTGGCGACACAGGGACATTGATCATCGGGGCAGCTATTGTATCAATAGCATTCATCGGACGTGTGAAGCTGATTGCATTGATCGTTCTGATGCCGAACATCATCGATGCCGCTTTGAAGTTCTATTCAGCAGGAGTCATGAACCGCCAGCAGCAAAAGCCAACACAATTGAATGATGACGGCAAGCTGGTTCGTCCGGAAACCGGTTTTAAATCATTGATCAGATTAATCTTAAGAAAACCGATTGCAGAAAAGGATGCAGTAAAGATAATCTGGGGAATTGGAATAGTGTTCGGTATACTTGGTATTATTGTAGCATTAGTAATGCCGGGAATGCTTGAAAACCAGACACTGATGAACTTCCTGCAGATTAAGGAAATGTTCTATCATATTTAGGTGATTTGATGAGGCCATATGTAATATTGAGTGCGGCAATGACACTGGACGGAAAGATTGCAACTGCTACCGGAAGCTCAAACATCTCAGGAAAGAAGGACTTGGAAAGGGTCCATGAGCTAAGAAAGGAATGTGACGGGATTATGGTTGGAATAGGAACAGTCATGGCAGACGACCCGAGATTGACAGTTCACAAAATCAATGCAAACCCTGAGGACAATCCTGTTCGTGTTGTGGTGGACAGCAGGCTGAGGACTCCTGAAGATGCCAGAATTACGAATTGCGATGCAAAGACAATCATTGCGGGTGCAAATGAATACAAGGATGATTTTTTTGATTCTGATAAGTATGGGCTATTCAAAGAACGTGGCGTGAAATTCTTCTTTTCAGGTGATGAAAGGGTGGATCTGGTTGCACTGATGAGTTATCTTCATGAAGAGGGAATAGAAAAACTGATGCTTGAGGGTGGAGCAACTCTGAACTTTTCCATGTTGAAGGCCGGCCTGATTGATGAGATAAGGATATGCGTTGCTCCGATGGTTGTCGGAGGTGCCAATGCAAAGACTTTCTTTGACGGTGAGGGCTTTGACACCATGGATGAGGCAGTCCAACTGGAGCTTGTTGACTCATATTCATTGGATAAGGATTTGATTTTAACTTATAAGATTTTAAATGACTGATTTTTTAATTTAAAGAAAATATTGTCTAAATTTGAAAAATTGCAGTCAAAAACAACTAAAACTATATTAATTGAGATTGCATATCTATTAATCACTGGAAAAATCCATTATTGGTGATTAGATTTTTATGAAATTTTTTAGATTCAATTTTAATAATGGACATATTCAAAAAATAGTTAAATATGGGTTTAGTGTAGTTCAGATAATAATGTTCTAAAACATTCCGGAAAAACTTACATTTCGGCAGACACAGTATCTGCACAGAGACCTTTCATCATGAATGTATCTGGCACGGCCCTTGCAGTAGAACTCTCCATTGAAGCAATAAACGTCATCATTCTTATCTTCAGTATATGGGTGAAGGGGCATTTTGGCAATGAGGGTCAGGTACAGCGCAATGTTTTTGGTAAATTCTCGGGTTTGCGCATCACCAGATGCATACCTGTCGAAATAGAATCCAATATCTGACTGGATATTTTTAATTACGCCATCCTTTATTTCAAAATCATCTTTAATTTCTGTTTCATATATCTCATCATATACTGATGAGTTATATTTTGCAAGTTTTTTGGTGAGGGGATCCTTGTACCTGTCGTCGGTTGCCTTGTTTCGCAGGTAATCAATCGGATAGCCTTCCAGATTCTTTCGAATGATTTTCAATAATTTTGATGCCTTCATAAGATTCCTTTGCTTTTCAAAAGCTCACGAGGATTGTCTACAAGTGCCTTCATGGCCTCATCGTGTGTCATTCCTGCGCCCAGGGCAATCTCATATGACTTTTCAAAGGTTATCAGATTGTCGGGTGAGTGTGTGTCGGTATCGACCAAAAGCTTGTTTCCTACTTCGCGGGCAACGTTTGCCACATGTCCGTTTCCAAGGCAGTGCCCGCTTCTTGCTGAAATCTCAAGAAAGATGTCATTTTCCTTGGCGATTTCAGCCTCTTCAATGGTAATTAAACCGGGATGGCCCAGGATGTCGACGTGCTCTGATTCGACTGCGGCCCTGTTGGTTCCTGGAGTTACAGGTTCGTTTAAGGTTTCGCCGTGGACAACAACAATCTTTGCGCCCAGCTCTTTAGCGCGTGCTGCAATGCCGTCGATTGATTCGGTTGGGGCATGTGTAACTTCGGCGCCCAGAACGACGGTTATGTCCCAGTTTGCGTTGATATCGTCAATCGCATCCTGAATGGCGGGAATTGTATCAACATTTGACCAGTCGACATGGTCTGTAATGGCTATGACTTCATGATTTAATTTTAAGGCTCTTCTTGCAAGCTCTGAAGGCAGCAGCTCTCCGTCGCTGAACAGACTGTGCATATGTAAATCGATTCTTTTATTCAAAATATTACCTCTTGACATTAAATATAATATTTTATATATCAGCTAGAATATAAACTTATATAACTTAAATTAGATTGAGGTAATAAAATGAAGGCAAAAGCGGTAAAAATAACTGACGGTGTTTACTGGGTTGGAGTAATCCACTGGAACAGCAGAACTTTCCACGGATACGGAATTCCGGGAACCACCTATAATGCTTATCTGGTATTCGGCGAGGAAAAGACTGTATTGATTGACAATGCATATGTCGGCCTGCAGGACCAGTTGGATGCAAGGATTGAAGATGCATTCGCTCAGGAAGGCAAGGAAATAAAGATTGATGTGTTTGTCCAAAACCACTCCGAAATGGACCATTCAACATATCTGAGGGATACAATCGACAAGTACAACCCCGATGCTGAAATATATGCATCAGCCAATTGTATTAAATTTTTAGAAGCCCAATATCACAATTTCGGCGATTTGGAAATAAATGCAGTCGGAACAGGTGATGAACTGGACATTGGCGGAAGGACATTGAAATTCGTATCAGCACCGATGCTTCACTGGCCGGACAGCATGTTCACATTCTTGGCTGAAGAGGGCATTCTGTTCTCAAACGATGCGTTCGGACAGCATGTATGCCACTCCAAAAGGTTTGACAGTGACTATTCCATGGACTATCTGCTCAAGGAAGCAAGGAAATACTATGCAAACCTTGTGACATTAGGCTCACCGATGCTTAGGATGAAACTGAATGAATTAACTGAAAACGGTCTTCTGGAACAAATCAAGATGATTGCACCATGCCACGGTCAAATTTGGACAAACCCTGGACCAATCGTTGAAAAATATTCAGAATGGGCATCAGGAGTCTGTAAGGACAAGATCACTGTCATTTATGACACCATGCACCACTCCACAGAAAAGCTTGCCTTCCAGATTGCTGAAGGAATAATGAGCGAGGATGTGGAAGTCAGAATGTACTTCATGCAGGAAGACGGTCCTGATGACGTGATTACGGATATCCTCGACTCTAAAGCCATTGCACTAGGTGCCCCTACAATGATGAACAAGGCGTTTCCAAGAATCGGTAACATGATGTACTGGCTTGACTGCGTCAACTTCAAGGGAACAGGCAGTGAAAAGAACGCTTTGATATTCTCATCCAAAGGATGGGGAGGAGGAGCCATTGCAAAACTTCAAAGGGATTTGGAAGAAGCAGGATTCACCGTAACAGACACTTTGGATGTATTGTTCGTGCCTGATGAGGATGTTTTGGCTGAAGCGTTCGAAAAGGGCGCAGAGCTTGCAAGGTCAATCAAGGAATAGGTCAAACCCTTTCCTTTCTTTTTTTTATTACTCCTGAGGATTGTTGATATTAACAACATTTAAATATTAACTTTTTGCAATATGTTATTAAAGGAGTCTTTTCCATGTCAGGTATAGTAATTTATTTTTCAAGGGCCGGCGAGAACTATTTTGGAGGCGAGCTCAAAAACATTGAAAAGGGAAACACGGAAGTGATTGCAGAGTACATTCATGAAATTGCAGGTGCAGACCTGTTTAAGGTCGAGCCGAAAGTAGAATATCCTTCAGATTACATGAAATGCATAGACATTGCCAAAAAGGAGCTTGCAAAGAATGCAAGGCCCGAAATCAAAGAGGGATTAAGTGATGTTTCAGATTATGGTACTGTCTACATAGGATTTCCAAACTGGTGGGGAACACTTCCGATGCCGATGTTCACACAGCTTGAAAAACTGGATTTCGCAGGCAAAGTAATAAAGCCGTTTGTCACTCATGAGGGTTCAGGCTTCGGAACAAGCAATAAGGACCTTAAAAATTTATGTGCCGGAGCAGAAATCAAAAAAGGCCTTTCAATTCCTGGTGCTGATGTTTATGGTGCGAAAAGCATAGTTGAAGCATGGATTGATGAATGATTTTTATTACGTTTTTTAATTATTTTTCCATATTATGGACATATTGTTAATTTAATAATATTATTGCTTCAACTGTATAATTTTGAGGCTATTTTTCAATAAATTTTTTCTTCTTTTTTCAATTTGACTTTAAAAATTACCTGTAAAATCGAATAAATAATAACCTTGTAGAAACCCTCATTTAAAATACTTGAATTGCTCTGTAGATGTTGTATAATACATCTTTGAGTTTAGTTTCTTTATTTTGGAGTTTAGTGCTTCTACTATAGTTTCCTCCGTTGAAT
>NZ_JAZRHE010000038.1:0-7917 GCF_045644645.1 Methanobrevibacter sp.
ATATCTAATCCATCGGACATTTTAATTACCTCTTAATATTAGTTAATTAAAGATAGATTTAAAGTATATATAAATATTTTGTCACTAAACAAGGGTTAAAAGTAGTAATAAATATATAATATGAAATAAATAGTAAAATTATGGATGAAAATATAACTGTACTCAAAGGATTAGGACTGACAATGTATGAAGCTCAAGCATATGTAACGCTCACTTCATTAATCTCATCAACCGCAGGTGAAATAGCTGAAAAATCAGGCATCCCTCGAAGTAAAATATATGATGTTCTAAAGGGACTGATTAAAAAAAATTTCATTGATGTTGAAGATGGAAGACCCTTAACATACAACGTCAAATCTCCAGTCGAAGTATTGAGCCGTGAAAAAGAACATGTCAATTCAGAAATTGATGATACAATAACAAGATTGACTTATATTTATGAAAACGGTATGAGTCAAGTGCAGGCGCCGATCTGGAGAATCTATGGTGTTGAAAAAATCATAGACCAGGAAATTGAGATTATCAATCGAGCCAAATCTTCAATAAACATGAGAATTGGTTTTTTGTTTGAAGGTGAAGGAGAAGCGCTTGTTAAAGCTTTCAAAAGAAGGCGCGGATTGGAAGTGAATATCCTGGCTTCCCCAACATGTTACATTAACGATGAAGAAGTAAATATCATTAAAATGTTTAAAGATGCAGACATCAACATTCAAAAAGCGGACATTCCATTTGTAAAAGTCCTGATTTCAGATTCAAAGGAAATGATGCATACATATACCAAGTTTTCAGAAGACAAACGTAACGTAATCCCCCAAACGGCCATTGGAATATGGAACAAATACGAAGATGTGGCTAAAAACTATGATGACCGTTTTATGAATCAATTAAATAAGATCAAAAACAAAAGAAATCTTAAAAAATCCCATATTTAATAAATGTAATTACAAAAACGATTAGATAATTTAAGATTGCAATTATCAATATTGTCTTTTCTAAAACAGACTGCCATTTGGCAGGCATTGCATGTTCATCGTATAACTTTTTAATAAGCATCAATGCCAATGCAATCAAGGCGACATAGAAAAATATTGTAACCCTTGCACCTGACGGAAATACCGTTGGAGAAAATCCTATAATGAACCTTGAGGCGAATCCTCCAAGAAATATGAAAAGCGGAAGCAACTCCTTAGGAAATGCCTTGACAAGCATTATGCAGCTGCTAATCAATAAATACAAACAGATTATCACAATGCTGATTGAATTGATGTTGACGGCCGGAAGGCCTTCATAGGTGAATAACCTTAAAGTCTCCGTAATGTATGGAGCTGCATTGACTATTTGTTTAAATATAGCCGGAATTGTCATTAGCGGTGAGCCTTTAATGACATTGGGAACACTTCCAAGAGATTTAAGAGAAGTTTCCAAAACGGAAATGTCAATGAACGCATTGAATATTGTTATGAATAATATCAGGAAGATATTGAAGTAACAGAAGTATTTTAAGTATTTATTTTTTGATTTGACTAATGCACAAACACATAAAACAATATAGAATAATGGGAATATGACCTTTTGCTCTATTATGTTTCCAAATGTGGTAACAAGTCCCAGATATGATTTATCGAGGATTGTGAAACTGGCAAATTCGGGATACCAATAGGAAACCTCATGGGCAAACCTTATGGAATTTCCAGGACATGTGAATATGAAAATCAGCGAAACTGCAGATACTGCAATTGCCAGAACATTAAACCTATTAACCCTTTTTTTGTTAATAAAAGAGTTAATCAGGTATAACAAGTTGAATCCGAATATCAGCGCTCCGCTCTGCTCCTGGTTTGCGGCATATAAGAGTGCCAAAAGGGAAATGACGTATACGTATTTATTTGCTTTTTCACCATGGGCTTCATAAATCAATGGAATGAACGAAACCATCCCCAATGCAAAGCACCATGAATAATTAAGAGTTGTTGAAATCCATCCCGCACTTGCCATTTCATAAAATGGATACATTAAAAACAGGAAAACTCCCAAATAGGCAATTTTCCTTGAATACTTTTTATCCACCAATTTGATGATATAGTAAACTCCAAAAGTGTAAATTATAATATCTAAAATTTTCCAGATAATCATGTTCTGACGAGCCAAAATGGCCAAAACAGTGTCGATGATTAGCCTACTGGACCAATTAAAGTACCTGTAATTAATATAATCAATTACAGTCTGATTATTTAGGATTTTTGCATATTTGATGTCATCCCCATTTAAACCCATAACCAGATGTAAAATTAACATTAACGCTGCAAAAAGGATAAACGGAAAATACTTTTTAATATTATAATTCATATGTTAGATATTTAAGTTGTAAAAACTATTTAATACTTGACGAGTTACATAAATTTTTCATCAAAATCGATGAAAACCCTTAACAGGTCATAGTCCAGACGATGAATGGCTCTAAATGCAATTCCATTCGGAACATCCCAATATGCTGAGGCAATGCTTCCTGCTATTGCCGCCTGAGTATCTGCATCACCACCAAGAGACACTGCATTTCTAATGGCATCTTCAAAGTTTTTTGCCTCCAAAAAGCAAATTATCGATTCTGGAACGCTTCCGGCACAGGAAACATCAAAGTCATAATAAGGCCTTATATCATCCAACTTACTATCCAAATCATATTGATACCTGACTTCAATGTGGTCTTTTATTTCCTGCTTTTTAGCACCGATTCTTGCAAGATAAATAGCGTCTGCAGTAGCCAATGCCCCTTTAATTCCTTCAGGATGATTATGAGTTACAACAGACGATTTATAAGCCAAATTCTGGACTTCCTCTATAGATTCCCCAACCCAGGCACATGGTGAAACGCGCATTGCAGAGCCATTGGCCCAGCTGCCGTAGGCCTGTGGCGAATCCTGCTTTAACCAATTATTAAACATTCCCCCATAACCGGCATTGGGATACTTATTTCCCCAATACTTCAATTCATCAACCAAAACTCTTTTAGAGACCTTATCCTTAATTAACCAATTTGCAATGGCCAATGTCATGATAGTGTCATCAGTAAATGTCGATTTTTTAGTAAACAGATTAAAATCTTTTGTTTTGATTGAATTGAACTCCCTTGTTGAACCTATAATATCTCCTGATATTGCACCGATAATTCCTTTCATGTTAATATGTTGTACAAATATCATTAAAATAATTTACTTCAAAAGAAAAAATTGCTCTGACTGTGTTAAATTGCCTTAAAATCAAAGAAAAAGATTAAATAATAGATATAACATAATTAAATTTGATAATAGCTAGCATTATCACCAAACACGGAAATTCCTAAAAAACTGAATCATTTCCTTGAATAAATTCATCGTGTTACTTTAAAAAAAAAGGAATTTCAAAAAAATTACTTCACAAAAAACTAACATAAAATATGGTTCCAGGAAAAGTCCTGGAATCCTAAAAAAAATATAATTATCCTACTTTTCCATTAAATCACTGCAAACATCCTGAAAATTGACATAAGGGAGTATTAAATTAAGTTAAGCAAGTAATACTAAATTGAAAAAAATTAAAAACTTATTTACTAGTAATGCAATATATCTCCATAGTGATTTAATATGAGTTGTTGGAAATATTGGCCAAAAATAGAAGAAATCGCAGACAAATTAGAAAATTATGGCATTGACTCTTTAGATGACCTATCTTCTTTAAATGATGTTGATTTAGGTGAAATAACCTCATTATTAGATGAAATTGAAGTTATCGCACACGATGAGACAATAGATTTTGATTCAGCGAAACATATTCTGGATGATGAAAAAATGAATAATGCTCTAAAGTTAATCAGAAAATTCTATTTATATATTGGGGCAAGACTGGAAACAAACAATGCAATGCAGATAATCGAATCAGATGATCCTCAAGCGGCGTTAGATACATTTCATTTCTATGAAAGATACCAGGGTTTACTTACAAATGAATCCAAATTGGCCCATTGGCACGAAGACAAAACCTTTGTTTTTGTAGGCAGCGGACCTTTGCCATTGACATTAATACTATTCAGACAAAAATTCGGCTGCAAATGCATAGGTATTGAAATTCAAGAAGAAGTGGCGGAATTATCCAGAAAAGTTATTAAACAATTAGGCCTTGACGATGGGATTGAAATACTGGTCGGGGATGAAACATTACTCAAGGACATTGATTATGACATATTGATGGTGGCTGCATTTGCCGAACCTAAAGAAAGAGTGTTCTCTAACGTTTGGGAAATTGTTGATGAAAAAACACCGGTTCTCGTTAGAACATACAGCGGTATGAGGGCTATTCTTTATGCACCATTAACAGATACAATCCTTAGGGGATTCCACAAAGAGGTAATGTTGCTTCCATTAGGAAATTCCAATAATACAAGCGTATTGCTAAGAAAAGTGATTTAAAATTTCTTTTCTTTAAAATTCTTCTTTTATAACAATATACTCCTTTAATGTTTGTTTTTTCTAAAATAAAATTGATTAAATAGAGTTATAGCTATTAAAGACTTGAGGAGAGATTGCTTTAATAGCTATTGTAGACAGTGAAAGAAACCTACATGATCTTCATATAAATCTCTTTTCGTTAAAACTTAATTATTCTACATTGATGGAGAAAAAAATAATAACTAAATTGGTTATGCCGACAATATAGTTATTGGCTGATGATTTTATCAACATAGAAATAATTAATTGAAAAATAATCAAATATTCTCTATTCAACTATCTTTCTAACATTAGTAATTAGCTCACTAATCTTAGAAAGACAATTAGGAAGAGAAGTAAATAGCTAATATAGCTATTTACATCTAGGCTGGCTTCATTTGATTATTTATTTAACTCTAACGGACCAAGTTTTGACAGTGTCTTGTGGAATTCCTCCATGGTTTTTTGGAATTTTTCACCTTCTGAAGCGGATATCCATTCATGACGGAACCTTTCCCTTTCAATTCCAAACTCTTCAATAATATCTTCAACAATTTTTGCTCTTCTAGACCATTTGTAGTTGCCTGCATCATAATGGCAGTCCCCAATATGGCAGCCACCTACAAACACTCCATCAGCCCCTTCTTCAAATGCTTTGAAAACCATTGATGGATTGATTCTTCCGGAGCACATTACACGAATGATTCTGATATTAGGGTGATATTGCATACGTGCAGTACCTGCAGTATCCGCTCCACCATAACAACACCAGTTACATAATAAACCTACTATTTTTAAATCATCAGACATTGAAAACACCTCATAATTCAACTTTATCTGGACTGTATAATGGAGGCTTAATATCATCTGACACTCCAGCTACATAGCCAGTTCTGTTATAATATTTTTTCTGCAATTTATCAAAGATCAATGAAACAGGAATATCCATTGGACACACATCATCACATTGTCCGCAGTCACAACAACTGAAACTCATGTGAGACAGCCTTACACCTTGGAATGCGATTGGAGTAGGCGTGAGCCTTGAATCATCTTTAAAGTAAGACTTGCCCAATTCACAATTTTCATGACACCAGCAGATCGGACAGATGTCACGACATGCATAACAGCTTATGCAACGATTCCATTCATTAATTTCACTAACAAGAGGATACATTGCATCCTGATTCTTTTTGGCCATGTTTATCATGATTTTTTCGACTTTCGCCCTTCCTTCAACAGCGGCATCCGCAGGGGATTTTGTTTCAATGAACCCTGCTTTTTTAGCGCCATCGATTAATTCCTGACCTCTTTCATCATTGATTTCAATGAATGTCCAACCGTCTTCAGCACCCCAATTTCCACAGGCGATATTTGCTTTTCTTGGGATTTTCACATCACACCTTTGACAGTTCTTACGGCGGCCGTAGCCTTCCTGCTCAAGGTCATGAATCTTTACTGCCTCTTCTGAACCGTCTGCAAGTTCAATTATGAACTGACCTTTGTCAATTTCTTCACTTACAACATCATCAGGATCTGCTTCATAGAACAAATCAATCATTTTTCTACCGGATACCGGTGAAACAGTACCACCGCAGTTTAAACCAACGGTATAAATGTTGTCCTTGTTTATTTTATGCCTTTTGATAAGTTCTTCAATAGAACGAATGTCACATGGCTTTACTGATACTGCAATTTTCTTATCAGACAAATATTCCTGGATAATGTCTCCAACCATTGTAGGAGCACAGTGATATGATCCTGCAGCCCCGATTAAATCTTCTGAATCGGTTATCAAAGTTGGTATGCCATCATAAACATCATCACAAGGCTTAATTGCTAAAACACCATCAACCAATCCTTCATCAAGCAAATACTTGAAAATACTTGTTACAGCTCCCCCACATTCGCCCGCTTTATGTATTTCATCATTTTGAGATTTTGCTAAAACATAACTCATATTATCCCTCTATTTCAATTTTCCAATAATATCTGTTTCACTTAAAATATCTGATTCGATAACAGCACTGAATGATTGAGTTTCACCCATTGCATTTACAAATGATCCTTCATGTTCCAACCATGACTTTACAGGGATAACAATATCAGATGACTTAGTTGTTTCATTTTCACAGCAAGCAAAACTGATTACTTTTGATATTCTACCATAATCAAATTCGATTTCATCCATTACATCATCATTGAATACGATTAACACTTTAGTATTCTCAAACAATTCCAATATTTCATCTTTTGATTTGGATTCCAAAATGCCTAAAGCACCTTTTGTATTGGATTTTGAATACACAGGCAAAACTTTGCAGTTAGTTTCATTAGCTAAAGCTGAAATTCTATCTAAATCTTCAGCACAACTTACTTCATTAAAGATAATGACACTTGATTCATCAAGGTCAGATTTTTCTGCATCCAAAAATTCTTGAATGGGCTGGTCAGCAAATTCATCAGCAATATTTGCAGTTACGGATTCTTGTGAACCTACAGCATAAATCTTTGCACCATTCTGTTTTGCATGAACAATTCTTCTTCCAAGCAATGGGTTGCCATAAAGCAGGTCCCCTATTACCAAAACAACATTTGCCTCTTCAACATCACCATAGGATGCAACTTCATCAAAGTTGCCTAAATCGTTTGCATAAAGAGCAATGTTATAACCTTTAGATTCTGCAAAATCTTTAATAGCTTCAATTTCTTCAAGAGTGTTATTTCCAGAACAGACTACTGTAACACCTGAAGCATCGGCTGATGATAACTCTTTTGATACTTCCTCAATAGCTTTTTCAACATCAGCCTCAGAATTAGAAATTGTGGCTTTTACAATTTTGTTTTTAAAACATTCAACAGAATTTCTTCCATTTAGACAATTTTTCCCCTCATTGACAGGATGTCTTTTGTAAGGAAAAGTTCCAACAATATTTTCGTCTTTTAAAACCACATTAATACCACAACCAACACTACATGAAGGGCATAACGTGTGCTTAATTTCTAACATAATACATCACCAAAAATAGTTTAGAAGAGTATTCTGGATATGTTCGCTACCAATACTTAATGAATCATCAGAATTTGATAAAATATGACTGGATTCTCGAGTTATAGAAACCATATCCATAAGAACTTTACATGCTTTATGGAATATTATTTGAGAAACTTCTTCCTGTGAGAACTTTTCAAACATACCCAATATTATAATCCCCTCAATTTTAAAGTTCAATTCAAATTTTTCACATGATTTTAAAATAATATCAAAATCAATCATTTCCTGATCAGTGTTTCTATATTCCACTGCCCAATCAATATCCAAATTTAAACTCAAATTTTTAGGATTTACATCATCTCTAATCAATCCAATTTTCTGCATATAAATTTCCATAATACTCCCCAACTAGTTAATAAAAATTTATTTAAATTATCCAATTAACAGTTTAATCAAATAATC
>NZ_JAZRHE010000039.1:0-45522 GCF_045644645.1 Methanobrevibacter sp.
TATTTCACAAGAATTGTGAAATATAAAATTTTTAACGTTTTGAATAACTAGCCCCAAATATAATGAAGATTATACAAATTGCAGCCACATTATATAGAATATTGTAAGGACTACCCTTACCAGTTGTTGGCGTATTATTAACTTTAGGGACAGACTTTTTAACATCGGACAAATTCAAACCAGTTGCATTTGTTTTGTTTGTCATATTAGTAGTGTTATTAGTCAACTTATCACCCATTGAAGTTAATTGAGATGCAACATAAGAATTGCTAATCTTTTTGGTGTAGTGAGTGGGATGTTTTGGAGTTGGACTTGGATGTTTTCCGTACAAACCCAAAGCATAGGCAATAGCATCACCTTGCCTTTTAACTTCACCGGATTCAATTAGATTTCCAGTTGCTGATTCATATCTTAAGCCGTAAGATGTAATATCATCACTGTTCGGACTATTTACCCATAAGAAATAGAATACTAAATCCTTCCATAATGGACTGTTTATAGATATTAAATTTTCACTTATCTTATTGCCAAATACTTCAATAATGCCGTCGATGGCACTTCGAGTATCTAATCCATTAATTTTAACGTTGCCTGCAGAAGTTAAAATGTAAAAATTTCGATAATACTTATTTACATCAATACCCTGTGAGTCAAAGTAACTTAAAGCGCTGTTGCCTGCATCAACACCGATCTGTTTAATGGCCTCAGGTGTTATTTCGCCAGCACCATTAAATGTACCGTTCATCACAGATTCCTCAGGATTTAAACTATTCTCTAACATTTCTTTTAAATTTGATTGGTCATAACTCATTACGGTAATCATTCTAGATTGAAAAGTGTTATCCTCCAAATTAAATCCAATCATATTATTATCATTTGAATCAACACCTAAGTACGCACTTTTATCTGGAGCATACCAAATAAACGCATTATCATCAGAGTCTCCTGAAACACCAATAACGCACTTTCCAGTACTGTCAAGAGGTAAATCAGTATCATCATTTAGATCATATTCCAATAAAGTTTGAATCATAGCTTGTTCAAGTGTAATATCCGCAAAATCATGATATCCATTATTACCAGAAGATAATACATCTTTTGATAACCCATCAGACAAGGACTTAGCACCAGATGAAGCGCCATTAAAGTACAGCAACTCCTCTGATTTCATCCAAAGACCAACGGAATCTTGTGGAACCACATTATCAGAATATATAGGAGTCATATCACCAGTTTTATAGAACACCATAGTGAGAAATTCTCCTTTCTTAATAAAGAATGCGATATTTTTTAAACCTGATTCTATTGAAGATAATTTTACAAGATTACCTTTTCTATAAGTTATATATCCATTAGAAGCATCATTAATTCCATTCAACACATTTTCGACAGTTACATTATCAATTTCGTCTTCTCCAACTTCCGCAACAACCATTATTTCGTCTGCAGATTCGAAATCCGACAGTTCATTTGCAGAAATTGTTATTTCTTGCCCAAATTTGTAATCATCATCACTTAAATCACTATCAATCACCACAGACAGAGCATCCATGGAAACTGAAATATTGTTTTCCTCACCATTATCCAATAATTCAACATCGGAAACGAAAATGTCACTTTCAACACCAGCATCAATAATCAAATCAGAATGACCCATATCAATACCGGAATCCAAAGCCTTATTTTCAATTTCAACCACATTTTCACTATTTAAATAAATCGGATTATCACCCTCAATATTGCCACTCAGCGAACCGATATCCCCGAAATCCGAAGATTCCGCATTACCTGCAGACATCAGTTCATCATTCGTGACTTCCACTTGAGCATTTTCATGATTTAATGACAATTGCGTATCAACATCGGATGCAGTTATTTCATCACTCGCAGAGACAACTCCAAGCAAACTTAGTGTTAAAATCAATAAAGTAACCATAACAACACCGTGTTTGATCATGAATTACTCCTAATTTTCTGTATAATTAATTGCGCAATTATACATACATCAAACTAGTAACACAAATTCCGCACCGAAATGCGGAATGGCATTACTGAATTAATATATCTAACTTATTTTTAAAAAAATTTACTATATTTCGATGAAAATTTAACTATAAAATTTTTAAAGTTGAAAAAACATACTATTCATATTAAAAAAATAATGAGGCAAAATATGTTTTGGAACGAGAAGATTGAAACAATGCCAAGAGAGGAACTTGAGGAACTGCAATTAAAGAAACTTCAAGAAACCGTTAAAAGAGCATTTGATAAAATACCATACTATAATAAAAAATATAGTGAAGCTGAAGTTTATCCGGAAGACATAGAAACCTTAAAGGACATAGAAAAACTTCCATTCATTACAAAGGATGACCTGAGAGAAAGCTATCCGTTCGGTCTTTTTGCTGTTGACATTAAGGACATAAAGGAACTGCACTCATCATCAGGTACAACCGGAAAACCTGTAGTGTCAGGTTATACTGAAACAGACATTGATACATGGGCTGAAACCATAGCACGCGGGTTGACCATGATGGGTGTGGGTGAAAACGATATAATTCAAAATACTCACGGATACGGAATGTTTACAGGCGGATTCGGAGTTCACTACGGATCCCACAAGGTTGGTGCCGCAATCATTCCCATCTCCACTGGCCAGACAAGAAGACAGATTGAAATCATGAGCGATTTCGGAACAACATGCCTGATCTTCACCCCATCATACGGAATTCACATAGGCGAGGTTGCCTTGGAGGACGGAATTGATCCGAAGGAATTGGGAATAAAGGCCATCGGATTCGGCGCTGAAGGATGGACTGAAGAGATAAGACAAAGAGTGGAAGAACTTTTCGGTGCCAAAGCATATAATATCTATGGATTAACTGAATTGACCGGCCCTGGTGTCGGAATGGAATGCAGTGAGCAGAACGGACTGCATATTGCAGAGGACATATACTATCCGGAAATAATTAATCCGAACACCGGAGAAGTCTTAGGCGAAAATCAATCTGGAGAACTTGTTTTAACCAACCTTCAAAGAGAAGGAATGCCAGTCATTAGATTCAGAACAAAAGACCTGACCAAACTTACCTATGAAAAATGCGGATGCGGAAGGACACATGCAAGAATGAGCAGAATTACAGGCAGGTCCGATGATATGATTAAAGTTAAGGGAGTGGCTATTTTCCCATCACAAATTGAAAAAGCACTGCTTAAAGTCGGTGATGTAGAGCCTCATTATATGATTATAGTTACAAGACCCGAAACTTTGGATGAAATCGAAGTTAAAGTAGAAGCATCACAGGATATTTTCTTTGATGGCGTAAAAGAGATGATGGCAATACAAGAAAAAATCGGCAACTCAATAGAAAACGAAACAGGAATCAGGGTAAAAGTAACTCTTATTGAGCCAAAAACTCTTCCGAGATTTGAAGGAAAAGCAAAAAGAGTAATAGATAAGAGAAATTTACACTAAAGGTGAATGAGATGAAAATCAAACAATTATCAATATTTTTACAGAACAGAATGGGAAGCCTATCAAAACCGCTGGAAGTGCTCAGCAACGCTGATGTTAATATAAGGGCGATGTGTATGGCGGACACTTCTGAATTCGGTATTTTAAGACTTGTTGTAGACAATCCCGAAAAAGGAAAAGAGGCACTTGAAGAAAACAACTTTTTAGTGAAAATCACAGAAATCATAGGCGTTGAAATGGATGACGCCCCTGGCGGCCTTACAAATGTCTTGAAAATCATTAAAGACAATGAAATTGACTTGGAATATCTTTACGCATTTACCCATGAAAAAAAAGGAAAGGCTATTCTATTGCTTCACTCCGATGATATCGATAAGTTAATATCAGTTCTAAAAGAAAATGATGGCATCATTGTCCCATCTGACGAAGTCTACAATCTATAACTGACGAAATTAGCATCCCTATTAATTAATATCTTTAATATTCAAGAATATTGCATATGGTGTTTAAAGTGGAATTGCTTTATATAGAAATTCTAGAGGTTCTTTTGGAGATAATCGTTTTCTTGATTCTGATGGTTGTCTTCAAGTACACTTACAACAAGCTCAAGAACAATCCGCACAGGCTATTGAATCCCAAAGAATATTTCCCCGAAGAGGAGCTCCATTCATTAATACAGATATCCTATCTGATCATGATGGGACTGTTCTTCATAAACATCCTGTACAAAATTGTCTTCATCAGAGGAGATTTGTTTTCATTTGCAATATTCGACATCATCCTTTCACTGTATCTTGCTACAAGATTGGATAAAAGCTCCCTGAAAAATAAGTTTATTGTTTTTCTGCTGATTCCATTTGGTTCCCTGACATTCCTGATATTCCACAAGTCACTTGTCGGAATACTTGACTTGATACATGTTCCGGTATTCATCTACTTCATAAAGGTATATTATGACAAGTTCAGGGAATACACCGAATCGAACAGTCTGGGAATAGCCATAATCCTATTGTTCTTTTTAGTCTTCGTTAGCTTTTTCATCACCCAAATTGCGGAAGGCGTCGAACCTTTGGATTCACTTGTCATGGTTTCAAATGCATTTACAAGTAACGGATACACAATTTTAGGCAGCACCCTTATTGGAAAAATAGATTCCGTGATTCTGGTTTGGGGAGGATATCTCCTGTCAAGCGTAGGTACCGCAACATTGACTGCCGGAATCCTGATAAGACACTTCAACAGCAGGTTTGAAAAGCTAGAGGAAATGATTGAAGAAAACAACAAAAAAGAATAAAAAAAGAAAGTAGGAAAAACCTAAATTATTCCCACAGCATCGAGCATGGCTTCTATACCTAAAATAATAATGGCCACACCACCGATGATTTCAATATAATCTGCATATTTAATGGCCATTTTTGTACCGTATGTTCCAATCAAAAGCCAGATTATAACCATTATTACACTTAATGCACCCAATATGACCGGATTTACATGAGCTGTGGCTCCCTGTGATGCCAAAATCAGGTTTTCTATGTTTCCGAAAATAAGCAAACCAGTGAATGGAGCATAATCTTTCCAGTTTACCATAACTATGCACTTCCTTTTGATTTAAGGTTTTTAACGGCTTCAACTACAGACTGAATACCCAATATGAATATTGCAAGACCACCGATGAAATTGATGAGATCTGAATATTGTGTTGCCATATCCGTAAGCACGGTACCTAATAACAGCCAGAATATTACAACAAGTATACTCAAACCACCCAATATCTTAGGATTTACACCGTTGACAACACCCTGTGAAGATAAAATCAGGTTTTCAATATTTCCAAAAACTATCAGCCATATAAATGGTAAGTATTCTTCCAACATATTTTGCACCTATAATCATATTTATTACGATAATATTTATATTTCATTTATTTCCATCTGAAAATTCAATGAAGAAAAGATAGACTACTTCTCAATGGTATATCCGTGGTTTTGGGCTTTTGTAACAAATACAGTTCCCTTATCGCCAAGGATTTCCTTGGTCTTTTCCACGATGAATGCATTTGATTCATCAAAGAAGGTATAAAGGACGGGTCCAAATGAACTGATGCCCACACCATATGCTCCAGCCTTTTCAATGGCCTGCATGGTTGGCAAGTAGCTTGCATCAAGTGAGTGTTCAAGCTTGTTGAATCCGACTTTTTGAAGCTCACTCACAGCCCAGCCAAAGTTTTTAATATCCTTTTCAATCATGAAAGGAACAAGGTTCATTAAAATCAAATGGGACACCTGCTCCACCTCTTCCTTAGGTATTGGACAGTAAGTTTGGAAAACATCCACCTCATCGTCTCCTTCCATGTGATTTTCAATTTCGGGAATTGCTATTAGAATATTCCACTCTTCAGGAAAATCATATCTTGCAATTAATGTTGCAGGTTTTGCCTTAGATGCTCCTGACGGCAAGAATAAAGGTTTTTCTTCCTTACTGTGACCACCATCTAAGATAAATCCTCCCAAATCATGGGTGTATGTTCCGATTCCGGAAGTTCCTCCCCTTCCGACAATGCTACTCAATTCACGGCTTTCTATTTCAATTCCCATAGTTTCAGTAATCAAGTGAGCTGTTGAAATGGCAATTTGTGTTCCGCTTCCAAATCCGGAATGCGGAGGATAAGTTTGATGTACAATAAATTTAAAACCGGAATCAATGTTAAAATGGTCTATAGTCTTTTGAGCTGCGTCAGGAATTTTTTCCCTACATTCCAAAATAGCTTCTTCATCATCTACAGTGTCCAAAAATTCAAGTTCGATTCCACTTTCTATCTGTTCAACTTCCAATACGAATTGTGGGTCTGCCAATGCAAGACCGATTCCACCATCGACTCTTCTATATGACCCATTTAAATCAATGAGAGACATATGAATTCTTGAAGGTGCTCTGATAATCATTTTTTCACTTCCTTAAAATAATACTAATTATTTATTTATTTCAAATATATATAACACTTTTCATATATTATCAATTTAACTTTATAAAAAATAAAAAACATTTTATATTAGTGAATGTAAAATATATTACATGAACTTAAAATCACTAATCCCAAAAACAAATGAAATCGATGTTGTAGCTGCAACCATATACCTTACATTAGTTATACCGTTAGCTATAGCATTGATCTATTCATTTTAAAAGGAAAAGCCTCTTTTTTCCTTTTTTAATCTTTTTTTAACTCATCAATCTTTTTATTTAACTTTTCAATTTCAGAAGTCAGCTCTTCAATTTTCGAGTCGAAATCATTATGAGTATCCCTCGCGATTCTAGACATGTAAAGCGATGAGATTACAGCGGTAATGGTGGCGAAAATTAAAATTCCACCAACCATTGCAATTATTCCGATGATGCGCCCGGAAACATCAACCGGAATAACATCCCCATAACCTGTGCTGGTCATGGAAACGATAATATACCACAAAGCCGTCTGTATATCATTGATATTGGAATCGGCAACCCTGATTAAAATAGTTATGACGAAAATGAAAATAATTGCTATTATAATTATCTTATCCAAATATGTCCTTTTTAGAAAGTTGGTGAATAAATCTTCATCATCCTTTGAAACGACAAATATCCTGATTAACTGGAAAAGTTTAAGTAGCCTCAAGGCTCTTAAAAAAATGAAATCAATTGGCAACATTCCAAGAATGCTCAATAAGTTATCATTTAAGTATTGGCTTTTATCATCTGAATGCAGGTAACTGTAAATGAACTCTACCCACAGAACAATACATAAAACCAAATCAAAAGTAAATGCATAATATTTAAATTGCAAAGAAATGGGATAGAATGTTATGTACCCCAATAACAAAATATCTGCTAATGTAAGCAAAATCAATAATAAATATAATGCCTGTTTAGACTTCTTCATGAATAATTATATTAACTAACCTATATTTAAATTGTCCACTGAATCAATCAATTTCGAAGCCAAGTCACATGTGGTTGAAAACGGCTCATATGAATAACATTCATAGACAAGTGTTGGAATTCCTGCATTTGCGGTTGGTTCGGTAATATACGGAGGGCTTGATCTGAATTCCGGAGCATAATATACAATTTCATCAATCGAAGCGATGATTTCATTCATGAACCTAGAAGATGCCTCATCAAAGCCCGGAGCAAAGACAAAATTGGTTATCTGATAATCGCCGGGACCGTGAGAACCCCTGTTTGAGTGAATATCCAAAAACAAGTCATACCCCTTATCAATAATGTCATCACAAACAAATTCCCGTGCCAACAGCTGACCCTCATCCCTTCCTTCGGATTGGCTTTCCTTATCAAAAACATTAATGTTATACAGATAATAGCAATACTTCAAATCGTCTTTAGAGGCCAATTCCTCAAACAGTGCCCTGTGAGATTTGCTTTCAAGAGGATGCATTCCAATCAGATAAGCTATTTTGACATCCGATTCGACATTTCCAAAAGGGCCGTGAACATAGACGCTTCCCAAATCATTTTCACCCATCAACATGGATTCATAGATTGTTGAGTCGACTTGGGCTTCACTGGTAGGGCCTTCCGGATAATTCATCAAAACACCTAAAAAAAATAAGTTTAGACTAGAATAGAATCTAGTCTTCGGATGGTGCGCGTGCACCTAATTCTTTGTTCAATTCATAAATCAATCTGTTATCGCCATCAGCCAATTTGGCTTTAGCAACCAAATCCATTGCATTTTCTTCTTCTTCGACTTGTTCTTCGACAAACCATTGCAAGAAGTTGTTTGTTGCATGGTCCTTTTCTTCTATAGCCAAGTTAACTAAATCATTGATTAAACCGCTGACCTTCTTTTCATGTTCTAAGACATGTTCAAATGCTGCGAGTGGGGAATCCCATTCGGTTTGAGGTCCTTCGATTTCAGTTAAAGTTACGGAAGCTCCTCTTCTTATTATGTAATCATAGAATTTCATTCCATGTTCCAATTCCTCATTTGCCTGTACTCTCATCCAGTTTGCAAATCCTGCTAAGTCTTCATCTTCAAAGTAAGCTGCCATGGATAAGTATAAATATCCAGAGTAGACTTCGGCATTTAATTGACCGTTTAAAGCTTTTTCCATTTTTTCGGATACCATTATATCACCAATTATAATTTTAGTATTTGATTAGATATAAATCTTAAGTAACCATTCAATAACTTAATTACAAATAGAAGATAGATAATTCCATATGATTGAAAAATCCATATATGAAGACTACAAGATTGATTTTAGTGATGAGATTTCACCAGCACCCGATGATTACCTGTTCATTTTCAATGAAAATAGAGAATTATACCTGGATTCAAATAAAAAATTG
Organism: Methanobrevibacter sp.; assembly: GCF_045644645.1. Classification (GTDB taxonomy): domain Archaea; phylum Methanobacteriota; class Methanobacteria; order Methanobacteriales; family Methanobacteriaceae; genus Methanocatella. The sequence goes on from NZ_JAZRHE010000039.1 coordinate 8,828, forward strand.
GCAGATAGTTTGGATAATTTTGATGTCAACTTCTGTTTATATATCGGCACCTATAATGATAAAAAGGCGTTTGTTGTAAACGTGAACGGCAGAAAGGCCCATTACAATTTAAAAGAAGTCTATGATTTGGACCATGACCTATATCTGATGGCGGCAAAGGCCGTTCTTGTCAATGACTGGTACATTTCCCACAGGTTTTGCGGAAGATGCGCAACACCAACACAGCTGGATGAAAAGGACATGATGTTAAAATGCCCGAATTGCGGGCAGAACCATTATCCCCGAATCGCTCCCGCAATTATCGTTGCAATCAGAAAGGGTGATGAACTGCTTATGGCAAAGCACAGCTATCACGACAATATCAGATATGCCCTAATAGCAGGATTTGTCGAACCCGGTGAAAGCGTTGAAGATGCCGTGCACCGTGAGGTTTTAGAGGAAGTGGGAATTAAAATCAAAAATTTGGAGTATCAGCGAAGCCAATCCTGGCCGTTTCCAAACTCACTGATGCTTGGCTTCACTGCAGAGTATGAATCCGGAGACATTAAGGTGGACGGTGATGAGATACTTAAGGCTGCATGGTTTAAAAGAGATGAAATAATCAGATACGGATCAGACATCAGCATATCCGACTGGCTGATTCAGCAGTTCATCGACTCCATGGACTGATATCTTCCGCAAATATTATAATCATCAAACTTAATTTTTCATTCTTAAAGTCAGTGGCTAAAATTGATTTTTGACTATGCTTAATGCGGTCACTCCGGCCTTTAGCCTTCCCAAGCCTTCCTTCAATAAATCCCGAGGACATGCTATGTTCATCCTCAAGAAATTATCACCGTTTTGACCGAAATCGATTCCGGCTGATAAAAACAATCCCTGATTAGTCCTTAAAAACTCGGATAAAACTTTTGAAGAGACTTTCAAGGCCGAACAGTCAAGCCACAGCAGATATGTTGCATCGCATTCAACCAATTTTATTATTGGCAATTCGCTGGCCAGATACTCACTGACGATTTTCTTGTTTTCGTATAAGACATCCTTCAGCTCTTCCAGCCATTCTTCAGACCTCTCATATGCGGCAATCACCGCCGATGATGCAAACACATTGCACGAATCAGAATTGTCGATGTGCATTTGATTTTTTATTTTGTCCAACAGTTCCGGGTTTTCAGTGTGGACAATGGAGCTTTGAAAGCCGGCAATGTTGAATGACTTTGAAGGAGACATGCATGTGATGACATTATCAGATGATTCGAATGGATTATATTTAACTCCAGGGTCTGTTAGGTCACAGTGGATTTCATCAGAAATCAAAATCACATCATGTTTCCTGCATAAATCACCAATTCGAAGCAGCTCCTCTTCAGACCATATTCTGCCAATCGGATTATGGGGATTGCAGAGTATCATCATTTTAACATCCGACAGTTTCTCATCCAGATCATCAAAATCGATTCTGTACCCGCCATTCTCATAAATCAGTTGATTTTCCACAACATTACGATTATTATCCTCAATAACATAGAAAAACACATGATAGACTGGGGTTTGAATCAGTATATTGTCTCCGGCATCCGTCAGACACCTTATCATCGATGATATTGATGGCATCACCCCGATTGAATAGGCCATATTCTCGCGGGACATCCTAAAGCCATAGCGTCTGTCCCACCAGTTGATATAAGCTTCAAACAGCTCATCCGGAACAATAGGGTATCCGAAAACAGGATGATCAGCCCTTTTTGAAATGGCCCTTTCAATGGCCGGGGCCACCTTGAAGTCCATGTCCGCCACCCACATCGGAACATCATCATCAAATAAATCCCATTTAAGGGAATTCGTGCCCTTCCTGTCAACTACACTTTCAAAATCGTATTCAGTATTTTTCATAGTGAATCCTGCTTTCATCAAATTTATCCATGAACCTGTTTTCCCATCCTTCAGCTGGATAGCCTATGGTGATTATGCAGAACGGAATCTGATTCTCATTATCCAAATCAAACATCTCCGCAACTTTCGCCATTGTATCCTCTGTGGGGGCCACCCCGTTCCAAAGTCCTCCCAAACCAAGGTTGACCGCTTCAAGCAACATGTTTTCGGCTGCAGCAGACATATCCTGTTGCCAATGAAGTTTGTAAAATGCCCTTTCTATATTGGCAACAAGCAGAATTGCAACCGGAGCTGTTTTGACTCTGGGCTTAATCTCTGAAAGTTTCGCCAGCATTTCCCTGTTTTTGACAATGACAAATTCCCACGGCTCGGCTCCAAGTCTTGACCCCGGCGCCTGCATTCCAGCTTTAATGATTTTCAAGATATCTTCATCGCTGACATCCCTGTCAGCATACTCGCGAATGCTTCTTCTAGTTTTAACAATTTCATCAAATTCTACCATACTAATAAATAACATTTAATGTAATATATATAATTAGCTTACAAAATTGGAGGTGAATCAATTGTTCATAAACAGAAGTGCAGGAATCCTATCAATCATATTAGGTATAATGTTCATAATATTCCCAATGTTTTTTGAAAATCTGGTCTCAATAATCATTGGCCTAAGCTTGTTATTCTTTGGTATTTCCTCCGTATTTATGGGTTGGAACATGAGAAAAGAATATAATGCATTTTCAACAGCATTCATCATTATTGGAATCATATCAATAATATTGGGATTCATATTTACATTCTACATTGATGCCCTATCATTCCTCATGGGATTATCATTCTATATTGTCGGATTTATAATGATTGTATTTGGAATTGCCGGACTGATGTCAAAAAGCAGCAGCATATCCACTTTTTCATCAATCCTCGTTTTAGTTATGGGTATTATTGCAATAGCCCTTGCAGCATTTACTATTACAAAACCGGTATACATTGCAATGATAATCGGAATCGTTTTAATAATTGAGGGCTTGAACTTATTCCTATTAAGATAAGTCTACCCTTTACTTTTTTTATTTTTTTAAAAAGACTTGATTAATCACTAAAAAAAAGATTATCAACATACCATCATCAAAAAAAGCCTCAAAATCATGATTAACCAAGCCGGATTTTTTCAAATCCAGATAATACTATGTTTTAAAAGCAGATAAAAATAGCTGAAGTGTGAAAGTGTGCTTTTGCACACTTCCAAAACATTCAAATTATTCTTCGAAAAGAGATGAACTGTTTACATCAAATGAAATGTCGTTTTCAGAACAATACTCCTCAACATGATTCAGGATTTCCTTGATATCATCTTTCGGATATTCATTTTTAAAGTAATATACTGCCGGTTCGGCATTGGTGTAAACGCCAATAGTTATTACCTGTGAATTATACACGCGAACTATTAAAGTGTTGTAGATTTGAATAGTTCTTATGATATCAGCCTTGGCCTTTTCCAATGAAGTTTCATTACCAAAGGGCTTGATTTGTGAATGTTCATATTCATGACTCAACTTCAATAACTTATCTTCATCAGTTGAAACATCATTTTGAGGTTCCATTTCACTTAACTTTTCCTTAAACAATTTTGCATTGTGCAGTTTTTCCTGAACTTCAGCCAACTCCTTTTCAAGCTCCTTTTCATCCTCTATTAAGGAGTTGATGAATGCTTCAGAACCGTTGTTGAAGTTTTCATACATCTCCAATACATCTCTTGGAGAGAGTATTGAATTATTTTTGAAAAATTCTTTAGTATGGGGTTTTACACGAATGCTCAACGGTTTTAGATTTTCCTTTTTTGATTTTGATGCATTATCAAAAAATTCTTCCTTAAAATCATTTCCCCTCTTGTGTAGGGCATGCATTCTTGATGTAAACATCTTTTCAAATTCCTCACGGGTCATGTCTTCAGGGAAATTGAATTCAAAATCACCTGGAGTGTATGATCCTCCGAATCTCTCGTTTCCGAATACAAATTTTTTATGATGGTTTTTATTTTTTTTGGTGTCCATATAATCACATCAAATATGTATTACAAAATTGCTATTTGTATACAAACTAATATGTGGCAGAAGTAGTATATAAATGTTTGTATTCATTTTTTGAAAATGTATACATTGCAATCATTTGCTTAATTCGGCACCAATCTCAAAAGCCTTTTCAATATCTTTAGGATACTGAAGAACCAATTGCCTTTCCTTAAGTTCCTGTGAAAAACCGCCCATATTATATTTGGAGTAGTCATGAACCTGCAGGGTATCGCAAACAGGATAAGAAACCACTTCCCCATTTAAAAAAGAAAATAAAAACTCAACACTAGACAAGCTATCCTTCATTGATTGTTCATAAAACTCCCTTGGGGCATTCATGGTATAAAAGATTCCAACATTGACCCTACCCCTAAAATAGCTTGACCCATCATCATAAGACATTATGCAAAATATCAATCTCTCAAGCAACGCCCTGAATTCGCTTGTAGGCTCTCCGAAGTAAATGGGTGAACCGATCAATAGCGTGTCGGCTTCAAAGATTTTATCAAGCACTTCTGTTAAATCATCCTTCCAATAGCATTTGCCTTTTGTTTTATCTTTCTGTTTGCAAATAAGACAACTTCTGCAACCTTTAAAAACCAAATCTGATAAATTAAAAAACTCTGTTTCAGCACCAACTGATTCAGCACCTTTTTGAGCAGCCTGCATAACTTCAGCAGTATTCCACTTCTTCCTCGGACTTGCATTAATGACAATTGTTTTCATAATAATAAGTTAGTGTTCATCTGACTTATACTTCACTTCATTTGCCAAGTTTTATTAAACTAAATTAACCAATATATTATACAAGAGGGAGAATATGGAAATAACTGCAAAACTAAAAAAGATAAGCCTTGGAAACTGGATGCTAATCGGAATGATTTTAGGTTTCATAGTGGGCTTGATTTTAAATTTTTATGTCAAAAATCCATTTATTAAAGATACCATCCTAGTCAATAATCTTTTTTATCTGGGAGGAACAGGATTTATCAAATTAATGAAAATGCTGGTTGTGCCATTGGTCTTCTTTTCGATAGTCGTTGGAGTGGCTTCAATTTCAGACATTAAGAAGATCGGTGCAATTGGAGGTCGAGCAATAGTAATATACCTTATAACAACTGCACTGGCTGTGATTGTTGCACTCTTAATAGCAAGTGCCATTCAACCGGGTGTTGGTTTGAATATGGCGGGCATTGCAAAAGCCAATGTTACGTCAAATGTAACAGTAACAGACACCATCCTGAACATGATACCTGACAACCCATTCAGCTCACTTGCCAACGGGGATATGCTGGCGGTCATCATATTCGGAGTGCTTGTCGGCATAATATTGGCAACCCTAAGGGAAGAGACAAATGTTGTTAATGACTTTTTCACCCAGGGAAACAGAATCATGATGGAAATGACCCGTATCGTGATGAAATTTGCACCAATAGGAATTTTCTGTCTAATGGCCAAGACCTTCGCATCACTCGGTTTTGAGGGTTTGATTCCATTAGCCAAATACATTGGATGTGTGCTAATAGGCTTAGCAGTGCAGGCTTTCGTTGTATACCCTTCATTAATGGTATTATTTACAAGATTAAATCCGATCAGATTCTTCAAAAAATTCTTCTCAGTAATGTTTTTCGCATTTTCATCTTCAACATCAAACGCTACAATCCCATTGAACTTGGAAAAACTTTCAGAACTTGGAGTATCACGTGAAATTTCATCATTCACCATTCCTTTAGGGGCTACAATCAACATGGATGGAACAGCCATCATGCAGGGTTGTGCTGTCATGTTTGCGGCCCAGGCATATGGAATAGACTTGGGAATGACCGCCCTTTTAACAGTGATTTTCACAGCAGTGATGGCTTCAATCGGAACTGCAGGCGTTCCATCAGTGGGACTGATTACATTGAATATGGTGTTCAGCTCTGTAGGCCTGCCGGTGGATGCAATCGGCATAATCATGGGAATAGACCACGTCCTGGACATGTTTAGAACAGCCGTTAACGTGACCGGTGATGCAATCTGTACCCTCATCGTTTCATTTAAAAACAAAGCCATAGACCTTGATATGTTTAATGGTAAAAAGACACCTAAAGAAACATGGGATGATATAACCAGATTTTAGATTATCTTAACATCACCATTCTTTTTTATTTTTTAAAAAATAGTTAAAGTGTGTAAAAACACACTTGAATTCAAAAATAGTTATTCTTTAGCTTCAATGACAGTTTTTCCATTCATGTAAGGGACCAGCACTTCAGGAATCTTAATGCTGCCGTCTGCCTGCTGATAATTTTCCAAAATACAACAGATGGTTCTTTCGGTTGCGATGGCAGTGCTGTTTAATGTATGCAAGATTTGAGCATCTCCGGAACCTGCTCTTCCAACACGGGTTTTGGTCTTACGTGCCTGGTAATCCTTACAGTTGGTACATGAAACCAGTTCCCTGAATGCTTTTGAACCCGGGAACCATGCTTCAAGATCATATTTGATGGAGGCATTATCATTCAGAGCGGATGATACAATTGCTATTATCTGATATGGAATGCCTAATTTCTGATAGATCCTCTCGGTTACTTCCATCAGGTGGTCATGCTGATTTCTTGAATCTTCAGGAGTGGAGTAAATGAACTGTTCGATTTTTTCAAACTGGTGTACCCTGAATATCCCGAGAGTGTCCTTTCCGTGAGAACCTGCTTCCTTTCTAAAACAGGTTGAAAGTGCACAGTATCTCAATGGCAGTTCGGTAGGTGCTATAATCTCATTCCTGTGAAGTGCGGCCAAGGTCTGCTCGGCAGTTGCAATCAGATACATGTCCTCATTTTCAACCTTGTATAATGTCTCATAGAACTCACCCAACTCTGAAGTTTCCGCTGCAACTTCACCTTTCACAAAGAATGGTGTCTGCATCGGAATGTAACCCTCTGATTCAAGTTCGGAAAGTGCAAATTGAATTAATGCAAGGTTCAAGTGCAAGATGTCTCTTTTCAAGTAGTAAAAACGAGCCCCTGCAATGCTTGCCGCTGTTTCCAAATCAGCGCCGTCGATTTTCTTAATCAAATCAACATGGTTCAAAAGCTCGAAGTCATGTTCGGGGATTTCACCGTAAGTTCTGACAACGACGTTATCGTCTTCCGTATCGGAAATCGGCACATCCTCATCGATTATGTTTCCCACTTTGTATCTGAAATCTTCCCTGAGTTTTAAATAATAATCATTATTTGCCCTTAATTCTTTAATGTCCTCTGCAACTTGCTTAGATTTTGCTATTACCTCTTCTAAATTACCCTCTTCTTTTGCTTTTTTAAAGGATTTGGATAATTTATTTTTTTCAGATCTAAGTGCATTCAGTTTTTTCTCACCTTCTCTCCATAAGGTGTCATATTCGATTACCTTTTCAACATTTTCAGTATCTCTGAATCTCTTCCTTTCAGAGTCAATGATTATTTCCGGATTCTCTCTGAATAATTTAATATCTAACAATTTTTGTCCCCTAAAATATTTTATTCAAATATAATATTAGTTTTTTTATACTTTAAAGTTAATGCCTAATTTAACGAAAAAATAGATTTTTCAAGAAATCGAATAAAAAAAGTAGCAATAATATGGCGCACCGCCCGCCATATTTTTCAGTTTTCTAGAGCAATGTCTCTCTAAATGATGCCTTTACGTCATCCTTTATCTGATCGGAATATCCTTCGCCATCAACACTTACCATAGCTATTTCGTATAATACCCTGTTTAATGATTGGCCCTTTTCCGTTAAAATGTATCTGACATTTTTCTTGTCGCACTTATCAACGATACGCTGGATCAAACCGTTCTTCTCCATATCCTTCAGGCAGCCGCTCAGTACCTTATTTGAAAGTTCAGGCTTATCTTCCTTAAATTCACGAAATCTTGATTTGCCGAAGAATAAATCACGGATTATCTGAATTACCCATTTCTTGTTAATCAATTCTACAACCAATTCTATAGGACATGATTTAACATGTTTAGTGATGTTCATGATAATTGCCTCCTAAAATAAGTTGGTTATATTGACTTCTTTTTAATCATATATAAACTTATCGGTTAAAAACAAGGTTACCGAACAGTTACGAAAAACATTTATATACAATCGGCATAAGTCTGTATTGAAAGCTGCAGAAATGCGACTTTCAAAATCCATGAGATAGCGAAACCCACAAGTACAGGAAATTGGAATGAAAATGAAAGATTTTCCCCAAAAATAGAGGTCTTACATGAAAAAAATGTCTTTGCGCATAATAATCCCATACCGAATTTCATAGGATTTCCAAAAAAAAGGAATTTTTTGAGATAGCATTGAGCTATCACCAGCCTCCGAATCCCACAATAATTTTCCACCATAAAAAAATGGTTAAAATCAAAAAATTCTAGCTATCTCTTTTAAAAAAAAACTATAACAACTTCTCTTCCCATTCCTTGACTTTAAAGCCGACCAAAACAACACCATCATCAACCAGAACCGGACGTTTGACAAGCATTCCGTCGGTTGACAATAATTCCAATTGGTCATCTTCAGACATATCGGGCAATTTATCCTTGAGTTTCAGCTCACGATACTTCATTCCGCTTGTGTTGAAGAATCTCTTAAGCGGCAAGCCAGATATCTCCCACCATTTGCGCAGTTCCTCTGCAGTGGGATTGTCCTCAATGATATGTCTTGATTCATATTCAATATTGTGCTCGTCCAACCAGTTTTTAGCTTTGCGGCAGGTTGAACACTTCGGATAGTTTACGAATAGCACTTTGGTTACCTCATACTTTTTTACTATTGTTACTATAAAATTTGATAAAAGAAGTAGAAATAGTTAATGTTTGGATTTCATGTTAAAATAAACATTCGTGATTATTCAAACGAACAATATTTTTATTAAAAAAATCCTCCAGGACAAAATGTCCATGGAGTTTATACTTTCTTGAATATGAACAAATAAAAAAGTACAATTAAAAATATGATCATCAAGTATATAAAAATTTTGAAAAAAAATAATCCCCAACCATCCGAAATACCGGACAGTTGGGGAATATTAAAAAACTATTACTTCAGTATGACCCAAAAAAAGAGTATAATATACAATTTTATAATTCAATAATCATTCTTTGATATGAGTAAATACATAAGGTGTCCTCACAAGTTTAAAATCAATTAATAAAAAAGAAATTATAAGTTTTACAACTATTGGAGTGTCTATTCTCTACTCCACTTCAATTGGTTTTTGGATAGTCTACTTCATTGCTTTTATTATTAAAAGAGAATTAATATTTAATCCATTCCAATCCTTTTGATTTAACTTTTTGTTCTAATTTTTCAATGGTTTTGGCAGATATTTTTCTTCTTTTCTTGTTTTCATCATAATATTTGTATATCCATGATTCTCCATAACTATCATAAGAAACTCTAAAATATCCGGAAGTGTTGTGAGATTTACTCATGTTTATCCTTGATTCTATACAATGATGTCCTGTAAAAGACTTCCGGGGATACAATGCTTTATTTAAATTTCGATTATTAATGGCTTCCATTTCTTCTTTTGAATAAACTGTTCTTAATTTTTCCCTTATTATTTTTCTTGCAGTTCCCCATTGCTCTGCAATCATAGTAATAGGGACACCATATTCATATTCCTTACAAATATCATCCAAACAATTATCTATATCATATCTCCTATTAGGTGCTGTTGCACCATACATTCCATTATTTTCACCCCTATTGTCGGGGAGGGCCTCACCACCATCCTTCATGTTGAAACCATGTTCTTTAAGATTGTAAAAGTTGATATATGCTATTTCTAATTTGTCCAGTTGAGATGGTTCACAATATTCAATAACCTTAAATTCAAAATTTTTTTCACCATATTTATTAAAGCTTCTTTGTAAATATTTATTAAAATGAGAATTATTTCTTAACATTGAGAAATGTTTTCGTTTTCTTATTTTAAGATTTTTGGATTGTCCAATATACAATTGTTTAGTTATTTTGTTTTGGATGTAATATACCCCACAGTTACCCATTAATAATTGCCCCCTTACTCGATTTCATCACTTATTGATATTTGATAGGCGATGTAGATGGGCTGAGTAAGAGAAAACCCATCTACACTATACTATATTACATTCAAAGTATATATAATCCCCATTACAATGATTTTAACTCTCTTTCAAGCGAATCAATGTCCACTTTCATCTCAATGCATTCCTCAACTAAAGCGGGGTCTCGAATCATCTTTGAGTATTTTCTTTTGAGATTGCGTAAGCGTGTTTGTTTTAATGTGCTTTGTTCTTTTTTGGATAATGCCATAATGATTCACCTATTTACATTGTTTAAGAACCATTGAGGATTTGTGGCTCTGTATTCACCATTCCCACACCAAATACATTCTACACATTCACCATCTAAAACTGCTGCTGGGTCTCTATTGAACCATCCATATTGTGATTTATAAAATTGGAGTCTTACATGTCCGTCTCCACCTCTGCACATTACATGTATTGCTCTTACATCATATCCTAATGCTTTTCCTATGTGCCAGAATACATGGCATGCATCTGTACAGTTGACTCCTTGACCGTTTCTCATTCTGTCAATGGATTGTTTGTTGCTGTAGACATCATCATAGTAGTATCCATAGCCCCTACCTTTGATTTTAGCTAGTGCATCATCAATGCTTGATGGTCTACCGAATTTGTTACTGAAATAGTTTAGTATGTCTTGGCTGTAGTTAGTTGACTGTGAACCTTTGCCAGATAGTGCACGAGAATCATAATTACAATAATTAGGTAATTCACCACCGTGTTCATGATACCAAACTACTACTTTTGCCATACAATAAGTAAATAAATCAATATTCACTCGTTTTTTACTCTTAACAGTCGTAACATAGTTAGGAACTTGATTATTAGTTAAAATATAGTTTCGAACTCTTTTGCACTGGTCTAAAAAGTCATTTGTGTAAATATTCTCATTTATACTATCTCCATGTGCATTCTGACACCATTTATGTGTTTCAGCTTTAACTCCCACATTCCTATAAAGCACAGCATAAACCATTAAATCTTGCATTTCATTGAATGTGAACTCTATTCCACCATAAGAGAATTTATAAGGTATTTTACCATTGTTTTCAACATACCTTTTTATATCTTTTGCCATATTGTACAAGTTTTCACTTGAAATCCATTTACTCATTTTGAATCTCTCCATTTTTTTTATAATAGGTAAGTTATATACATGTGCAACCACATTCCAACGCTCCAACTATTATTACTTACCGGCCCATATCTATTAACCGTAATTTTGCCGTCAGGCTCAACCATTAATAAAAATTTATCACGATCACTACCTTGCATTAATGCAGACTGTTTAAAAGCAGGCCTAAAACCATTAGGCATAATAGCAACTGTTTTATCCTCAGTTGTACTCCAATTTCGGTTTGGTGTTAATATACCATTTATATGAACCAATCCATTTTTTACTTTAAATTTCAAATCATGACCACTGGAAAACGGTTTAAAATCAGGATTTAAATTTAATTTTACCCATCCAGTATCCTGTTCTACTAAACATTGCACTTTCTGATTTTTCACAGCAAAAGTATGAATCCCCACATCGTATGTGGAGAAATTCATTGAGAATGTTCCACTTGAATTGGTAGTTCCATTATGAAGAGTACCGTCTATTGAAAGGATTACCTGTTCATTAGCTGCGGGTGCTCCTGCGGAGTTTTTAACAGTTACTGTTGCTGTTGTTGTTGCGGGTGTTCCATACCCTATAATAGGATTATAATTTGATAATGAAATTTCATAAGTCTTTAAATCTGAGATTTGTGACATGATATGAGCATGTGACGCTTTTGCATAATAATTTGGAGTATGACCATTTAAGAGACTTGCATTGATACCAATTTCATTTTCAGAATTTTCAAGTATTTCTTCAATAGTTTTTTCACTAAGTTCAGATTGTTCACGAAAACTAACAAATCTTGATGATAAACTGGCAATCTCCTCAACAAGTTCATCATAACTTGATTTGGAAGTAATTAAAATTGAATCGATGGGAGTATCCCCATCGTAAACAATTACTTCTGCACCAATAAGATTATCATTGTCTTCATGATACACATTTGCTTTAAAAGTAACCATTTTTTTACACCTTATATTCTATATAATTTTCAAAAATTCTCATTTGTTGACTTGTATCTTCACGAACTCCCCTATACGCCATTATCAAACCAGGGTCTTCAATATTTGGTGTGTATACAACATACATTTCTTTTCCTTGATTTTCTGTGAGAAGTGTTGAAGAATTATCAATATCAATTATAGGGAATTTAATTCTTCTACGGATGTAATCAACTGTAAAATGTATGTCTTCAATATATTCTTTATCATCAATCACAAGACTTCGTATAGGATCACAAGATGGGAACTTAATTGGAATATATCTATTTTCAACATCTTCTCGCTCGATTATGCGTTCTTCTTTGAAGTAATCAAGAACAAATCCTTCACTATCTTCACGAATACCAACATCATTTGCAGAAAGATTTTGTATGAAAATAGGATGATATGCAACTTCAAGAGTCCCAACTGGAAGATACTCTGACATTGTTTCATAAACAGTAGTACCATTTTCACTGTATTGATTCATTATTTCATTGAAAATCAACTGGTCCTTATCATAATCAAATGAATAATCTATCCACTCCGCCAGTGGAATTTCATTTGCATTTCCATATGGGTTTAATTCAGCAGAAATAATTGGATATGAAGGACTATTATCAAATTTAATACCTTCACTAAAACTCATTTTATGAGTAATTGATTGTCCATTCTTTATGTAAGTGTATGGTTTCACATACACTTTATTTCCCTTTAAGATATCCAATGCATTTGCATCGTTCATCAGATATTCATATCTAACACTCAAATCAACATCAGTTAGTTTTTCATCATCTAACCCATCAATATATGTATAATTTTCTAATTCTTGTGCAGTGATTATACTGAAATGTTCGATACCTATTTTTTCAGATATAAGTTCTACAGAACCTCTTACTTGAGGGTCTGTTTCAAATCTGCTGAAGAATTTACTCCACGCGCTAGCGCCTAACATAGGGCTTGTTTTCGGATTATATTTAATTGTACGAACATACATCTCTTTAGGAATATCCATTTCATAAATAACCTTCAATGAATCCAAGTATGGGGCTTTTGTTGAATCAGTAGTCTTCATTTTCACACGAATAAAAGCAAAATGAGGATATTCCCCTGTATTCGGGTCACGATTGAAATTAATACTGAGCTCATTTGCATCAAGAGTGACCCAACTATTCGCCTTACCACTTTTCGACACTTGAAATTCCATATTAATAGCCGACTCCTGTGCTTCATTCCCATATCCAACAGGAACCAACTGTACTGATTTTATTGGATTACTTTGAATTGGTTTAAGATATAAATAGAAATCTTCATTAATAGCATATCCATCAGTGAAAACACCAATGTGCGCCACAAAAGCAAAATCTAATGGAGTATACATCCCCATCCGATATTGATTTACTGTTGTGTCATTTTTACCATATCTTTGCCATGTTTGACCGTTGTTTTCGCTGAGAAATGCATCTCCTCCAGCATACTTATCAAAGTCACAATTACGACCCCATCCCCCTATCCGTGGACAATGCTCCCAATGAGACAATGGGGACATCATAACAATTGCATAATGCTCACCACTATTAACAGTGATTTTTTTGTCAAAAGTGAAATTTTGTAAATGTGGCTCTATTCTAGTTGGTTCATATACCGCAGTAGCAAGAGCTGTTTCAGGAGTCCCAGTTGGATAATGAATTGTTTCATAACGTTTCGGATTATATGATACAGATTTCTTTTTATTATTGTCCCAATATGTTTTTTCAACTGTTACTGGTTTTGTTTTCCATATTTGCACATACAATGGGCTTCCCCAATTACTGTTATTTGTTCCGTTATTTTCAATTCTCAAATCAACAGAATATAATATCCCATTAGTGACTCCATTCGGAATTGTAATCGTTTGCGCCCTACAAACCGATGGAATTTCACTATCTTTCCAATCTTTTATCCAATCTGGACGGATATGATATTCTTTGTTTTTATCAAATCCACAGTACCAGAATGAATTGATACTATCTCCAGGATTTAAGTTTCTGCAAGTCGTTATAGATGTCCCAGTCTTTACCATAGGGATTGTTGCACATTTATGTTGAACGTTATTCCCATCTTTGAATATTTTGAAGTCACAATCACTTCTTTCAACATCAATCATCGAAAAGTCACTAAAATCAATTGTAACATTATCACTTAATAATTCTGAGAACGTAACTGTTTTATTTGGATTTACAGTATACCCATACGAATTTTGGTCATCTACAAGTATGGGTTGCCATCTCTTTCGGATACGTGCAGGTGAACGATAGTTCAATTCGTCTACTTCTTGTTTTAGGTATTCGTCGTTTGCACAGACTTGATCTGCCCATTGAACCGTAGCCTGTTTCTGTTCACCATACGATTTAACCGTGTTCAAATTTTGATAATTTGGATTGCATTTTTCACTCATAATTTTCACCTTGTTGTCACTGCAATTTTTGAATTATTCGGATCTTCGTCATTTAAAGTTCTAATAAATAAATTCTTTGAAAAAGGATCATAGTAATAAGCACCATGAGATGTTTTTAAATCATCAACACTATTAACCGCATGGTATCCTGTTTGAGCAGTGGAATAATTTTCTTCAGTTACACGAACAACCATGTTTTCTTCAGGCGTGTAATAAATATTGTTGATTGCTTCAACATCCGCAAGATTATAGTATAACCAATTTTTTTTGATGCTAGATGTTGAAAAATTAAAGATATATTCTATTTCAATACTGTCTACAACATTTCCCAACATGCTTTTTGTGATTCTCTGATATGTATCATGACTTATCAAAATATTTCCTTCACTTGTTCCTATTTCAGTTGTGTTCAGTACTTCTGATAAGCTACAACTGCATGAAAGCTTAATTTGTTTTTTCTTTAAGTCAATTTCATAGTATGCTTTTTTTCTCACTGTTTCATTTCCAAGTTGCAAATCTGTTTTTTGTGGTTGTATTTTACTTGTTCCTAACATAATATACTGTAATGCTTTAAATTCTGAATTTACAAGCCTATTCATAAAAAAAGATTCGCCTAATCTTGTTATGATATTCGTACCTTGCAGTATTATTTTTTCATTTGATTTAAAGATATAATGGCCCGTGACATTCATATAAGATTCACTTCCTTATTATTAATTTTAAAATGTGTTGAAACATCAAAACTATTTGATTCTGTCATTGTTTCTGAATCCGTATTAAAATTGATATGTATGAACTTTCCTAAAGGCATCAATTTTTGTAATCTATGTTGTAAATCATCTACATTTTCTTTTTGGATATTTGCTGGAATTTCAGAGGGGTTCAAATAAATATCATAATTATTTGATGTCATATACGGTTCATGTCGAAAATATTTACATTTTTTATCAACCATTTTCACCAACTCATGGATTTATGAAAAAAGTAACATTTAATACTAAAACATCAGAAAAAGCTGTTCCTGCAATAAAATCAGTAGGGTCTCTTAAATCTTTAAAAGTAATGTCTCCATTAGCTTTAACAGTACATGTCCATAATTTAACACTATCCTTACATTGCGCTACAAAAGATACATTACGAGGAGGCCTACATCCTTCAGGAAGGGCTCCAATGATTAATTCTTCATTTGCAGCAGGATTCGCATTAAGAACAGGTAAACCAGTTATTTGAACAGTTTTATATACTTTCCTGTATTGCACTTTATTACTTGAATCAAAATTGTAGAAGTTACCAGTTAAAGTCAGATCTGTCCAATCACTGTCAGCAATATCCCCTTTTACTACAAGTTCCTTATCCTCAGATACAACCTCATCACCTTCAAAATCATAACAGAGTCTCTCAGTACCGTTACCATCATTACCATATATAAGAGAACCATTTAATGCATAAACGACAGACTCACCCAGAGCATAATCATATTCTTCGCCAACTAAATCTATGCCAGTAATAGTACATACATTCTTTACATGAATAACATGATTTAAAACTCGCAGATAAGTATTAGTATCCACTGTACCATCATTTTTCAACAAACCACTTGTCTGTGATTTTTGAACATAATCAGACAATGTTGCATCAATCACTTTGTTTTGAACAGGATTTTCTGATTCGGAAGATAATGCAGAATCAACAGTTATTAGGGTGCTTGGATTCCATCCAGTAGCAATACCAAATGTCCTCCAGGTTCCGTTATCATCCCCCCAGTATTCATTATCATATTCCGCACCAATATAACCTTCATTTTTCATATCCGTGTAATCATAACAATCTTCATCCATCTCTACAATATACTCATCGTTACTATCTAACCATGCCGGACACATCCAAAAATTATAACCTGGATTGTTACCTTTTGCTTGTAGTTGTATTCCAAGACTAATTGCATATTTATCAATTTTTATGAATTTTGCATGCACATAATCATAATATGCATTTACAAGAATCCACATCTCTTCATATACTACTTCATTTTCTGTTTTTCTGATAATTGCAAAATTATACTTCCTTTCTGTGAATGTATCGTAATCATCACCATACATTGCTTTTTTGACTTCTTCTGAAGTTTCAAACAATTCTGTCATGTTTTTTCACCTTATATAATCATTTACAGTTGTACATGTCAAAATTGAATTTTCATATGAGATTGTTACAACTGCATTGAGTATTTCTTCCCATAGTTCATCTGAAATTATTCCACTTTCAATAGTTTCTTGTGAGATTTCAATTGATTCACATGAGAGAATTCCATTTTCATATTCAAGATTGTAAATCACATTGTTGAATGAAGAACTATCTTCAATTGTTTCAAGTGAATATGAAAGAATATGATCGTCATATGTGAGATTGTTCACAAGTGAAAATATTCCAAGGCTATTGAGATATTCAATCAATGATTCAAAATCATAGTCTCCAACAGTGACTTTAATGCTGCTTTCTCTAATACGCCCTTCATTGTTTTCATAATCTACTTTGAATATGTAGATTCCGGTTTCCTTAAGTGAAGAATATTCAAATTCTCCATTCTCATTTGTTGAAAGAGTTTCAATGAATATATCATTACAATATAAATCAATGTCTGCATTTGCAACAAATCCATTTTTATCTGTGAGTACCCCAGATAATTCTATTTCTTCTGTTGCCCTGTAGATTTTCTTTGTTGAGTTTAGTGTTAATTTTTCCGCAAGAATATCCACAATCAATGGAATATCCCCTACATTAACGAATTCGTCATTAATAACCTCTGTTGAAATATTTCCATATTTAAGAGTGATGTTCTGAATACTGAGTGATTTCTTTTTAGTTAATCTAAAATATTCACCGGCATTATTATTTATGAGATTTACATTCCCACAACCAATTAGCACTGCTGATCTTGGAACATTCATCCTCTGTGTGATAGAATAATTTCCACTTGCACATGCAATCAGATTCGCATTTGTTTGAACTGATTGTAATGCTTTAGTAATCGTTTTGAATGGGGTGTTTATTGTCATTCCATCATTATTATTTGAACCAATTGGACTTACATACCAATCTGCATCACTGCAACCTCTTACTCTGATGTAAACTGTTTCATCACTTATAATCTCTTGAGATTTGTTTAAACAAATTACATTGATTGCAAGTTCACCGCTAGTGTTTAAATACTTTTTTGGAATAATGAACTGATTTTCCGTTAGGTCTGTTGCAATGATTGTATCTTGAATTTTAATAGTGTATGTATAATCTTCTTCGATTTCTTTTCCAAATGCGTCTAAAATTTTGAAACTAATCATTAAATCATTATTTACAGTAGGCATGTTGGTTTCAGGAGTTATAAACAAGAATTTTCCACCAACTTGCTCATAACTACAAAATGTGTCTTTATGCTCCCATGGTTCTGGAATCCAATCGGGATTATACAAACCCGTTTCCTCATCAATATGTTTTGATTCATCGAAAAATTTTAATATTAATTTTTCTCTGTTTTCCATTGTGGCATCGATACCATAAAGTTTCCATATTTCCAAAATTGGAGCTGGAGTAGTATGAAGCTTTTCTGCATAAGTGATTATTCTTTTCATGTAATGATAATCATCTTCTGTTTTTTGATTGTTATATGGGGGTTCTGTTGCAGGATACAAATTCGGAGAAAGACCCGTCAAATATTCTTTTCTAGGAATATCATGTAAAGCCCCAATTTCATCGAGACTAATATCATGGTCAAAAATATCTCCTTTTTGAGTATCATTTTCAGGATATCCTTTCTCAATGATATGCTCCGTCCATGTTTCAACATATAAACGAAAAGAGTCTGGAGGAATCACAACATCCTCAGCATAACCGTCATCTAATGTACTATGACTATAAGAATACTCAAAGGTATCAACAAAATCATCCTCCTCAAATGACTCTGTGTATATCATTTCATCATTTTTATAGATAGTTACATTTTTTAAATTAGGAAAATTAGCTTGAAAATGAATAATATAATTATAAGAACTATTTTGCTCCCGAAAAATAAATACTCTCTTGTCCAATTTTAAACTTTCAGTAATATCAAATAAGGATTGATACAAATCACGAAACATCTCAGAAGTAACATATTGAGATTTATAAAAATTACTATTTTCATCCTTATTAAAAAGAGATGGGAACATACTTAGTAATGTTTTTAAAACAGTCATCATATCATCTCAATTGTAATATTGTTACTAACACCTACTTCTTCATCAGATATCTTCACATAACCTGTAGGATAAGTAAAATCGATATTTTTCAGTTCTGGAACTTCAATATCTAAAAAAACAGCCAATTTGTGAGGAATAAAATCCTCACCAAGATACAACCCAGGATACCATCGACCATTGTTCATATAACCCCCATCAATGAAAGTTTTAATACATGATATTAATCTTGCTTTAATGTTTTCTTTCTCAATTTCACTGTAAGGATTGATTTGATCTATATCCACATTAACAACTGCATAAATATCAATTGTTTTCTTATCAGCAGCACACATTACAATGTCTTGACTTGTTTGAGAAACTTTATTTTGTAAATCATCATATGCTCGATTTAACTGTTCCGGTGTTCCAGGATCCATTATTACTTTTACTGTACCTGACCCATCCCAATTAGGAACAAGATTATAAGAGTCAAGTCCATCGAAATTAGCAAGATACTCTTCAAAAGCTTCATTAGAACCTTTTATTTCAATTTTTCTATGGTTCATAATTAAGTAACGATATTCATCATCAGTGTAAGCTTCTCTACCACTAGTGCTTGGCTTATTATTTGTAACACTTAAATTATACTCTAATTCTGAAACAATCTTAGAAATGCTGTGTTCAATAATATTACTACTCACACCACCGATTACTGCTCTAGCGGATACAGTAGTTTCAGTTTCACCAGTAGCAATGAAAATATCCTCAATAGTTTTATACTGAATAAGTCCATTAGTTGTAGAAACAATTATCCCCGCAGGAATTTCAACATCTTCATCAATAGGGTCTTTTAATGCAAATGTGCAATCTACTTCAGCATGGATAGCCGCAGGTCTCTTTATTCCAGCAATTTTACCAATATCCTCTAAATCAAACCCTCCCGCATATTCCACTTTTGCAGATTCATAAGTTGGAGTTAAACCATATTTGTAAAATAATGCCCCAAGAAATGACATTACTGATTTATCCATCACATAATAGTTTGAAATATCTTCGTGATTATTGATATATGACATGAATTCATCTGCATGGCTGATTAAACCTTTTTCAAGACAATTATTCAAAGCTACTTCAAAAATTTCTTCATAACTCTTTTCTCTATAATTCATAATGCCACCTTACCTTTCACAGTTTCATCATTAATACTTGTAATGCTGAAAGAAACCCTATATGATTGAACATCATCTTCCACAATTTTTAACCAATTGACTGTTTTAATCCGTCTCATTTGATTTAAAGTTTCCATAAGACTAATTTCCATTTTATATCGTAATAATTTGTTTTTATTTCCTTTGATAAGATCATGAACACGACAACCAAAACCCTCATATGTAGGATTATTTTTTAATTCATTGTGCCTTGTCAATATTGCTATGATACAAGCATTTCGTAAAGAATCCAATCCAGTAATATTGACATAGTCTCCATTCTCCATAGCTAAATCATATTTCCCATATTCATTACTAACTAATTTAACATCTTCATTCAATGTTTTATTGAATTTATAATCAGAACTATCAGTATCTACCGGCAAAGTCATAATCCACATCCTTTTTATAATTCATTTTTTTAATTTGAAATTAATTGTTGAACTAACTCCATATTATCATAACCAATAATTTTCTTGTCTCTCCGTACTTGGCTGCCTGCCCATACAAAAACTTCTTTAAAATTCTTATCAAGAGCATCATCCATTGCTTGCTTGATTAACCTCCAAAACTCTTTCGCATCTTTTTCATATTGAACAAAACCACCAAAATAATGCAACCGATTCTCTCTAAATCCGAGTTTCTGACCTATCTCATAAGCGATATGGTGATGACTACGGTCTCTTTCTTTTGTCTCTGGAGATTGTGGTAATCCAGTTACCCAGTCGTAGTCTTCAATTTGCAATACATCAAGTTTGGCTGGATGATACGCATTTTTTAAGAAGTTAACCTCTTGCATCATTGCAGGTACACGGTCTGTATCTAATACGGATGGTGGGAAAAACAAAGCCATATATAATCCATTAGCATATTTATTTGATTTTACAACTTCACGGAGCTTATCACTATAACTACATAATTGTTGATTTAACCAATGCATTACACTTGCATCAAAATTTCCCCAAGCATTATTATATTCAGGAATATTCTCTCCAAATGTATTTGCATATTTTGTCCGAGTTGCATCATCATAAAAACAAGGAGGTTGATTAGGTTTATCATTTTCATTCCACCACCACCAAGCCTCACCCATCTGTAAAATTGGTTGCATATCATTCGCTACAACAATATCTAAACATGCTTCACTCACCATTTGCATATAAGGAGCTACTTCGTCATTACACGGGCTATAAAAAAATGTAGATGGAACCCAACCTGTAAGAGCATAATTGCCGTTGCAATCCCTTTGCCTCCAACTTATAGGACATTGCAAATTTTCCATAGATACAGACACTACAAGGTTAGGGCAGTCATTTGCTTTTAATTCTCTACTGTAACAATCTAACCATGCACGGAATGCACGATTCAAAGGGACATTCTTATCCAACACCATTTTCTCAGTACGAGTATGACCAAAGTTTCGTGCATCAATTTTATCTCCTGGAGTGCCACTTTTCTCATAGAAATGTGATGCTCCAATATAAAGGTCAAGCCATTCAGCGTAACCTAATTTTCGCATCTCTCGACAAACTCTTTTAGGGTTTAAATCATAAAAATCATCATAGCCTTCGCATAATCTATATGAGTGAGGTTCAAGAATTGCATGCTCATTACAAATTTTACCATTGGTAACTGAAATATTTGTAATTTTACAAGTAAAGTCTGCATTAGCCATAATTGTATATTCAGTTTTATTCTCAACAAAATTAGTGGGAACAATTACAAGCATTATGAATTTAATGTCATTTACAGATAAAGGTGTTTCTTCAGTGACTGTAATTGTTTCACCTTTTTCATTAATATATTCATTTCCAGGAAGTAAAGTTAAATTGTTGAAATCCAATCTTACATGCCCATTATTAATAAAACGATTCATTGTTAAATAATATACTGCACCGTTGTTTTTACCAATAGTTATACTCACAGGTTGATTGTTATTGTCTGCAAAGTCTTTACAACCAGTCATGGTGTAATCAAATTCTAATATTACATTAGTATAATCACTACGAGAACCATAACTGATGTAAGGATGTTGGATAGGATCTTGTGAATTCCAATATAACCCAATTAGGTCGTTTTTCGTACGGAATGTTCCAGTAACTGTTAAATCCCTGTAAGTTTGGCTTGTAACTGCTGCGCTTGATTCAAAGTTATTGTTGATTGTCCAACAGTCCCCACGGAACAATGTATATACATGGTCTTCTAATGTTTCTTTATAATCTTCAGTGGTTTCTAAGAGTTCTCTATAAGTCATATCACCAAGTGAATCACCAGTGTTTTTTAATTTCTCATCAACTTCTTTTTTAGTGTAAAAATCCCCATTTTCCATTTCAACAGGTAATGTTCCCATTTCAATGCTTGGATTCTTTGGTAATCTTAAATTTAAACCATTGGGGCCAAATTCAATCCAATAGAGATTCGGTTCTGTAATACTCATTAACTTAATATTACCTGCTTTAGCAGGAGTAAATCCTGTAACATCGGTATTCTGATAATATCCTAAAATAAGATTTTCATCACTATCATTATCATTAATCTGTAAAACACAAACATTATGCCTTGCACGTGGAATAATGCAGGGTTCTTGGAGACCTTCATCAAAACTTTCCTCATACTCAAGTGGGGTGTAGAAATCAATCATATCTCCACCAAATCGATGAAGAATTTTACATAAAACTGTTTTTTTAGTATCATCAAGTTTAACTTCCGCTTTATCCAAATACGGATAATATCTAGTAATTACACCAGTTCTTATACGCTCATTTTCAACAGCTGTTTTAACTGTTTCTTTAACTTGAGGTAGAATCGATTGTTTAACACCGTCTTTGAATGCTTGTCGGGTACGACCTTCAGTTACAGTGATATTTTTAAACCCAGTCATTTTATTTATTCCTCCACATCTTCATCTGACTCTTCATCTTCTTCTTCTGGTTCTTCTTCTTCAACACCAAAACTAGGGGGGTAATCCACAAGAGTTAAATTAGTAGTCCAATTACCTGAACTGTCTTCCTCATCAGAAGTACGGATAATATACATATAATCATCAATAAAAAAAGAAGGGAGAAATGTTCTCGCCCATAAACCAGTTTTCCAACTAAAATCACCATTAACTTTTAATTCCACTTGTCTAGCATCGTCACGACGAATTTTGTTCCAAACTCTTTGAAGATAGGCAATTGCATCTTCATATGATTTCACAAATTCATCAGGCATAACAGTAAACGGAATTTCTCCAAATCTTTTGATACTTATTTCATCTTTCAAAGATAATTCTTGACCTTGATAATTCATAATAATTTTATTTGGGGTTTGAGGATTCAAATCTGTAGTAGTGACACTATCAAAAATAACATTATCAAACTCATTGATTAACAATTTGGTTTCGGTTGGATCATGAATTTTATTAACATAAACTGTATCTTCTCTGAGATTGATTTCAACTTCACCATCCCAACCTGATACTGCTTTTTTCAATGCTTCTTTTAATGT
Organism: Methanobrevibacter sp.; assembly: GCF_045644645.1. Taxonomy (GTDB): domain Archaea; phylum Methanobacteriota; class Methanobacteria; order Methanobacteriales; family Methanobacteriaceae; genus Methanocatella. The sequence continues at coordinate 32,313 of NZ_JAZRHE010000039.1, forward strand.
TGAACTTGTGCCCCCCTCTGAATCATCACCCGAACCATCTTCAGAACCACTGAAAAAATTATTTATAACATCTTGAAAAGTACATCCTTTCTTCCCACAAGCATAGCTGATATACTGCTTATTTGCATCAAAGAAAGCTTTTGCCGTTTGACCTACAGCATCAATATTAGAGCCACTATAATTATCATCGTGAGCTCTGACCAATGGGGTATTTGCTAATCCATTACAAGTAATCCACTTATCGGTTGTTGCAGTTTCACTTGCAAATACAACTTTCATATGTTTGTAGTGATAGTATCCTCTTTTCAACCCATCTCTGAAGTCAACATACATTCCTGCATCAGAACCTCCAACAATAAAAACACCAACCATACCACTACTTGAACTGGATAATCCTTTTGATTGAACAGTATTCGGACCAACACCACCACTTGTAGCAGAATGTCCCTTTTTTTTCATTGCTTCCATTAATGCATTTATTCTTGAGTTTTCCCTACCATCAATATTATCTGCACAAACATAATAACTTGTCAATTTTTTTAACCCCCCCATTTTATCCAGGAATCTTTGTTCCAACTACTGAACCACTTGTGTTTCCTCTCCAAACTTCACCGAATGGTCTTGTGGTATGCTGTCCATCTGATGCTGCATTATCTGTGAAGTATGCTTTGCCTTTTATTGTAACTTTAACAATATAATGCTCAGGAACATGTAAAATAACTGCATTTAATCCACCTTTTATGAACATCGCACATAATACATTAGCCCCATCGGCACAATTCAAATGTGCATTCTTCCATGCCTCATCAAGGTTAGGGTGATGCACATCCCAATAATAACTGTAAAAAACATGATTCTTAAATGCCTTATCGATTGCTTTTGCTTTATCAAGAGGGTCTTTTTTTCCTTTAATAGCTTTATTAACTGCTTCATCAATACTGGCACTACCAGTTGATTCACCACTACCCTCTTCATCACTCCCACTACTTGATTTTGTACTGAAGTCAATCACATCATCAATTAATCCAGTTACATCAACTTTGGCTTTTAATCCTGCCGCTTCAATGATTGCTTTGACAACTTCACTTCTTTTAGTTTGTGTGAATTCTAAGTCTGCTTCAGCTTCTAATAGTTTATCCATTCCACTGATTTTGATATCAACTTTATCTTTATTCCATGTTAATTCAGTTATGAAACCAAGAATCGCAGTTTCCATATGTTCCCAATTGAGAATTCCATTTTGCCATGCTTTTTTTAAAGCAATTTTCTTCCCTTTAAAAAATAAATTTAGATATTCAATAGGTACACTCACACTGGAATTACTGCTAATATCTTTGTAATCACTTTCAAAACTATCACTAAACAATTCACCAACATAATCTATAGATAATATTTTTCCATTTTGTAAGACAAAATTCTTAGAAGGGTCAGTATTGCTAGAAGTAGTTGTTGTTTCTTCTTCATCTTCTTCTGTTTCTGAAGATGTTCCAAATGTAAAACCACTACTTTTACCAATATCACCTACCATATTGGCAGTTCCAGTCATATTCACATTACCAATAGCTGTGACATTAGGATCTTCGACGGGTTCTGTAACATATACTTCCAAACCTGCTTTAGAAAGTGAATTTTCAGCCATTTATGCACTTCCTTTATTTTTTTTAGCAATACTGTTAATTTTACTAATTCCATTTTTATCAAGTAAACTTTGTAATGTACTTTTATCAACCGTACCAGTTTTGACACCAGCCCATCCGGCAGTACTTGTTCCTCTAAGTTGTGATAACAAACTTGAAGTATTGCTGGTTGCATTCGCTTCTCCTTTTGTTTCAACTTCTCTTTTTGCAGGAACTGTGAACTCTTCGCCAGGGATTAAACTTTGACTATCTGGAACTTCTTTAATATTAATAGTTAATTTTAAATGGTCTAATTTATCATGCTCCGGTTTAATCACTACAACAGCATTAAACCGCCCTCCCAGTTCTGGAGAGATAACCTCAACTTGTTTACTCATCATTTCCTGAAAAATACTATTGTGTTCATCAGGCCTATCTGGATCAATAGGAACATGAGTAGTTATACTGAAATCTAATCCTACGTAAGCACCAGGAGTAACTTTTTGGGTTCCTCCAACAATACCATTAAAATTATATTCTCTTCTACGAAATGCCTCTCCCGGTGAAACATTTTCAATGAAAAAAGGAAAACCCATAATCTCTAAATTAGATCCTTCAGTCGGAATGTTATACATTGCCATTTCATACACCTCCAGCTCCTTCAGGGTTACTGAACAAATCTTCTAATGCATATGTTATTACACCTTGAGCTTCCTGTTTTGTCATGTTCCTCGCATCGACAGGAACAGCGTTTTCATGAACATGAATTATAGTTGTATTGTGATTAGATGGACTTGGAGTGTAATCTGAATTTTGTCTTATTACTCCTAATGTTCTAATGTCCATTTGTGGAGCATTAAAACCACGAAGAATATTTCCTGCGTAATCTCTAGCAGCACTATATACATACTTATTAGATTCACCTATACGGCCAGGAATATCTGCAAACTCAATAGCAATTTTCTTTTGAATAATACCTGGACTTGCAATATTCAAAGCATTCAATACAGCATCTTTAATATCATTACCAAAATTAGCGGCGGCTTGAACTGCATTTGAAACTGCACTATTAATCTTGTCAGGAATACTCATAAACTCATTATAAACAGTTTGTGCAAGACCAACAATACCATTCTTGACTGCATTCACAACTTGTGTTGCAAGACTTGTAGCAGCACTAACCGCAGCACCTGCAGCAGCAGCGATTCTTCCTGGTAATTGCATCATAAATTGTCCAACTCTACCAGGCAATTGTCGAATGTAATTAATAATACCATTCACTATTCTCATACCTGCATATCTAGCACGAACCGCAGCAACCGTTGCAAACATTACCAGTCTACCTACTGCAAGGTTTAAAAAGGACCATAATCTACCAGGTATTTGGCGAACATAATTAACAATACCACTTAATATTCTTGCTCCAATTTGCAATGCAATTTGACCTACCCTTGAACCGAAATTAGTCAATGCGGACCAAATTATAGTAATAACTTGTATGAAAGCATCTTGCCAAGACATACTTCCATCAGCCAATTGTGAGAATACTACACTAATCATCCACAATCCGTTCAATAATGGAGTTATCACATAAGAAACTGTTTGAAAACCTTGTTGTAATAAACCAAATACTTGCCCTGCAATGCTTCCTAATTGTCCAAAGACATCTATAATCATTCTTACAACATCAGGCCCTCCACTTCCTGCACCTTCACTTTTGAATAAGTTATTCCATGCTGCAGTTAACCATGAGAACACTGGTTGTAAAGCACTCATCAGATTATTGAATGCACCTTGAATCGCTGCTAATGTTCCTTGAACTTGAGGACTATTCATAAAAGCATCCCATAAACGCATTACTCCTGCTTTAATGGCATCTAACATTGTACTGAAATCTGTCCACCATCCAAGTGATTCACCTATTTGTTCAATAATAACAATTAATGCTGCAACGGCAGCTGCAATTGCAAGAATTGGCCATAATGTTGCAATTTCCGCAGCTGCCATTGACCAAAATCCAGCACTACTTGTCTCAGCAGCCACACCTTCAGCCTCTAAAACTGGGATATTACTAGCATGAGCAATTGCAGAACTTAACTCTGCTTCAGATAAACCCATTTGAGAAGCAATTGCAGTTAAATTTCCAGCATCCAATGCAGTTGTAGCAGCCTCTTGAGCTACAATAGCATCAGTTGCACCATACATGGCAGCCATATTTGCAACTTCAGATTCAGTTAAACCCGCTTCAGATAATGCAGCTGCCATTTGAGATTCAGCAAGTAATGAAGTAACACTTGTTTGAGCTTCAGTAACCCCCGTTGAAACAGCTGTTGTTGCAGTTAATGCTTCTTCAGCAGCTTGAGCACCAAAAAGAACCTCTTTAATCATCCCAAAAGTTTCAATCATACTATTTAAACCAGTGAAAGCAGTTCCAATAGTGCCAATACCAGTAACAACACCACTCAAAGCAGTGCCTACACCAACAATAGCCATAGAAAGACCACCACCAACACTAGTATCCCAAGCATTGAACCCTTTTAATATATCTTGAACATATGGTAAAAACACAGTCCCTAAATCCGCTTGTGCTTTTTCAATGTGGCCTTGGAATTCAGTCATAGCATTAGCAGCCGAATCAGCTTCACTTAACCCTGCAAATCCTTCGGCTTTTAATGCATCATTTAAAGCGTTAATTCTATCATAAACAGTAGCTTGGTCTTTTAATTTATCAACTTGATTAGTTAAAATACTTGAACGCTCTAATTCTGAAGTACTTCCACTCAAAATATATGATTTCATATCTTGTTGAGCTTCCATGGCATTTTTACCTTGCATTTCGCTTCCTGCAAGGTAATCAGCAATCGCATTCGCTCCTTCCTTAAGTTTATCATTACTCAAGTCAGTTTGTTTTGCAAGCGCTCCTGATAATATTACATTCATAAAAGTATCATCACCAGGAACTTGAGAAACAATATCTTGAATTTTCCCTTGCATTTCAATTGCTTTATCTTTAGCATCTTCCCCAAAAGCAGATATGAGATACAATTGAGAACTTTGTCTTTGTGTTGCAGCTTCCCACATACTAGTGGCCTGCTCCATAAGACTCATACCACCAAGAACTCCAGTAATTGCAGAGGATACCATATCAAAACTACTTGCAATACCACTAATTTTACCACGGATTCCGGATGCAGTATCTCCAATACCACTCACATTACGTTTAATGTTATTGGCAGTGCTGGAAACATTATCCACACCTTTGAAATACACCATTACTTCTTCATTAGTTGCCATTTTTACTTAACCTCTACAAATCATTACTTTTTTCTTTAATTTTCTGATATTCTCTCATTTCTTGCCTTATCTGTTCACTATATTTTAAAATAAGAAATCTCATATCAGGAGTGAATTTTTTCCGGATCACTTCACTCGGCATTATTCCAAAATCTTTACTGATTCTGAAATACACTTCCCCCATAAAACTAGTTACCAGTTGGAAAAAGTTTTGTATTACTGTACTCAGTGAGTCCAAGTTTGTTTTCTACTTTCATAAAAATAGATAATTTAGCATTGAATGGGAATTTCTCCCAGAATTTTTTACGTGCTTCAACATCTTGATTACTGTTAGGAAGTCTTAATTGATTAGCCAGTAACATGACTATAATCTCTTCTTGTTGTTCATTAGCTCTTTTTGCAATTTCTTTACTCATTTCATCAACTATTAATTGTTCTTCTGGAGATAATTCTTCACCTGCTTGTGATTTAGTATAAAGTTGAGTTTCTTCTTTTGTGAAATCCTTGAAAAGTTCAAGTTGCATGCCAATTCCTTTTACTGCACGGCTATTATCTAACGGAAGTATTTCAAAATTTAACTCATAAATTTTTCCGTCAAGTGGTAAATGCACTAGCAAGGTTTTCATTTCAGGACTATCCAAAATATCCAATAATTCCTGTTCAGTTTCAATAATTTGTATTGTTTTCTCAACAGAAGCCACAGTTTCAGAGGGTTTGTGTTTACGTATTGCTTTTCGATATTTCTGTAACGTTCTTTTAAGCAAACTGAACTCATCCTCAGATAGATCTTCATGTTCTATACATTTATCCACAACAATTTTTTCATCATCATCTAAATGTTCGTAAGGTAATTCTTTACATTCTAATGGAAATTGAGTTTTTAATAAGTGTTTTTCCATTTTTGCAGCTTTTTTATCTTTAGTCAATTTTAACATTCCTCCTTTTTTTTTGAAAAAGAATAATAAGAATAAAAAATTACGATTTCAATAAAAACGAAATCATAAAAAAAAAAATGTTTTAAAAAAATTCCCAAAAAAAATAAAAGAAACAAAAAAAATAATTTTAGTTTTGTTTCTTAAAACCTGTAGCACCAAACTTAATACTAAATGGTTTATTAGCAGTATCTTTACTTACTTCTGTTATGTATGCTCCGTAAAGTACATCATCTTCTATAAGATTTCCAGTATCTTCTTCAAAGTCATATGACGCGAGAGTGTCTTTTACTTTTTGTTCCCATAATTTTTTTACGGGTTTTCTTAATGCTGGGTCAATATCTGATGCTTCTGCTTCAATAGTTACTTTCCCGAATTGGGTGCCGTAAGGAGTGCTACTGTTACTTGCAGTTAAATCTTCACTATCTCTTTTAAAAGTTATCTTAAATGAATCACACGGAATCTCTAAATCTCCGAATAGTAACTGTGATTCTCCATAATAAATAGTTTCAACAGGCATAATGAACCTCCTCTATACTCCTGCCGCTTTAAGAGCAGGATTTTTAATTTTAACTCTTACATTAATTGCATGAGTACAATTAATACCGTGAATTTGACCAACTAATTCTGCATTGTATGGCTCAATATCAGATTCAACAAGTGTTAATTTGGTTCCCTCTCCAGTTTCGGCGTTAAATGGAATCATTCTTTCAGCTTCAACTTCAGCATCAATTTCAGCATCAACTTTTGTTTGTGCTTTAACAAGATAAGTCGCAGTTTCATTTGCTTTCACTTGAGTGAATATTGCTTTAAACACTTCTCTTAATAAATGGTCTGCATTGAATCTAGCATGGAAAAGACTATCAGCAGGTCTTGGGCTTGCAGCATAAGCAGTGCTTACTGCAAGGTTCATACGCGCAACAGCTAAATCAGCTACTATTTCATCAGCCCCAAATATGATACCTGCATTTTGCAATGCTACAATTTCTGCATCAGTTCTTTCTTTAAATTCCCCAACATTTACAGTGCGATATTCAAGGAATCCTGGTTCAATCCAGTATGGTGTGCAACAAAGCATTGCAACATGTTTACCAAATTTATCTGGTTCAACTATACCAATACGAGATTTTAAAATTCCTCCATTGGTTGGATTTAAAGCAATTAAGTTAGCATCAGTTTCCCCTGCTTTAGTGATAAATCCATTACGAAGATTTAAGTTAGCAGTCTCGGTGGCGATACTTGCATTAGCAGCCATAATAAAATCTGTGAAAGTATAATTATTATCGCTGATGTTTTCTGCTCCGTAATATACTTCAACTATAGCCTCTGGTTTACGTTTTGCAGTTGTTAATGCGGTTAACCAAACATCTTTACTAGTTCCTGCTCCTACGTCAATGACATAAATGTAAGGAATACCCACATCTTCAGCAGATTTTGGTTCAGCTTCCTCGAAGAACTCTTCTAAAACTGCAAGTAGAGGGTTGGAAGTTGTATCTGTTCCGATTCCACCATTTGCGATACTTCTGCAAACTTCATTATAATGTTTGAACTTGAGTACTTGAGTACCATCTACTTTATAACCAGTTGCAGCAGTATTTCCAGTTTTACCAATAAAAACAGGGATTTTACCGCCGGTTCCTTCTAGCTCAAATTCAGTAGTTTCATCAAAATATACTCCAGGTCTTTTTGAATCAGGCATAATTTTAGGCCTCCATTATTTTGTTAAATTCGGTTAAAGTTATTGAAGGCTCAATGTCAAAAATGCCTTCTTCTTCAACTTCTTTTTCATATTGTTGTAATAAACCTGCATGAGAAAGATTCAGGACTATTAATGGGTAATGTAAATCTGAATTTTTCACTAATTCCACTAATGTGAATTTTTCTTCAGAGGTTTCTTTTTTCTTAGTTTTTGTCATAATAATTCCTCATTAACTATCAGATTGCCAATTTCATGGCCTCCAACGTTATAACATTTATAATAATTCATTCCAACTTTAATTATTGTTCTAAGCACTGGTTTAACTAAATCTAATTCATCCATGTCTTGTTCTCCAGTTATCGCAAATGTGCGCTTAATGATTTGATTTTGTTTAAACCAACTACAATAATCATAATCATTTGGATATGGACATTGACATTTAGCAGTACGACCATTTGTAACATTCCTTGTTGCACACTCCTTTTCCAGAAAAGTACAATCCCCATCATCATACCTAGCGCATGTCGTATAATGATTAGCTAATGCTTGAAAGATACGAGTCTCTACTTGATTCACTAAAGAGTTTCTTTGCTCTTCTGTATCACACCATATATTGATCCATACTTCCGCATTATTTTTCAACTCAATAATCTCATTTGCATTAGGTATTCTTTTTCCAGAGATGTAAACCTCTGAAGCTTGTTGAATAGTAATGCAGGGAGTTTCATCTTGAGATGTTAATCTACGAATCAAAGGAAGTACAATTTCATTATCATAATAAATTGAATTTTTCAATAAATTCCAAATTGCTTTTTCCATAGGAAACATAAAATTTATTCCTCCATTTTTTTAATAAATTCCTTGAGAAATCAGTACATCTCGAAGATTAAGTTCAAATAATCTTTTACTTTTTACTTCCATGATGGTTCGAGTTACAAATGGATTCGCTGATTGTCTACTGGTTCCATATTGAACATAACCCCAATAGTTTACTCCAGTAAGGCAAACTACACACATGCTAGGATGTGAAGCACCAATACTTCTTCGGAGAGTTCCTGTCCTTACAGGTGCTTCTTTTTGACAAATAGAATCTGCTTCAGCAACCATTCGTTTTAAAGCACTGTCAATAATTTGATTCCAGTTACCATTAGTTATTTTTTCAAATTTTGAACCAAAATCAACTTCTATTTCCAGAACCATTTAGACAGCACCTTCTTTGCGATGTTTTTTAATGGTTACTTTAGTGTATTCTAATAAATGATTCCATTTTTCCGGTGTTCCCACTATTTCAAAAGTTCCCAAATCTGGGATTTTAATTAAATCAGTTGATTCAATAGGAATATCCTTTGATAGGTACATTTTATATGAATCCTGTTCTATTCTCCCGAATACTTTTTGACTTGATTCAGGAGTTAATGGTTGTAGATCCACTTCAAAAGTACCTTTACAAACATATTCAAATTTTTTACCGTATTCATCATATTCTCCAGTAGGGCTGTATGAATATAATTGAATAGTGGTGTTATTAAAAAAGGAGGGAATCATTTTAAATCATTCTCGCATAAGTGTTAAACATGCTCTTTAAATTATCCAAGTTTTTCTGTATTAAAGCACCTTTACCTATACTTGTATCAAGGTTTATACTGACATCTCCTTCACGAATACTTGAAGCATTCTTTGCCCAACCAGAATCATTTTCATATTCCAGCATATCTTCCACTAAAGGTTCAATATACAAGGAATAATCATTTTCAGTTAAACAAGCTGTATACTCCAACGTCAAAAAACCAGTATAATGTTGTCGGAAGTAAATTAAACCAGCTTGATTATCAACAGTAAACTCAGAAATAGGTTTATTGTCAATAGTCAAATTAGTTACTTCTTTTATTGGGAACATGTTCACATGTAAAGTTTCACCATCAAATTTTTCAAATTGAGTAAAATTAGTCGGCAGTATTGGAACACCAATATATGCACTTATTTTTTTAATAATTAAAGCTCTTGAGTTATCTAATTCATCATGATTAGTTGTTTCTTCTTCTGACATTTTTTACTATCCCTCCCACTTAAAATAAATAAGTGAAATTCAAAAAAGTAAAAAAGTCACTTATTCTGGGAATGCAGTATTAGAAATTTTTACATACATTCCAGTAGCACCTGTTCCTGCACCAGCGTATAATTGATAAACAGTTTCACCGTCAGGTTCAGCAGTATCAACAACATAGAATTTTTGACCTACAAAACTTTGGTCTGTACTGTTACTGGTTACTTTGACTTGAATATATCCTGAAGTAGTTACACCAGTTGTTTTAACAGTACCTCGGCCTAATTCAGTAGTGCATGCTGATTCTCCATAACTGATGAAATGATATTTTTTGATTGGTGCAGGTTCATCTTCATTGTCAATTGCAATAAACCAATCTTTTAATTCTTTAAGACATGGGCAGGAATCTAATGCTGCTAATTGCTTTTTAGTTAATGCCATCGTTAATCAGCTCCATTAAATTTAATAAAAATAAAATCAAAATGGAGAATGTTTATTCTCCAGGACCAATACCAGTAATCATACCATTTTTGAACTCACCGTTCATTAACATGGTTAAGAATGCTGCGATAACATTTTTGTAAGCGAGTTTGTTGACTGGTAAATCAGTGATTAATGTAGGTGGCATTAATCTACGTACTTCTAAAGTTTCAGAATCAAGAATAGCTAATTTATCTCCACCAGCAACATCATAGTTTGATTCTACGAGAATAGGTATTTCAGTACCATCCATAGATTCATAACTAGTGACACGGTGACCTAAACCTATGTCAATTTTGTCATTGTAACGTCTGTAAGGAGCAACAATCTTTTTTAATTGTTTAGCAACACCATAAGACGCAACCATAACATCCGGATTACCATTATTGTTATGAATGTCTTCTAACATGTCATCAATAATATCTTCAGTGATAGGTTCACCATTTAAGTTTTCAGTATTTGTGGTAACATGTCTAGTTACACCTTTGAAATCTTTTTTAGCACTAGTACCGAAACCTTCGATGATTGCAGCATCAGTTTTAGTGTTTACTTCAATGAACTTTTGGTCTTGTCTTCTTTTGAGAATATCAACATAATGATTTCCCATTTGAGACATCATACTGACTTCGATTGGTGCTGCAATTGTTTTCATTTTTTCAGTGATTTCATCAATGGATTCTGCATTTGAATCTGGAAGATCTTCTAATTCATCAATCCATTTTGTGTCTTCTTCACCAGGATTTTCTTTAAAGTAACCAACAATAGCTGCTTTATTATCAAACACTTGACCTTTTGATTCTAAGAACCTAAGTAAAGGTGCTCTTTCAAAAGTTTTAGTTTGTAACTTATCAGAATATTCAATTTGCATTGCATTTGGATAATCTGACACTTGTTGGAATGTTTTTTGTAATTCTTGAATTTCAGCAGAATTAGTTGCTACTTTAGAAATAATTTCTTGCATACTCATTTCTTCAGACATATCTATTCACCTAAATTATTTAATACTGCACCCATTATTGGATTAACAGTTCTTTGTCTTTTCATTAAGATTTTTGCGGTTTCTTCAGTGGAATAAGTTTTAGTAAGTTCTTCTTTTTGTTTATTGTTAAGAAGGTCTTCTTGTTTTTGTAAATCCACTCCACTTTGTGGGTTGCGATTATTATCAATATTTTTAAAGAATTGTTTTTTGAAATCTGTCATTTCCTCTTGTACAGCTTTGGCAATGACTGGCCCTAAGTCTTCAGGGTTAAATGATTTTTCAACACTTTCACCAGTTTCTCCTTGTTCTTCAGGGTTCATTGCTTCTTGAACAAGATTTTTAATTTCTGAACGGACTTCTTTAACAACTGCATCAACAATGCCTTGTTGTTTTTCAGCCCATAATTCATCAACAATGTTTTTAATTTTAGAGTCTAAATCCTCTTCGTGAGGTTTATTTTCTTCTTGATTATTTTTTTTCTTCTTCAGACATAGTAATCTCCTCTTCTCGAGTTTTTTTAAAATTTTTAGATAGTTCCTGGCAAATGCCTCCGAGACAAGTGCCTTGCACTACTCCTTTTTGAGTTGTGACTGTGCCTAATGTCTCAAGGTTAGCGGGCATTGCAGTTAAACTAATTTCACGTAGATACACATCAGATATGTCCAAACCATTACTTTTATTGAGTTTATACTTTGTAGCAGCACCACCAACACTGAATCCAAGATTCACACCGATATCAATCATTTCCTTAATATCCTGTGCATACTTAGATAGTACAGTAGCACCGATTCGGAGCTTATCATCATCCGTTTCATCAACTTTGTTGACAGCTCCAAGTAATCCTTTGAAAAGGAATGGTTCATGGTCTCCATGAAGATTTTTACCCATGGCCAATATTTGTTTCTTCATGGAATCAATAGCTGATGGTAACATCACATCGCCTTGCAAGTCTTTATTGATTGTACTTGCAATTCCTTCTATGTCCAATGATCCATTCTCATTGAGCTGATACTTCACATCTTCTAAAGTATTATTTTTCTGCAATGGAACATACCATTGGAATTCTTTTTTAGTTTCCATTCTTAATTCAGCCTTTTTTAGTAAATTCTTTTAAATTGGGTTGTGAGATGAGGAGTCCTTAAATCCTCTAAAAAAGTATTTTTATTCTATCTCACATTACGACAAAAAAATATAATTTAAAAAAAAAGTTTTTTATGAGTAACCCCTCATTATTATGAGGAGTTACTAAAAAATTGTCTTTTTACACAAAAGGAGGTAACAAAAAAGACTTTTTTTATATGGTAAGCTAAGCTATTTTTTTACCCAGGAAATAAATGGGGTGATTTGATGGAACAGTTTAACCACTTATTCCAGGTGGAAAACAAGTTTTAAAGTAGCGAAATGACTATGATAAAAAAATGTAAAAATCATTTATAAATGTTTAGAATAAAAAGTATAAAATGGAGGTGAAATATTGAGTGAAGACAAAAAAGAAGACTCAAAAAATCCTTACCCCTTAAAAGAAGATGGAAAAGTATATGTCGAAAAGGGTGCTACCAAACATAAAAACTTAGAAAATAAAACACTAGATGAATAATTCAAATAAAAAACAAACAAAGAAAATGAAACTTAAGCATCCACCATAAATTAAAAAATTAAAACCTTTTTTTGCGATGCTTGTTTTATTTTCTATTATTTCTTCATTTTCATTCACACAATCCCCATATAATGCAATCATATCTTTAACAATCGTATGTTCAGATTCATCGTTTGAACCTTCATTCATTAAAAAAGAAGGTTTTGGAGTTGCAGAAAACTTTTTAAAATAATGAGCTTTGATAAAAAAACCAATAGATACCAAATATAATACTAATGATATAATAAAAAGAACAATGATAAAAATATTTAATTTATCCATATTGGATAAAATATTTGTGAATAATGACCCTTGTATTGTAAAAATCATTATTAATACAGCAATCATCGAACTAATTTTAGAGTCAACAGTCTGAAATCTTCTTTCTTCCTCATCATATCTATGTTGGATATGAGTTAAAATTTCTCTATCCCTTTTTAATGTTTCGTCATCAGTTGGCATGGTTTTTTCACCTTTTAAAATTAGTTTTAAATATTAATACCTTTTTTGAACTTTAAGTCGGAGGCCAA
>NZ_JAZRHE010000040.1:0-13414 GCF_045644645.1 Methanobrevibacter sp.
TACTATGGAAAAAATTTAGATGCGTTATATGATTGTTTATGTGAAATAGGCATTGAGACAAATATAATTTTAATCAATAGCGATTGTGTTTCTTCAGACATTATAGATACTTTTGTCGATGCGGCTGGTGAAAACGAATTACTGAATTTTAAATGTCAGTCATGAAATTTTTAAATATATAAGAATAAATATAATAATGTGATATTATGAAAGGAATAGTACTTGCGGGCGGATCTGGAACACGTCTTTATCCAATTACTAAGGCGGTTTCAAAGCAGTTATTACCTTTATACGATAAACCAATGATTTATTATCCTATTTCTGTTCTAATGCTTGCAGGAATCAAGGAAATATTGATTATTTCAACTCCAAGGGATTTACCAATGTATAAAGATTTACTGGGTGATGGTAGTAGTTTGGGAATTAGATTTTATTATGAAATTCAGGAAAATCCAAATGGACTTGCAGAGGCATTCGTCGTTGGTGAGGAATTCATCGGTGACGATAGTGTTGCTTTGATTTTAGGAGATAATATATTTCATGGACATAGATTTACAGAAATCCTAAAAAGGGCTACACAAATGGAGGAAGGTGCTGTAATATTTGGATACTATACTAATAATCCGGAAAATTTTGGCGTTGTCGAATTTGATGATGAATGGAATGTATTATCAATTGAAGAAAAGCCAAAAAATCCAAAATCTAATTACATAGTTCCTGGACTTTACTTTTATGATAATGATGTCATTGAAATTGCAAAAAATGTAAAGCCTTCCGAGAGGGGGGAAGTTGAAATAACTTCAGTCAATGAGGAATATCTTAAACGTGGAAAACTTAAAGTGGAACTTCTTGGAAGGGGTATGGCCTGGCTTGATACGGGAACTCATACAGGTCTTTTAGAAGCAGGAAACTTTATTGAAACTATTCAAAAAAGACAAGGATTATATATAGCTTGTCTTGAAGAAATTGCTTATTTTAAAGGTTATATAACTAAAGAACAATTATTAAAAACAGCTGAAGAGCTTAAAAAAACTGATTATGGTCAATATTTATTTAATTTAGCCAAAAGAGGGTAGTAATATGGGAAAATTTAAATTTACAGATACAGGCATAGAGGGGATGTTTTTAGTCGAACCCACTGTATTTGAAGACAATCGCGGTTATTTCATGGAAACTTATCATGAGAAGGACTTCAAGGATGCGGGTTATGATTTGACTTTTGTACAGGATAACCAGTCTAAATCATCAAAAGGGGTCTTAAGAGGGCTTCATTTGCAGCTTAAATATCCTCAAGGGAAATTAGTTCGTGTCATTAAGGGTGAAGTTTTTGACGTTGGCGTGGATTTAAGAGCGGATTCCGAGACTTACGGCAAATGGTTTGGAGCCATATTATCTGCTGAAAATAAAAAACAATTATTTATTCCACCTAAATTCGCTCATGGCTTTGTAGTATTGTCTGAAGAGGCGGAATTTGTCTATAAATGTACAGAATTTTATCATGGCGAAGATGAAAGTGGAATTAAATGGGATGATGAGGACATCGGTATCGACTGGCCACTGGATGATATTGATGAAATTATTTTGTCCGATAAGGATAAGGAATGGAAAACTTTAAAAGAATCTCAAATCAAATATTAGTGATTGTTATGACAAATGTTTTAGTTACTGGTGGATCAGGATTTATTGGAAGCAATTTTGTAAAGTATATGGTAGATAAATATCCTGAATATAATATTATTAATTTGGATGCCTTAACTTATTGTGGAAATCTTGAAAACTTGAAAGATATTGAAAATAAAGATAATTACTCATTTGTTAAAGGAGATATTAGGGATAAATCCATTGTCGATGATTTAGTTAAAAAATGTGACTATGTTATTAATTTTGCTGCTGAAAGTCATGTTGATAGAAGTATAGAAGATCCTGAAATCTTCATTAAGTCAAATGTTTTGGGAACACAGGTTCTTTTAAATGCCTCTAAAGAATTTGGAGTTGAAAAATACATTCAAATTTCAACCGATGAGGTTTATGGAACCTTAGGTGAAAGCGGTTATTTCACAGAAGATACTCCTTTGCAACCTAACAGCCCATATTCTGCTTCAAAGGCAGGTGGGGATTTAATTACAAGAGCATATTTTGAAACTTTTGATTTGCCGTTGAATATTACTCGTTGTTCTAATAATTATGGTCCTTATCAATTTCCAGAAAAGTTAATTCCTTTAATGATTTCTAATGCTTTAGAAGATAAGAAATTGCCGGTTTATGGTGATGGTAAAAACGTTAGAGATTGGTTACATGTTCACGATCACTGCACAGCTATTGATTTGGTATTGCATGAAGGAAAGCTTGGTGAAGTTTACAATATTGGTGGAAACAACGAAAAACAAAATATTGATATTGTTAAATTAATATTAAATGAACTTGGAAAAGATGAGTCATTAATAGAGTTTGTCACTGATAGATTAGGCCATGATAGACGTTATGCCATTGATTCATCAAAAATCCAAACAGATTTAGGATGGAAACCAGATTATACATTTGAAATAGGTATTAAAGAAACAATTAACTGGTATTTGGATAATCCGGATTGGATTAGTAAAGTTAAAAGTGGTGAATATCAGGAATATTATGAAAAAATGTATTCTAATAGATAGTTACACTTGAAATTCATCTCTTAATTATTGTTTTTTTATTATTTTTTAAAAACTTTTCAAATTTCTTTATTTTTTTTGAAATAAATGCTTTTCTTAATTAAGATAATTTTATATATTATTATTGTTTAATTTTAATTAGTAAAATAAATCTTGATTTATTTTTTTGGGGAAATGGTGATTTGATGTTGGAACAATATTTGCCTTTTGTAGGACTAATTATATTTGGGAACATTGAAAATTTGGTTCTATCTTCTCAGGGCGTTGTAGCTGGAGTTAATCCAATAAAATTGGCCATTGCTAGTATCATATGTGTTTCTGCATGGCTGCTTATAGGAACTTTCGGAACTCAACTTTTAATAAATTACGTTGATTTCATTAACTTTATCGGTGGATTTGCAATTTTTGTTTTAGGTTTTCAGGCAATGTATGAGTCTGTATTCCATAATTAGGTGGTTTGATGTTGGATGATTTAAAACCATTTTTAATATTGTTAGTTTTTGGAAATATTGAAAACTTAATTTTAGCGGCGCAAGGTGTTTCAGAACATGTCAATCCACTAGGTCTCGCTATATTAAGCTTGATTGCCGCTTCATGCTGGTTATTGCTTGGAACACTCGGTACCAAAATGGCAATAAAGTATGCAAGATACATTAACTTCATAGGTGGTCTTGCCATATTTATTTTAGGTATTCAGGCAATGGCGGAATCAGTTCCTGGAATTTTAGCTTTCTTCCACTAAATTAATATTGATTTTCATGAAATATTTAAAGCATAAAATATATGGAAGCATATTCGGCTTATTTAAAATTTTCCCAATAAAGAATAATAGAATATCCTTCATCATTGATTCGGGCGAGTCTTTCAGGGGCAATCTAGATTATATTAAAAAAGAATTTGAAAAAAGAGGAAACTTTGAATTTAACTTTTTTTATAAGGATAAAATTTCATTAAATGCATTTAAAAATTTAGCGACATCAAAATATGTGTTTTTAAATGACAACTTCTTCCCACTGGCCTTCATGAGTTTTAAACATGAAACTAAAGTAGTTCAACTGTGGCATGCACCCGGAGCTTCTAAAAAGTTTGGCGGATCTGTTGCAAGCCAAGATGAGATTGAAATGCTTTCAAAAATCAGTGAAAATACCGATTATCTAATTTCCTCTTCCAAAAAAATTGAGGATTACTACAGTGAAGCTTTTCAAATTGACAGATCAAAAATAAAGCCTTTGGGTCTTCCGAGATTAGATTATTATTTTGAAAATCATGATTTAAACAAGTTAAAGGAAGATTTTTTTAAAAAATATGGCTTTACCTCCTCAAATAAAAAGATAGTTCTTTATACTCCAACATTTAGAGATGAAAAAAAGTACAACAATGTATTTGATTATTTGGATTTAAAGAAGTTTAATGAATTTTTAGGCGATGATTATGTTTTGGCTTTACGCCTTCACCCTAAAATTAAAGATTTTTACACGGAAAATATTGAATCTAGTGAGGAATATATTGATTGCAGCGATTATCCATCAGAACAGGAATTAATGATGATAAGTGATATTCTAATCACAGATTATTCTTCCATAATGATTGAATTTGCCGTTTTGGATAAACCGATAATGTTTTTTGTATATGATTTGGATAATTATTTAAAAACTGAAAGAGGATTTTATTACGACTTTGAAAAAACTGTTCCGGGTAAACTGGTTTTTAGCTCAGATGAGTTAATCACAGCAATTAAAAATAATGACTTTGATAAAGATAAATTGTCAAGTTTCACTCGCACACAATTTGATGCAATAGACGGCAAATCATCACAAAGGGTTGTTGATTTCCTTTTAAAATAAGGTAGGTAATATGGATAATATTAAGGTTAGTGTTATAGTACCGGTTTTTAATAGTTCACAATATATAGGTGCAACACTTGATTCTATAATTAATCAAGATTTTGATGATTTTGAAATTATTGTAATTGATGATGGATCTAGTGATAACAGTCTTGATATAGTTAATGAAAAGCTAAACTCAACCAATCTCCCAAATACCATAATTCATCAGGAAAATCAAGGCGTAAGTGCTGCTAGAAATAAGGGAATTGAAGTTTCGAATGGAGATTATTTAGTTTTTGTAGATGCGGATGATTATATTACACCAAATCATCTATCTGAATTATACAATTGTGAAACTGACTTTAGCTTAATTCAAGTCGTTAAAAAAGAGGGGGATACCACTTCCAAACCTCATGTCTATTCACAGGATGTTATTTCAACAAAAGAATTCATCGAAATGGAACTGAAGATGGAAATTCCATTTAATTTTGTCCAATTAATCTATAAGGCCGATATTATTAAAGACAATTCAATTAAGTTTTCTTCTGACTATGTCTATGGCGAAGATACTTATTTTGCTCTTATTGCATTGAGTTATGGAGATAAGATAGCTATTTCAAATGAAGCCACTTATTATTATATGCAACATTCGCAGTCTGCCATAAGGACATCGCAATTCAGACGTTTTGACATTGTAAATATATTTGAGGAATTGGCAAGTTTTTATAAAAGCAAAGGGTTAGACGATTTATCTCAATTGATTATAACATCAAGGATTCCTAAAGCCATTTTTGGCAATATGAATTACTTTTTTTATAATGGCTATGACTTTGATGAGGTAATTAACAAAATGAAAGAGTTGGATTTATTCAATAAATTGTCCAAATTTGAAGGGGATAGCAAATTTAAACTTAAAATCAAGTTATTTTTATTAAATCCGAAAATATATTATAATGTGTGGAAAAAATTAAAAAATTCGATTGATTAACATGAAAGTCTCTATTGTCACTCCTAATTATAATGGTGAAAAGTTCCTTAAAGGTTTTTTTGATTCTCTTAATCAGGATTCAGATTATATCGGCGAAGTCATAATAGTCGATAACGGATCAACCGATAAAAGTAAGGAATACATAAAGAATAATTCATTTGGTTTTCCTGTCATTCTAATTGAAAATAGCGAAAACTTAGGTTTTTCACCTGCAGTTAATCAAGGCATTAAGAGCGCCAGTTATGAATATGTTTTTTCTTTAAACAATGACACTGAAATTAAGAAGGGTTCTATTAAGAATCTATTGGATTTGATTTCTTCTTCTGAGGATATATTTTCGGTACAGGCTAAAATGCTTCAATACAATAATAGGGACTTGATTGATGATGTTGGAGATGAATATAATCTTCTTGGATGGACTAAGAAAACAGGTGAAAATCATAATGCGTCCGAATTCAACGAGGTTTGTGAGATTTTTTCAAGCTGTGCGGGAGCTGCAATGTATAAAAAATCACTTTTGGAAGAAATCGGCTTATTTGATGATAATTTCTTTGCATACATGGAAGATGTTGATTTGGCAATAAGGTCAAAAATCAATGGTTATAGGAACCTGTTATGTCCTCAAGCTATCGTATATCACATCGGAAGTGCTACAAGCGGAAGCAGATACAATGAATTTAAAGTAAGATTGGCTGCTCGTAATAATGTTTGGGTAGTTCATAAAAATCTCCCAATTCCGTTAAAAGTTTTGAATTTTGTATTTCTATTTTTCGGATTCTTAATAAAATATATGTTCTTTTTAAGAAAGGATTTTGGCTCAATCTATTTATCTGGTTTAAAAGAAGGATTAAAAACAAGAAACAAAATTGATAAAGTGAATTTTGAATGGAAAAATACAAAAAATTATTTTAAAATCGAATACAGATTAATTATCAATACTCTTAAATTTTTAAAAAAATAGCTGGTTGGTTTTATGGATCTTTCAGTCGTAATTGTAAATTATCAAACATTTGAATTAACAAAAAACACAATTAATTCTATTTTTAAATATTCTTATCCGTTTAATCTAGAAATTATTGTAGTTGATAATGCATCGGGTGATGATAGTTTATCTAGACTAAAAGATAATTTTAAAGATGATGTTACTTTCATTGCTTCAAGTGAAAATAATGGGTTTGCGGCAGGAAATAATCAGGCTTTGAGAATTGCTAAAGGAAAATATGTTCTACTTTTAAACTCAGACACCATTGTCTGGGAAAATACTTTAGAAAACATTTACGATTATATGGAAAAACATGCAAATGTTGGGGCAACCGGTTGTAGGGTTGTTTTAGAAAATGGAGATTTGGACAAGGCCTGTAAAAGGAGTTTCCCTAATGTTAAAAACTCATTTTTTAGATTATTCCATATACCAACAAATAGTAAGGATGATAATTATAATTTAGTTGGTTTTCCTGATGATGAGGTCTATGAAATCGACTGTTTAACCGGAGCGTTTATGTTTATTAGAAAAGAGGCTCTTGATGAGGTTGGATTTTTAGATGAAACATTTTTCATGTATGGTGAAGACATTGACTTATGTTTTAGAATCAAAGAAGCTGGCTGGAAAATTATCTATTATGGAAAATCTAAAATAACTCATCTTAAAGGTGCAAGCAGCAAGAAACAAAAATCCAAATTAATATTTGAATTTTATCGTGCAATGTATGTATATTATAAAAAACATCATGCCGGTGAATCTTCATTAATTGTAAATATTATTGTATACTTTGGAATTTTTGTTCTATGTGTTTTAAAATTATTTTTGAATTTGTTTAAAAAAAGTTAAATAACTTCAACGAATAATAATATAATAACACTAGTTTTTTGGTAGTAATTATGATAAGGGAGAATCAACGTTTATTAAATATTATATTAGTATTAATTGATGTTTTAGTCATAATTTTCTCTTTGTGCTGTTCATTTTACTTAAGATTTAATACAACCTTATTTGGTCCGATCGGTGGGCATTTAAGCTATGAAAGCTACATTATATTTATGTTGATTGTTGTTATTCCGGTTTATCTAATTTTGTACTTCGCTTTTGGTTTATATAAGCCACGCAGAACCTACAAAAATATTTTTTCAGAGGCAACCCAAATAATCAAAGTTAATTTTGTGGCATTTTTTATGTTGGTAGGAATCTTATTCATCATTAATCAACCGGACTTTTCAAGAATACTGCTTTTCTTATTAGCGATTTTTGCTTCATTCTTTGGAATCATTGAAAGATTTATCATTAGAAGCTTTTTAATAAGAATGAGAATAAACAACAGAAACTTAAAACATATCCTTATTGTAGGGGATAATGATTTGGCCTTTACTTTTGCAAAAAAAATTAAGGAAAATCCTTATCTTGGCTTTTCAATTAGTGGACTTTTGGGAAGGCCCGAGCATGTTGGTCAGGAAGTTGAAGGATTTAAGGTTATCGGCGCCTTTAAGGATTTAGATGGGATTCTTGAAAAACATAGTTTTGACAGGGTTGTTTTAGCCATTCCATTAAAATATTATTATCGTATTGATGAACTAGTGGAAAGTTGTGAAAAAGTTGGGATTAAGGCGGAAATAATTCCGGATTATATTAGATATTTCCCAGCACAACCTTCTGTTGACATGATTGAAGACATTCCGATTATTAATATTAGATATGTTCCGTTGGATGATTCATTTAATAGATTTATAAAAGCGGTTTCAGATTATATTATTGCTGTAATAGCCATTATTATAACATCACCAATCATGATAATTACAGCTGTTGCGATTAAGATAACATCTCCCGGGCCTATTATATTTAAACAGGAAAGAATTGGATTTAATTCAAAACCATTCATGATGTATAAGTTTCGCAGCATGAAAGTTCAGAATCCTAGTGAAGAAAAATCCGAATGGACAACCAAAGACGATCCAAGAAAGACCCTAGTCGGAAACTTTATTAGAAGAACTAGTATTGATGAATTACCTCAATTTTTCAATGTGTTAAAAGGGGAAATGAGTGTTGTAGGTCCAAGACCAGAAAGACCATATTTTGTTGAACAATTTAAGGAAACAATTCCAAAGTACATGGTCAAACATCAAGTAAAGCCGGGTTTGACCGGCTGGGCACAAATTCATGGGTGTCGTGGAGATACATCTATCAATAAACGTATTAAATATGATATTGAATATGTAGAAAACTGGCATATAGGTTTAGACTTAGGAATAATGATTAAAACAGTTTTAAAGAAAAATCCAAATGCATATTAGCTCTACACATTTTCATTTATGTGCACTTCGAAAAAATTTATATTATATTTTTTAGTAATTATGTTCACAGATTACTTTTCAAGTGCTCTCTCTAATAGTTTATATACACTCCAGTTATAAAATAATAATTAACTTTTCTATGAGGGGTTTGGTATGCAAGAAGAAATTTTAAAATTATACGAAAAAATCCAAAATCAACTTTCACAAGAGGAGTTTTTAGCAGAAATGCAGCAAGAACGTGAAAACTACAAAGATGTGGGTTTCATGGATGATGTTTTGATAGCACGTGAGGTTTTAAAAAACCACGGTGTAACAGATTTTGATACAGATTCTGCAGAAACAGACTCTAGTGAAGATGTGCCTTTCGAAGTTTCATTTGAAAGTGATGAAGAAGAATCAACTGAACAAACTTTTAAGATGACCGATGATATTTTAGAGAAATATAATAAAGTTAAAGATCAGATTAGTGAAGAAGAATTTTTAGCTAGAATGTCAGAGTTTAAAGAACAAGAATCTTCAAATCCATTTATGAATGATTCTGGATTTGCAGATATGGTTGTTGGTGAATTATTGGATGAGGAAGTTGAGGTTGTTTCAGAAAAACCAGAATTTGCAGTTGATAGCATTTCTAAACTTGAGGACGGAAAAAGGGATGCCACTATTTCCGGAAGAGTAATATCCATATCTAATAAAAGGTCCTTTAAGACCCGTAAAGGCGGAAAAGGTGAAGTTTGTAATGTGGAGTTACAGGACAACACCGGAACTATGAGAACCGTTTTTTGGACTCAAAACATGCCACTTTTGAAAAAATTCAACGAAGGCGAAATTATTCAGATTAAAGGCGTAGACATTAAGGAAGGGTACACAGGCCTTGAAGCAAACTTAAGACCAAGGTCATCCATTGTTAAGTTAGAGGAAGATTCTTCTAAGTTTCCGGTTTATGAAGAAACAATTACTGATATCGCTGATATTAAACCAGATACAAAAGTAAATATTATTGCAAGAATTGTTCGAATTCCTACTGTTAGAAGTTATGAGAAAAATGGAAAAGAAGGAAAAGTTGCATCTATTGAGTTACAAGATGCAACAGGTAAAATAACTTACACATTATGGAATAAAAATGTCGAATTGATTGATGCATTAAAGTTAGAAGATGGAGACACTGTAAAAATACTTTCAGCACAATCCCGTGAAAGAACCAACAGGGATGGAATATCTGAAATTTCATTAAGTCATTGGGATGGAAGGATTATTAAAGGAGAATACGATGTACCTGAAGTTATTCAGGAATTTCTTCCAATTGGAGGTCTCGGCGAACAGAATGATGTATCAATTAAAGGCGTTGTTGTCAGACTTCAGGATATTAAAAAGTTTATTAGAAAAACTGATAATACTGAAGGAAGATTACGTAATTTTGATGTAGGAGATGCCTCTGGAGAAATAAGAGTCACTGTTTGGGGTGATGATACAGACCTACCAATAAATAAAGGGGACATTGTTAAGGTCATTGGTGGTAATGTTAGATTCGATGATTTCACAAAATCCGGATATTCAATGAATACCAATTTCAACACACAAATTACTATTAATCCTGAAAACTTATCTATGGAAGAAATAGAAGAATTTGAAAGAATAAGAGAACAATTAAGACCTACTCCAATTGGAAATATTCGTGAAATAGATGAAGATGGCATTGAAATAGATGTTATTGGAAGGATCCTTTCTGTTAATGACGTTAATGAATTCCAAAGAGATGATGGCTCTGTAGGAATTGTTCGTTCATTATTATTTGCTGATGAATCCGGAAAAGTTCAATTATCCTTATGGAATGAACGTGCTCAAGAGGAATATAATGTCGGTGACGCATACCAAATTGAAAATGCTAGAACAAGACTTGGAATGTATGATGTTGATTTAAACATAGGTGGAAGTTCTAGATTAATTAAATTATCCGAAGAACAAGCTTCTGCAATGTTTATTCCTGAATTGGCTACATTAGAAAAAGCAATATATGACTATAAGAAAATTTCTGATGTTGATGAAGATGAAACAGACATTATCATTATTGGAAGGATAATTGAATTGAATGATGTTCATGAATTCGACAGAGACACAGGCGATACTGGATTTGTTAGAAACATAGAAATAGCTGATGATACAGGATCCATAAAAGTAGTTCTATGGAATTCTGATGCAAAAATGGATTTAGAAATGGGCATGCCTCTCAAATTACAAAATCCACGTATTTCATTAGATATGGATAATCGTATTGAAGCTACCGTTAGCAGAACCACTACAGTTTTGAAACCTAATGAAAGTGAAATAGAAAGGTTACCTACTTATGATGAGTTAGTAGAAGCGATTTTTGTTAATAAAACTATTGAATCTTTAGCGGAAGATGACACCAATGTCTGTGTCACTGGAGTTATTAAAGAAGTGGGCACTGATAAAAATATTCTCAAAAGGTGTCCTAATTGTAATGGTAATGTTGAGCAAACAATTGAAGAAAATGTTTGCGATTTCTGTGGACATAACTTTGAAGAACCTGACTATACTTTAATGATACCTACTCAAATCGAGGATGAAACTGGCGAAATTCAAGTTACATTCTTTGGAAAATTAGCTGAAGAAATCCTTGGAAAGAAAACTGAAGAAGTCGCTGAACTCATTGAAGAGGGTAATGGTATTGAAGATAAACTTGAAGGTTTAACAGGATTAACTGTTGAAATTATAGCTAATGTCGATTTTGATGAATATAGTGAAAGAAGTAGATTAAAACCTAAGAAGATTATATCTAAATATTATTAAATTACTAAAGGAATGATTATAATGGTAGAATTAGCAGATTTACCTGGTGTTGGTGAAAAAACAGCAGAAAAATTAAAAGATGCAGGTTTTGCAGACATGATGAGATTAGCCACCGCTACTCCTAAAGAATTATCTGTAAAAGCCGAAATCGGAGAAGGAGTTGCTGAAAAAGTTATTGAAGCTGCTCGTAGAGCTGAAAACATTACTTTTGAAACTGCTTTAGAAGTTGATGAAAGAAGAAAAGATGTAGGTCATATAACTGTAGGTAGCCAAGAGTTTAATGATTTAATTGGTGGGGGAATAGAAACTCAATCCATCACTGAAGTATTCGGTGAATTCGGATCCGGTAAAAGTCAAATTTCTCATGAATTGGCTGTTACTGTTCAATTACCTGAAGAACTTGGTGGTCTTGATGGTGAATGCGTATTTGTCGATACTGAAAATACCTTCCGTCCCGAAAGAGTCAGACAAATTGCTGAAGGATTTGAATTAAATACTGATGAGGTTTTAAGCAGGATCCATGTAGCACGTGCTTTCAACTCTGCTCATCAAATATTGATGGTTGATAAAATTAACGAACTTATTCAAAGTGGAGTCAATATTAAATTGGTTATTGTGGATTCATTAATGGCTCACTTCAGAGCGGAATATGTTGGAAGGGAATCCTTAGCCGTAAGACAACAAAAATTAAATCAACACTTACATTCACTTCAACAAATTGCCAACACATATAATGTTGCTGTTTTCTTAACAAACCAAGTACAAGCAAAACCAGATTCATTCTTTGGAAGCCCTACTAAAGCTATTGGTGGACACGTATTAGGGCACGCTTCTACTTATAGGATATGGCTTAAAAAAGGATTGGCCGGTAAAAGAATTGCTCGTTTAGTGGATAGTCCTCATTTGCCTGAAGGAGAATGTGTATTTAAAATTACTAGCGAGGGTATCGTTAGCTAATTTTATTTATCTTTTTTAATGAATTAGTGTAATCTTTTTGGTTACACTTTTTATAATTTTAATGATTTAGTAATAAAAAATCTTAAAATTTAGCATAACAAAAATTTTTTGTTTTTTATTTAACTAATGATAATCCTTTATTTTTATTAATTTCACTAGTTTAAGTTATTTTTTCTTTTTTAAGCTATTTTATATCGATTTTCAATTCATCATATATAAACATTACTCTAAATTTTTTATAGAAAGCTTTATAAGAGTGGACATACTACATTAGTATATCTAATAGTATGTAAAATTTTACTGACTGTTTTTTTAAAAATTGCAATTTTTTATATATATTAGATATTTTCACGACTTGTACAAGGTGAATAAATATGGCAGAAGAAAAAAATAATGAAGAATTAAGAATCGGTGTTTACGTTTGCCACTGTGGTGTAAACGTTGGTGGAGTAGTAAACTGTCCTGAAGTAGCTGAATATGCTAAGAGCTTACCTGGCGTAGTTCACGCAACTGATTACAAATACATGTGTTCCGACCCTGGTCAAGCTATGATCCAAGAAGACATTAAAGAAAAAGGTTTAAACAGAGTTGTTGTAGCAGCTTGTTCCCCTCGTCTTCACGAACCTACTTTCCGTAGATGTGTAGAAGAAGCAGGATTAAACAAATTTTTATTTGAATTTGCTAACTTAAGAGAACAAGACTCATGGGTACACATGAACCAACCAGAAGAAGCTACTGAAAAAGCAAAAGACTTAACACGTATGGCAGTTGCTAAAGCAAGATTACTCGAACCATTAGAAGCTACCAAAGTAGCAGTAGATAACAAAGCATTAGTTATCGGTGGTGGAGTAGCTGGTATCCAAACCGCATTAGATTTAGGTGACATGGGATTCAAAACCTAC
>NZ_JAZRHE010000041.1:0-5715 GCF_045644645.1 Methanobrevibacter sp.
TGAAATATTGAACATAAACTTAATATTTTTGCAGCCATATTGCCCAGATTTAAATCCAATCGAAGACGTATGGCGTAAAATCAAATCTAAAATATATAAATCACTATACTAAGATTTAAACACATTAATAGAAATATTTAAAGAAGAATTCTATAAAGTCGTTGATTTAACTTCATTTTACGAAAACTGGATCAATGAATATTTAGGTATAAACTTTTGGTAAAAGACTATATTGGGCACTCCCAAATTGGAAGTCTATGAAATCTCATACATTTCCCTAATCCGGTATTTAGAATGCTACTGGGGTAACATTGTTGTCTTTGTTGAAGTTAGCCATCGAAGCTGTTAAATTAGCTTGATTTCTTTCGCTTGAATTTTTTGCCCAAAAGACTACAACATGTTTTTCTCCGTTATGATTGATGACTTCTGAAACACCAACAGTTCCATGGTCTGTATCGGTGAAGTTTGCGGTGTTGTCTGAATTAACGGTAATATTCATATCATCATCTGCGGTTATGTATTCATCCCCGTCGTCATGGACTAGATCATCGATTTTATCGTCAGCGTCTGTGTCTTTATCTTCAACATTGTCAATGATTTTGTAGATTCCAATTCCTGCATCGCCATATTCATCCGCATATATCACAAAGTCATCGGTGCTATATATTTCGTTAAGTGAATCATGAATTTTGAAGTCAGTTATGTTTGTAGCACTAACGCAACCGATCAAAAGAGATGCAAAAATTAATGCAATCACTATTTTTTTGAAATTCAATTTTTTCCTCCTTAATATTGCTGTACTAAAATATGTACTAATTAATAATATTGCACTATGATTATATATATTTTAAATATTCTAAGTAAAAT
The DNA here is from genome assembly GCF_045644645.1 of Methanobrevibacter sp. Taxonomy (GTDB): domain Archaea; phylum Methanobacteriota; class Methanobacteria; order Methanobacteriales; family Methanobacteriaceae; genus Methanocatella. The sequence continues at coordinate 868 of NZ_JAZRHE010000041.1, forward strand.
TAAAAAAGATAATGATAAATCTGTAGTTCTTTATTAAAAATTCAAAATAAATATTCAATGTTGTTTTCCATCAACACAAAAAAAAGCAGATATTTTATTTGCTGCCTGAGCAATATTTTTCATTACCTGCAGGCAACATGCTGATTTGTTTTTGATTCATAGAATTTTCACTCCATAGTAATTTTTACAAAAATCAAATGGGATTTCTACAAAGCCAAAAAAAGAATAAAAAAGAAGTAATCTTACTCGATTACTTTACTTTTGATGATTTCAACCCTCTTGAGTGGGTAGATTTTTTTAGCATTGTGGTAAATTTCAGATGCCAATTTACCGTTGACGACGATTTTTACCAATTCGTCGAAGGTTTTTTCAGCTGCAGTTTCTTTGATTAAATCTTCAATGACACTTCTCATGTACCTTTGTTGGGAAGATTTAGCTCTTCTGATGGTTACTGCAAGCACTTGAAGTTTGATTCTGCGACCGTCTTTTGTTTTGACGATAGCTGAAGCATCGATTCTGGAAGTTCCTCTTCTGATCATGCTCCTTACATAATCGGTAGTGGTTTTGTGGCCGGTGAATTTGGTGTTTGCAACATCACCTGCAACATTGTCAATTTCAAATCTGAGTTTGATGTATTGTTTTGAGAAGTCTCCGGTCAATTCCCTCATGGTAACTTCTACTCCTCTTCCAATGAGAAGTTCTGGATCTTTTGCTGGAGTTTCTCCGATTTCTTTATCTTCAAAGTTCACTGGTGTTTTGATAGTATACCAGGATTTTTCTTTCCATGTATCACGTACTCTACGTCTTTGTTTTGCCTTTGCCATTATATCAACCGTTTTTTTAATAAATAATAATATAGTAAATATAGCCTACGCTATTAAAATTTTAAAATATAGTCAGAAAGTACAGTATTTCACAAATGCACTATAAAATAAACTGTAAATTGGATTATAAAAAAGTATTGGTTTATAACCAGTTATTCGACTATTGTGAGTTTCTCTCACGTTATTTAAAGAAAATATCTACAATTAAGTTTTAATTAATAAAACCCGCCCATAAAGGTTAGTCTTAATTATTTTATTCATGGTATATAAAGATTATTGAAAAAATGAATTTTTTTAAAAAAAATTGAAAAATAAAAAAAAATTATTTTTCAAACAGTGCCATCGGAATATACTTCCGATACATCTCATCTTCAATGTCGATATTCCTAACGAAATCCTTGCTGGTCTTTTTATTGGCCATTGAAAGCATCATGTGAGTGTTGATGTATCCCCTCTCCCTTATCAACTCCAATAACCTTTTGCCGTAGGTCAAATCAGGGTTTGATACGCGGTCATGCATCAATTTTAATGTGCTGTATTCATCAATGCCCAAAACTTCACACATCCCATACATCTCATTAATGATTTCTGATGCCCATTGCTTAAGGGTGACTTCCTCGCCATCCTTCAAAAGTCTCATGGATTCATCATAGGCCCTTTCAGCAGCCATTTCTTCATTTATTTTGGCTTCCCTTTGCCAATCCGCATAATCCGATTCGGACTTGATTGACATGTAGATTAAAAACAGATGCAGGAATTTCATGTCATGCCTTATGAGGCCGCATTTATAGAACGGATTGATGTCAAGGGTTCTGATTTCAATGTATTCAATACCGTCTTCCCTAAGCGAGTTTAACATGTCCCTAGGATGCTTTGGCTTTAACCTGATTTGAGTGTAGAGCTCCTTAGCTTCAGACAGATCGCCATCATCAATAAAAGACTGAATATCCCTTGTAAATTCATCCACAGTATCGTAACTCGGATAGAGGCTCTTTAGATTCTTGTATCCGCAGGATGCATTCCTGAATGAGGGTCCCTGTGTGCTGTAATAGCTGCCGTATGCATCGCGGGCATCCATCAGATAGATGCAATCCTTTGAAAATGTGCCGTGAGATCCTATGGAACATCCTGTCAGATAGATGATCAGCCAGCAGTACCTCAGGTAATTGCGGGCAATTTTCAAATAAATACCATTTTTAAACTCCTTAAAGTCCAGTTCAGATCCGGTGATTTCATATAGCTTTTCCAAACTATCTTCAGCAAAAGAAAAATTGAAATGAACTCCCGAAATCATTTGCTTTTTGACTCCGTACTTTTTGGCAAGCTCTATGCGGTATTTTTCGGATTCCACCCCTTCCTCACCATATCTGGCTATTGGTATCCTATCGTAATAGGGCAGAATGCATGGTATTGACTGAAACCATAAATATTCATCATCGGGAAGGGATGCATTTACCAGGTCCGCCAAAAGGGAAAACACGTCAAACGCCTCATCAATTGAATCGAATGTCGGTGTGATTATCTCGATTTGGCTTTCTGAAAAGTCTGTTGTTATCAGAGGGTTTGTCAGCTTGTCTCCGAATACTTCAGGGTGGGGAGTCAATGACAGCTTGCCGTCCGAATGAGCCCTAAGGCTTTCCCATTCGATTCCAAATGCCCCCTTTAAAATTTCTTCAGGCGATAATTTGCATAAATTTGATAAATCCATTTAAATCCCACTTAATTTACCGTATTCCCGGATTAGCTTTTCCATTTCCACACCATCATTAACGGAGTCGATGATGTTCTTTCCGGGATTTGTGTGTTGCTTGATGCGTTCATATAAAGGTTCCAAAAATATCTCTTCACCGATGCCCCTGTCCTCAAGTCCGCAGGATGCCAGATCAACAACATCCTTTGATAGCTTACATATGCCCTTTTTATCCACAAAGGAAGGAAGCTCGTCTTGGATAAGAAGTTTTCTAAGTTCACTTGCATTATACCCTTTATGATATATTACATCATCATCGTTAATTAACTCTTCCAATTCATCAAGCTTTCCCTTAAGGCCCAGGTGAAATGCACTGACAGACATTGAATCACTGATGGGCTGGGTGCAGACGCTTCTGAATTCGACAGTGCCCCTAAATGTCAGATTGATAAATTTGAACGGTCTTAGATATTTAATATCCTTTATGCACGGCCTTATCTCAATTTCCCGATATTCTCCATTATTGTATATTTCACCTGTTACCGATTCCCTTTTGAAGTAGTCGTGCAGATTCATTGTTGGGAAATTGATATATGCCCCGTCACGCATTACACAGTAAATGTTTAGGGATTCCAGATAGAACTGCAGGTCCCCAATGCTTTTAAAGTCGACATCATACATTCCGATATTGTGAGGATTTATGCCATGGGCGGAATATTCCCATAATGCGTCTCTAAAACAAGTAATGTGATTGTTTTCTTCAAACAATACCGAATTTGAAAACAGCAGTGCCTTAATCGGTTCTATTTTTGAAAATACATTGATTGTCTTTACCAAATCATCCTTGTATACGTCTAGCTGAACTTGTGAAGCCGATGAAAACATTCCATATTCGGGATAGCTGTGAAAATACATCGGCTGGTCCAGATACCTTGAATAGGACTTCAAGTGATGATAAAGCATCAGGTATCTTTCGGATGGAATCGGAATTGATTCATTGTATTTCCTGTATGGATTGATTCCCATTCCCGTCAATGTATGATTGTATTCCTCAAATGCTTCCTTGGTGAATGCATAGTATTCGCTGAACCTCTCGTTAATTGAAAACAAATCTTTTTCACGACCCATTGCGAATTCTATGTTATTGTAAGAGCAGTCATAACAGACTATATCATCATTGCCTGCATTTTTTAGGGAAAATACATTTCCCTCATAATCGATTCCGTTATTTCTGAAATCCTGAAATTGCCTGTTGAATTTATGAGTTACCTCATGGACAACATCGAAGTTTACCGGTTTTTTGTCCAGATTGACAATTGGAATTTCGATTTCAATACCGATAAAGTTCTTTTTTTCGTACGTTGGTTTTATGAACTCATCGTATAATGTCTCACGTATCATTTCTCCATCGATCATAACATCGATCTCCATTCATAATGAATTTAAAAACTCTTCAATAGCCTTTTCATGCTCTTCTGTTTGGATAAATTCATTGTCATGTTCTTCACTTTCAAAGATGATGTTTCCATCAATCAGACCAAAAAGCTTGTTCAGTTCCACTTCCATCCAACCCTCATCATCATCATCCAGAGGAGTGGAGGCGACCAAAAATCCCTCCTCATCCTTTAGATAATAGAGGGTTTTTCTCATGTTGGAGTGGATATAAGTTAAATCCCCGTCATAAATCATTAGATTAAGTTTGTTGTTCTTTGATAAGTCAACCACTATGTCTGTCAATAGATTGAAACGTTCCTTTATTGTTGATGGTGCCCCTTTTGCCTTTTCAAACTCGTTGACCTTGCCAACAATATAGAGAAGTATTCTTTCAGAGTCAGTGTCTCCGTTTTCATATTCCCTGTATTTGTCAAGCTCAGGATAGTCGAATATTGTGCCGTTGTGTATCAGCATCCATGACCTGTTGTTGTCGTCCAGTTCATGAAAAGGGTGACAATTTGGGGAGATTATTTCCCCAACAGTAGCTAATCTTATGTGTGCGAACACGTTTTTTCCAATAACGGGATGGGACAATATGTCTTTTAAATGTTGACTACATGTTGCCTTTATAGGCTCTTTATCTATAACAAATTCATCGGATTGCATATTAGCTAATCCCCATCCATCTGGATGTTCTTCAGAGTGATTATAAAAACATTGCAGACATTCATTTACTTGTTTTGGCGTATTTGAATTAAAACAAAAAATTTCACACATATATTACCCTCCCATTATTGAATATTACAATTGTTATATTGTAATAACAATTGTTATATATTTTATATTATTTAAATATTATCTAAAAAAAAGTGAAAAAAAGGTTAATTTTTCATGAAATTG
>NZ_JAZRHE010000042.1:0-3294 GCF_045644645.1 Methanobrevibacter sp.
ATATCTCTTGGAATAAACTTTTTTTTAACATATTGTTTAAAAAATATTCAATTTTCGATAGCAGAATAAAATAATATTCATATTTTTTTTGATTTATGGGTTAGATTATTGATTAATGGGGGTAATCTATGAAATTTGCAAAATTAGGTTTTATATTGCTTTTTTTGATAGTTTCAATAGGTGCTGTCTCAGCAACAGAAGAAATTAACAATGACACAATAAGTACAGACAATCCAATAGAAATGGGGGATGATGCTCTTAATGATGAGCCGGCAATCCTGCAAAGTACAGAGTATAGCGGATATGGTGAAAGTGAAATTAATAATACGTTTACAGATTTAGCAAATGATGTTTCCGCATCTGCAGATGTATTCGAAATTGAAAAGAACTACAAATTCAATAATGGGACCGATGATGGAAAAAAAAATAAGCATTGATAAAGATAATTTTGTAATAAATGGAAATAACCACATAATCGATGGAAACGGGCAAGTGTCGATATTTTTCATTCTCGGAAAGAATGTCACAATAAACAATCTCAAATTTGTTAATGGTCATTCTATTAGGGCCGGTGGTGCAATAGTTGCCGGAACGGGATCATTAACTTTAAATAATGTTACATTTATTAACAATTCTGCAGACCTCCTGGGAGGGGATGTGGCTGTTGTGGAAGATGCCAGTGTTAATATTTTTAATTGTAATTTTATTGACAGTTATTCATATCATGGTAGCGCACTTTATTTAGAGGCTGGTGCTGTGAATATTGAATACAGCAATTTTACATCAAAATATTTCAGTCATTGGGGATTAATTTTTACTAATCAGATAGAAAATGAATTATTTATTGATAATTGTATTTTCAATAATATTTCCTCAGCATATACTCCAGCAGTATTTGCTCAGGATAGCTATGTGACCATCAATAATACTAAATTTAATAACTTAAAAGCAAATGAATCTGTTGGTGCTGTAGCAATTCGAACACCTAAACAGGCAATTATTGAAAATTGCCTATTTGTAAATACCACTTCAACTAAAAATGCAGGGGCATTATTTATCGATATCGAAGGGGAGGGTGACGAACCAATTACAGAACCAATTACAGTAACTGTTCGAAATTTAACTTTCAATAATGTTTCTTCAGGTTTTGGTGGGGCTTTTGTTCAACTAACAGGTAACCTAACTCTTGAAGATTCAAGCTTCACCAACTGTTCTGCAGTTTATGCGGGGGGAGCGGCATATCTTTCAAATGTAATTGCAGAAATAACCAATTGTAAATTCAATTCAAATAAGGTAGTGCCACAACCTAATTATCAAACATCAGGGGGTGCATTATATTTTGATTACGGCGTTTTGAACATTGCTGATTCAGAATTCAATAATAATAATGCTTCAATGGCCAGTGGAATATTAATTTACGATTCCGAATACCATCTGGACAATATAACATTTAACAACAACAATAATCCGGTTTATACATATTTTGATGGTATCGGATCAACAATAGGCCAGGTATACGGCAGCGATACAATTTCACAGGGTGATTTGAATAACACATATTATCTCAGTGTGATTCTTGGCGAAGGAATGAAATTAAATTTAACTGCAAACAACATTGACCTCACCACCCTTCCTGCCAGATTTGATTTGAGGGAAATCGGATGGATTACACCAGTTAGGGACCAAGGAAACATGGGTTCTTGCTGGTCATTTGGTGGAGTGGCAGCGTTTGAATCTGCTTTATTGAAAAATACCGGAAGGTCATATGATATTTCAGAAAATAATATGCAGGATTCAATGCTTGTTTTCAGCAGATATGGGTCTGATGAAATCGAAAGCGGGAATGAAATGATTGCTGCAGCTTATTTTTTATCTTGGCTCGGTGCATTTCCGCAGGAATATGACATATATGATGAACTTGGAAAATTATCTCCAGTAATCCACACAAATCAAACAATACACCTTCAGGATTTTGTTTTAATTGATGATAGGAACATATCAATTCCGGGAGACCCTGCTCTTAAAAAAGCTATTCTTAAATATGGTGCATTGACAGTTCTTTATGATGGTGAACAGGAGCCAGAGGCTTATAACCCAACCACAGGTGCTTTTTATCATTTGACTGGTCCTACAAATCATGCAGTCGCTCTTGCTGGATGGGATGATAATTATCCAAAGGAAAACTTCGCCACCATCCCTGATGGTGATGGGGCATGGATTATCAAAAACAGCTGGGGAACCCAATCTGGTGATGGGGGATACATGTATGTCTCATATTATGATGGAACATTATGTCCCGATGACCAACTAACACGCCAAGCGGTAGCATATGTGTTTGAAAATACCATGCCATACAATAAGAATTATCAATATGATTTTACAGGCATTAAGCTATTTGTGTTCAATGATGAAACCTGTGAATTATATGGCACTCCTGTAACCAATGTGAATAACTTTGTCAGTGCCGAAGATGATTTGATAGCCGCTGTTGGAACCTACTTTAATCAAAGCGGTATGGATTACACAGTTAAAGTTGCAGTGAATGGGGCTGTGGTCTATACTCAAAACGGTGTTTCACCTTATAGGGGATACCACACAATTAAATTGGACAAGTACATTCCAATTAAGAAAGGCGATAAGTTTAGTATCTATGTAACATCCATGGCATTGGGCATGTCCATCCCAAAAAGGATGCACTATGAGACTGGCGTTTCATTAACTAATGGTGATGATGGGATTTGGAAAGATTCATATCAAACATATGGATTTGTTGCCTGCATTAAAGCATACACGTTAAAAGATGACACTACTATCATTGACAATAAAAACATTGTAGTTGACTATGGCGGCGGCGAATACTTTTCAGTCAAAGTTAAAGCAGCTGATGGTCATGTTGTTGTGGGAGCCTGTGTTAATTTCACAATCAATGGAAAAACAATTGCTGCTCTAACTGATGATGATGGAATTGCCAAATTTGAGATTAATGAAGTTCCGGGTGTTTATCCTGTTACAACTTCTTATAATAATCAGACCTATAAGAACAAAGTAACTGTTGTATTGGATTTGAGCACATGTAAAGTCATTGGCAATAAGGATATCACAGTCGATTATAACAGTGATTCTCACTTCGCTGTTAGGGTGGTTTCTGCTGATGGTAAGGTAGCGGCCAGTGGCGTTCCGGTCACTTTTAAAATCAACGGTAAGGCCTCAACAGTCAAAACAGATAAAAATGGAATAGCATCATTCAAATTGCCTTTGTTGAATCCTGGAGTATATCCGATTGAAACTATATAT
>NZ_JAZRHE010000043.1:0-5293 GCF_045644645.1 Methanobrevibacter sp.
CGTTGCTATTTTAGCTATATCAATGTTATTAATATCCATTTTTATAATTACAAGTATAAATTATATTGAAAGTGAAAATATCGAATTAAAATCAAATAATAATTTCAAATATATTATTGATGACTATAGCAGAAACCTGGAAATTTTAGGAAGGGACTCAATAGCCGAAGCAACTCAAAAAGTCTATAATGGACTGCCTGTGCACAACAGTGAAAAGCAAATCAAAAAAAATCTAAACAATAGACTAAACGAAAAAAATGATGAATATGAAAAAAAATATGGGGTGGAAATATCATCGCAAGCCATTTCTGTTGAAAATACCGACAGTCCATGGAAAATTCTATTGAAAGTGAAATTGAATGTCAAAAAGGGCAATATGAAATATTCAAACATTATCAAAAAAAATGCTTCAATTGAAGGATTAAAGGATCCGTTGCCAATAGCCAAACTGACGATCGCTTCTGGAATCTTAACATATGGTGAAAAGATTCATTATAAAAATGCAATTGCCGGGTATATGCTTTTGCATAACTTCAAATCACCGGAATCATATATTGAAGCTACAGCACCTTTATATATTAAAAAATGCCCTTATGACCCATATATTCATCATGGAGACCCGGGAGTATTAGACGATTGTCTGAAGAATGGTTATTTCCATGAAAGCGCTGACGGAAGCTGTTATTTATGCAGGCTTGAAGGTAAGGGAAAATGTCCTCATTATGGTTTGGAAGTATTTATACAGACACATACCCTTTTAAAAAACGAAACATTATCCTGTTCAGATCATGTTGTATTTTCTGACCATTACTATGGAACCAAACTTGACGAGACAGATATTAACAGCCTAATTTTAGATAATTCTCATAGGAAAAAATATGGGTTGGTTTAATATGGACAGCAAAGGAAATATCTCACTTGAAATAGCGATGATCCTAATAATATTTATTTTGATAATGGGAACAGCACTTTCATTGAGTGAAACAAGCAATCAAAAAGCTGTAAGAAATATGAAAAACGAACATGATGAGGTTATGGTTGAAAGCGTTGTTGACAATTTAATAAATAACCCTGGAAATACTCACGATTGGGAAGGTTATGAAAAAGGAACACTCAGTCTTGCGATTGTAAACAATGAAGGTGAAATCATACCGAACAGTGTGTCCTATGAAAAATTCATGGAATTGAATGGCGATTATGAAAAATATATAAATCGATATTTATTTAAATCGAAGATGAAAAGCTCTATCGAACTAATTCCGCAGGAGAGTATTATTTCAAGTGTAAAAATTGGAAATAAGGAAACCTCTGACAACATCTATGCCGCAAATAGGTTAGTAAAATGCGACTTTTATAAAAAATATGCTATTAAAGACTTTTCAAATGAAGGAAAATGTAATCATAACCATAAAAAGGATAAATATAGTTGTAATTACTTTAAATTATTCAAAGGTAATTTAAAAGCTTCGAATTACTATTTGCTCCTTGATGAAAATGAAATATACAACGTAAAATATCTCATTGATAATACTAATGGTTCCCGTTATGAAAGCTGGAAAAATGTGGTTTCGGATAAAATTTATCTTAACAATGATATTGATATCGGCTCGGATAGCAGTGCAGTTGTATTTGTTCATATCGATAAGCCAAAAGCAAAAGCCGTTTTAGTATCTGTTCCAAAAAATTTTGACAAAAACAAGTTGAAATATGATTATTTTAGAACCAATGAATGCAAATTCATTTTAAAAGCATGGTATTAGATTAACACACCTAAAACAATTAAAGATACAGTAATTAAGATTAGACTAGAAATTGAATCTGTTATACTTGTTGAAATTGGAATTACAATATTGTCCGGGTCTAAATTGTTCCTATAAGATGTGATTGAAACATAATACACTAAAATAACCATTATTGTAACTAAAATCAAACCTGATAATGTACTGATTTCAATGATTTTATCAAAACCCACCCCTGCAGTTTTTAAAATGACTGATGACCCTTCTGCCAAAATTCCAATAAATGGGAAAATGATTATTGATAAAACAAAGCAAACTCCGAAATTATGGATAGTGTTGCCTTCAGGTTTTGTGGATGCTTCAATTAAACCGGAGTGAAGACCGGATGATAATCTGGCGCCTAAAATACTGATTAAACTTCCACTTTCTCCTGAGAATAGTGGAAGGAGAGTTAGTAATGTTGGGTTTGTAAGTAATGTCTCAACGGCACTATTTAAAATCGCTCCGGCAGAACATCCCAAAAAGGAACATAAGAGTAAAACTGGTGTGGATTGTCTTAAAATTGTTTTTGTCTCATCAGATAACCTATAGCAATAAACAAAGGATATGGCAACCAATAAAATTATTATCAATAGTGCAACATCCTTTAAAATCCAACTTATATTCAAAGTCTGTAATACAAAAATTGATAAAATAATGGCCGGCAATGTAAATAAATCACCGAATGCCGCGATAATTGGACTTGTAATGTTGTCTGGATCCCAACCATGCTCGAAACTTTTAAATGAAATCAGCATGGTGATAGGAAGCATTATCAAATTGGAAATAATTCCGGCAATTACACTGATTAATATAAAATCAATCAAAGACATTGCTGGATAATGCAATAATAAGCACATTAAATTAGCAATAATGCCTAAAAACAAGGATAATACCAAGGTCAAAACAAATGAAGAAAATATATTATAATTCAATTCTTTTGATAGCTCAAATTTAGGAGATATAATACCAATGTGCAAATTAGTGGATAATCTAGATGCAAAAGAACCAAATATATTTCCCCTCATACCAATAGCACCAGGAATAATTACCAAAAGCCCTGGGAATGTTTCAAGGAAAAAGGTCATCTTTCCTAAAATAATACCGGCAATTAAATCTCCTACAGCACAAATTAAAAGTGCTATAAGACCTTCGCGGATATTGGATTTGTGAACTTCAAAAAAATCAGAAATTGAAGAACCTATAGATAGTGAACTTCGAATCTTCCTCTTTGGACTTCGATCCTTCATAAATATCACTACCTATAACTATCATTTTTATCACTCTATTTAATCTTCATCTTCCAATTCATCAGGGATGTCTTCCAGTGAACATGTTCCGGCAGCTAATTTTTCCAATAAATCAGCCCCTGCTTCTGTTCCTTTTAAAATTAATGTATCATTTGCAAGTAATGTTGTATTTTTATCCGGTCCATAAATCCAGGATGAACCTCTTCTAATTGCAATTACTCTCATTCCTGTACGATTTACTAAAAGTAAATCACCTAAAGTGTTATTGGCCAAATCTGATTTTTCATCAATTATGACTCTTACAATACTTTTATCAGACTCTTCCATAACCATTTTAAATACAGGATGTGGTTTAAAACCGGTTATTACTAAATCAGCTAAATCCTTAGCTGCATTTGCTATACTTTCAGCAGCTTCTGCAATTTCAAGCAATGCAGTTAATTTTTCTGCATCCTCATAAGAGCGAGCTGCAACTAACGATTCTTTTTTAATTTCATAGTTCATGGAATTAACTTCATTTTCTAAAGCAATAACTTCTTCAGCCGCGGCTTTACTATTGAACAATATTGCGGAATAAGCTAAATCGACCATGAGCTCAGATAAATTTTTCATTTCAATTAAAAGATTTTTGATTGACAATTCAAATTCCCCTAAAGATCATTTGGATTATTTTTCAATAAGCATGCTCTTCTAAGCTTTAATAAAGATTTTTTCTTAGTTTTTAAGTCTTCAACATCTTCTAAAATATTTTCCAAAGGCTCTCTTAAACATTCGACTGCCTCTTTTTGATGTAACCAATTACAGTCTTTACAGTTCCAAACGTTTTTGCCCTTAATCCATTCCCCTCCAGTTGAAGAGTCTCCACATGGATAGAATGGACAATAGCAGAAATCACAATATTGACCATCCCAATGACATGGATAAAATTCACATTCTCTGTTAGGACCGTGTGCAACTTCGCCATTTAAGAATTTTTCGTAATGATTTTGTGATAATGGGTGAATATTGGACCTTATAACATATCCTCTTGGTGTTATGAGCTTGCTGTCTTGCTCGTATGTTAAATCATTTCCAACAATTAATGTGCAGGACATGTTGACAATGTCTTCAGTTAAATCCTTAACTTTAACAATGGTTTCTTTTGCAGGTTCATAAGTACTATCAACAATACCTATTAAAGTGTCCTCTCCTTTAACATCAATCACACATTGTTTGAATCTATTAAATGGTTCTCTACGTGTTTTACTTAAAGGATTGTATATTGCAATAATCAAGTTTGCTTCAAGTGCAAGTCTTAGTTTCTTTTCAATTTCAGATAATGGAGTTAAAATATTGCTTAAACTAATTGCAGCATAATCATTTAAGGGTGCTCCGAGCTTGTCAGAAGCATAATTTACAGCAGATACCCCGGGATAAACTTTAATTTCAACATTATCATATTTACTAACAATTTGATATAATACATTTGCCATTCCAAAGACGCCTGGGTCTCCAGAACTAATTAATGAAACTGTCTGGCCTTCAAGACTTTTTTGAATGGCCATTTCAGCCCTATAAATTTCATCGCCCATACCTTTTTTAACAATTTCCTTATCGGAAACCAGATCTTCGATTTGGTTGATATATTTTTTATAACCAATAATAACATCTGACTCTTCAATAGCTTTTAAAGCTCCTAAAGTCATGTTTTCTCTATTTTGGCCAATTCCAATAACATTAATCATAAATATCACTAATATAGTTTTAAAACTGAGTTTATATTAAGAGTATCCACATCAACTACTAACCCCTCGCTCTTATGCGTTGCATTTCCATTAGCAATTACCTTATACGATGGAGTCTGACTAATAACGATTTGCCCTGATGTGGAATTAGGAGATGCATAACCCAAAGCCTGTATAGTAACTGTAAAATTATCATTATCAGTGTCTGCAAAGGTTGTAACATTCATTGAATCAACATTCACACCATCAACATTCGACAATTCTTCCATCTTTAAAGCAACATCTTTTCTATTAGAAATGTTAACGCGAGTTGGATCTTTAATCAAAGCATCGTTGACTTTTTCAGGATTCAACATTCCGGTTATTTTTGAAATTTGCATATCCAGTAGTGATTGAATGTTAGGAGCTTCGGAAGTTACGATTGTATATGAACTAACGATTCCTATTTCAAAAAACACAAAAAATAATACAACTATCAAAATAATTCTAATTATTTTATTTGCCATTTTATCACAATCATTGAAAACTTATTTATTAATCA
>NZ_JAZRHE010000044.1:0-2648 GCF_045644645.1 Methanobrevibacter sp.
GACCGCTTGGCCTCCGACTTTAGGACATTGCTGTATATCGGTGATGATGGTGAAGTATCAATGGATGTGATTTTAGACCATGAACGAGAAACATTCTGGGCAACTCAGAAGACAATGGCTGAAGTATTTTGTGTTGAACGTTCAGTAATTACAAAACATTTGAAAAATATTTATGATAGTGGGGAATTAATTAAAGATTCAACATGTGCAAAAATTGCACATGTTCAAAAGGAGGGTAATCGTGAAGTAAAGAGAAAAACAACTTTTTACAATCTTGATGCTATTATCTCAGTAGGTTACAGAGTAAACTCTAAAAATGCAACACGCTTTAGAATTTGGGCTACTGGTGTTTTAAGGGAATTTATGATTAAAGGATTCGTTTTAGATGATGAATTGTTAAAAAACGGGTCACGTTTTGGAAAGGACTATTTTAATGATCTGCTTGAAAGAATAAGAGAAATTAGGGTTTCAGAAAGAAGATTCTATGAAAAATTAACGGATTTGTATGCTACAAGCCATGATTATAATAAAAATGCTGAAATAACTAGGAATTTTTATGCTAAAGTTCAAAATAAGCTCCATTATGCTATTTCTGGATTGACTGCACCGGAAATTATTAAGGATCGTGCTGATAGTGATAAAGAAAATATGGGCTTAACATCTTGGAAACATTCTCCAAATGGTAAAATTCAGCTAAGCGATACTAAAATCGCTAAAAATTATTTAACTGAAAATGAAATTGCTGAACTTAATAAACTTGTTGAACTGTACCTTAATTTTGCTGAACTTCAAGCAACAAGAGAAATTCCGATGGCCATGAAGGATTAGGCGGAACAGTTGGACAAATTCCTAGAATTTGTAGGCTATCGAATTTTAAAAGGAAAAGGAAAAGTTTCCCGTGATGAAATTAATGTATTTGCTGAAGAGGAGTTTAATAAATTTAGACCTATTCAGGATAAGTTATACAAATCAGATTATAATGAATTTGAAGAAAGAACTCGAAAACTGTTAAACAGCTAATTTTATATTTTAATAGATTTTAATATTAACTCATGTTGAGTAGTGATTCATCAAGCAGTGTGGAGGTAATGCTTCAAAATCCTAAAAAAGCTTTGATAAGAATGTCCATACCTCTTATTGTTTCATTGCTCATAACCAGTTTTTATAATCTGATTGATGCCGCCTGGGTATCTGGACTTGGTGCAGATGCGCTTGCTGGTGTCGGATTTTTCACGCCGATTTTCATGATTTTGGTTGGTTTTGGAAATGGGTTAGGTTCGGGTGCTGCTTTTGCTCTTTCAAAATATCTTGGTGAAGACAATAAGCAAAAGGCAGACAATGCCTCTGTCCATTCCATCATCATTGACATTGCCGTTTCAATAATTTTAACTGTTGTATTGCTGTTTTCATTAAATCCGATCTTGAATGCTATGGGTGTAGGCCAAACTATCGGCTATGCAACAGACTATGGTGTAATTATTCTTTTCGGTTCAATTTTTATAATCTTGTCTAATGCATTATACGGTATTTTTAGAGGGGAAGGAGACACAACCCGGCCAATGTATGCCATGGTGGCTTCGGCTATTTTAAACATGATTCTGGATCCTATTTTTATCTACACCTTAAATCTGGGGGTTAAAGGGGCGGCGATAGCCACAATAATCTCATCGATATCTGTGATTTTTATTCTGCTATACTGGTTTTACATCAAAAAGGACACTTATCTGAAGCCTTATTTTGGCAATTTCAATCATGAAAGGGATATTTCAATTGATGTGATTAAGGTCGGAATTCCGGCCAGCATTCAACTGTTGAACAATGCATTCTTTGCAGCTGTTTTCTCTGCACTTTTGGCTTATCTTGGCTCAACGGATTCCGTTGCGGTTTACTCGACTGGATGGAGGATAGTTATAATCGGTACAACGCCAATTCTGGCTATTGGAACCGCAGTAATCAGTGTTATTGCTGCTAATTATGGAGCAAAAAACTATAAGAATATTCAAACCGCCCATAGATATGCAATGAAGGTATCTGTAGTCATTGGATTTGCTGTAGCTGTTTTGACCAATATGTTTGCAGGGGATATCGCTTCAATATTCGCATCTAATGGGAGCAGCGTTAGGATAGCTTCAGAACTGACAAGTTTTCTTGCTTGGATTGTAATATACTATCCGACAATGGGGGTTGGTGTTGCTTCAACTTATGTTTTCCAGGGTGTTGGCAAGGGTTTGACTGCAATGTTTCAAACAATCATGCGAGAGACAGGCTTTACAATATTTTTTGCAGTTTTATTGGGTGTTGTTTTGGGATATGGCGTATGGGGGGCTTGGATGGGCATTGTTTTAGGAGAGATTGTTTCAAATAACATCACAATGGTTTGGGCTGATTTGCACATAAAAAAACTTATGAAAATTTCTTAATTTTTTTTACATTTTCATTAATTATTACTTTTTTATATTTTTTTAATAATAATTTATTACTTTTTTATAAAAAAGTATTTATACTATAATTTTTATACATAAATACATGTAAAGTTTGGAGTAATGATATTAAAATCAATTTTTAATACTGCCAACATACACCTATCTTTAAACTTGCCTCTCCTCCTATTACTTCAAACTTCCTCTCTTTTATTGCTTTTGGAAAAA
>NZ_JAZRHE010000045.1:0-17318 GCF_045644645.1 Methanobrevibacter sp.
TCTGTTAGTGATTGGATTAGTTCTACCTGGCCTTTGTACTTTAGTCATTTTTTTTCTTGATCTACTTTTCAATCCTCTTGTTCTTTGCATATAAATAACCTCTTAATCAGTTCTGTCTGGGTATATAGTTAATCTATGTTATCAGCTACCTAGTATTAAAAAGCCCATAAATACTAGTAACATAGAATGTGAAAATAATAAATTATCATTATTGATATGATAATATTATAATTTTAGTTTGATGGTATTAATATACTTTTAGTTTTTGGGTATTTCTTAAAATTTTTTTCAATTTTAAAATATTTTTGGTTTTTGGTTGTGGTGTTAAAAAAATAAGGTGGATAAAGATAACTAAAAATTTAGTTATCTTCAAATCTTCTTCTATCAATTAACTCTTGACGTTTACCTGGGTTCCAACCACCGGATGCAGATTTTGCACGTCCAACTTGTTGCACGTATCCGGTAATTCTATCATACCATTCTACATCTTCGCTTTCACCGCAGGTAGGGCAAGTATTATTCAAACCTTTCATCAAGGTTTTACATTTAAGACAGAAACTTAAAGCTGAGCTGTAAGCCCAGAATCCAATATCGGATTTTTTAGCAATTTTATTGGTTAGACTCATTAATGAGTCAGGATCAGAGTAAGATTCTCCCATGAATGCGTGGAAAATGTGTCCAGCAGGTGTTAAACTGTGGTATTGTTCTTCAATTTTGATTTTTTCAATTAAAGAAGCTCCAGTGTCTACAGGCACATGTGAAGAGTTGGTGTAGTAATTTGCATTTCCTTCACCCTGTACAATAGCTTGGTCACCGAATTGTTTTTTATCAAGTGTTGCAAATCTGTATGCAGTAGATTCTGCAGGGGTTTGTAAAACACTCCATCTGAGTCCAGTCTCATTTTTCAATTCGTCAGCTCTTTGGTTAACATATTCAAGACATTTTATACCAAATTTGTTTGCATCCGGATTTTCAATACCTTCGCCGAATAGGGATAATAACATTTCGTTAAGTCCAACAAAACCAAAGGATAATGTTGAGTTTTGGATTCTGTAGTATGAATCTTCAGCTACTTGTTGTTTTAAGAATGGTAAAATGTGGAAATCGTTTAAACATTTTAATCCTTGTTCTCTTCTAAGCATTAAAGTTTCAACAGCTAAATCCATGTATTCATCTAAGTATTCGAATACTTGGGATTCATCTTTGGATTGGTATCCGATTCTTGGGAAGTTTAAGGTTACGTAAGCTAAGTTACCAGTTCTTAAACAGTCTTGATCCCAGTCACCAGTCCAGGTGTCCTGTAAACAGGTTCTACAACCCATGTAGTTTGCCATTTTTCCCCTGTATTTAGGGAACATGTTCACGAAGTAAGATGAACCATATTTTGCAGATAATTCGTGAACTAAACGGATATCCTCTTCATATTCGCTGGTCATTGTTTCTTTACGTAATGTGTAAATAGTATTTGGGAATAAATGAGGTTTACCTTCGTTATCTCCCTCGAGTAAGGTTTCGGTAAATGCTCTTTGGATTAATCTGGTTTCTTCTTCGAAGTCTGCGTAGGTTCCAACTACTTTACCTTTTGGTCCGTATGCAGTTTCATCTTTCAAGAAGTCTGGAACACCAAATTCCAATGCCATGCTTGTAAATGGAACTTGGGATCCCCTTGCAGCATATGCCATGTTTAAGTTGTAAACAAGCATTTGAACAGATTGTTTGATTTCATCATAAGTTCTTCCTCTTGCAAATGGCGCTACAAAGACGTTCCAGAGGGACATGCCCTGTCCACCAGACATGTTTTGTTGTGCTGCAAGCATAATCTCGCCAGTGTGGTTCATTAAGGTTTCCATGTGGTTTGGTGCACCTGCAATGGAGGTGTGGTCACCAGTACCGTCCACTTTGAGACCGTATTTGATGAAAGTTCTAATATCATGTTGCATACAGTTTAAAGGTCTTCCTGCGAAGAATTCTAAATCGTGAATGTGAATGTCACCAGCCATGTGTGCATCTGCTAAATGTGCTGGAAGCATTTTTAATAATGCATATTGTTTTAATGCTTCGTCCGCTACATGTTTGTGAATACTTTCAGGGTTGTGGATCATGTTTGCATTATCCCTGTTACCGTTTTCAATCAAAGAGGTGATGTTATATACTGGAATACCTAAACGAGTGTAACGGCTTCTTAAATCTTCTAAACCATATTCAATCAATTTTGTGTTGACCATTTCCCTGATCATAGGTGCGGTCAGGTATTCAACATTTAATTTTTTAAGTTCTTTCCAGGTTTCAGTAGCAATTTCAAAAGCAGTTTCTTGGCTAGCGCCGGTTTCTTCAATTAAAGTGTTGGCAATTTTAGATAAATCAAATGATTCGATAGTGTCTCTGGAGGTACGTACCTTTAATTGGGTGCTTGCCAAGTATTTGTTTGCGATTTCACTATCGATGTCTTCCAGACATTCGTAAACTATCTTTTTGATTTCTTTAGTTGTAATTCCGTCATACAGTTGGGATACAACAGTTGCCACAATCTTATCAGATTCAAAAAAAGGAGTTTCAACCATTACTAAAGATTTAACTAATTTTTCATAGCTGAACCTTTCCTTTATTCCATTATTTTTCTCTACGTTTATTTTAACGGACTCATTCAAGTTATGTCCGATTTCTGAACTTCTTTCCATTTTATTATCCACCTTATAATTTACTCAATTATACTATTGAACTTAATTGTATAATTATTGTTCGTATTTATACGAACCTTTTTCTAGTTAAGAATTTTATCTTTTTTACTATTTAAATTGTTCGTCTTTAATCGAACAGTATAAATATGCTGGAGATATAATGCGTTTTGGGGCAATGCTATTTCATAATGTTTTATTGTAACATTATACATCGAAGAATAAAACATGTTCTGACACATCATGTGGAACAGATCAGAATTTACAAGTTAAAATAAAACATTTATCACACAACCCCTTCTTTTAAATCATAATTGTATAAGGTAGATATAACTAAGTTATCCGAGAGCATCTGAAAAGTAATTGATACGCATCCAACATCAGGTTAGATAATTCCTTGCATAATGTTAGAATATGAAAAATCAGAAGGGATTTAATTTACATCTAAGATTTATATATTATGTCACAAAGAAATAGAACATTGAGGATGAGATAAATGCAATTTTTGTTATTTAAATCCAAGAAACCAATCAATATTGGCATGAAAGAGAAAATTAAAAAAGCATTTTATGAAAGAACTTCTGTTTTGTGCCCTCATAATGATTATGAATGGAGTTCTGATGATGATACATTATTTTTCATAGGAAGAAATCCCGATTTGCCAATATATGAACTGTACAATACATTTAATATAAGCGATACTAATGATTTAACTTTTATTCATGGATGGTTAAAAAAATCTTCTGAAGACTGTTTATTGGATGCAAATTCTTTAAATTCTATTGATGATGAATTGGCGTTGGATGGATTTTATGTTGCAGGAAAATTCCAAAGAAACGGTGAAGGAGAGTTTTATTCTAGTTCCATGTTTCCAGATGTGTACTATGCCGCTGATGATGAATCGTTTGCAGTTTCTAATAGGATTTCAATGTTATCAAAGGTCTTTAATTATGAAACCCCAAACAAAAAGCATTTGGCATCACATATAGAATATCAAAACGGACCTTTAACTTTCGACACCATGTTTGAAAAAGTTTATTGGATTCCTTTTGGAACCAAAATTAAAATAGACAATGGGGAGTTATGCTTTAAAAAAGACCATGATTATCTTTATGACGAATCACTGAATAGGAAGTACCTTGAAAATAGGGATGAATATTGGGACGAACTTTATGAAAAGGCTGTTTCTCAAGTAAAGGCATTTGTAAATTTGGGGGTTGCGGATTATTTGAGTTTGGGAATTAGTGGCGGTGTTGATTCAAGATTAACTTTATCACTTTTTTATCCATATCTGGGCTCTGTTTTTACAAAGGGTCCGGCCTATTCTCCAGAGGTGATTGTTGGCAGAATGGTTGCCGATACTTTGGGAATATCTCACTCTTCACCAAATATCAGAGAAATCAATAGACCAAAGATGGGCTCTGATAAACAAAATTTGCTCAAATCACTTCCGAATCACTTGTTCGTTCGTGAATTTGAGATGTCGCCTTGGGATTTCGGATGGATTAAAGAAAAAACATACCCAGTCATTGGAATAGATGGTCAGGAATTTATTCGTAATGTCCCATATGAGGAGGATATGGATATTGAAGAGATTATCAAGGCCAGCAGAATAAAATTTTCCAAGGTCAAATCTTTAAAATCTATTAACAACAAGTTTTATGAGGATATTTTTACAGAAAATGAAAATATAATGCGCGAATACCTTAATGATATGCATGACATAAGGAAATTCGCGGTAATAGAAAAAATGTTAAGCAGAGGGCGTTGGCGTTCTAGAGTTCATGAAACGGTTTTTGATTTTTCGTTCAATATCTATCCATTATTGACAAATTCATTCTTGAAGTATACTTATAATGCCTCTGCGGAATCCATACTCAATCAGGAGGTAGTCATTGAAATTTTCAAAAGGGCCAACCCGGATTTACTTGATGTTCCTTTGTTCAATAAACAATTTTCCCAAAATCCTGTTCCGGCCATTGAAAATAAAATTCCCGGAAAACTAAATTATAAAAATCTATATCTGATAGAAAATTTCGATTATCTAATAGGATTTATCTTAGATAATTTTGATCTAGTCAGCGACATTGTTAGCGAGGATTTTATTCATTCATTGTCTCCTGAAAAATTTGAGGGCAATGCCCAATATCCTCAAATAGCATATAATATTTTACAGGCAATTGTGCTATTGAAAGTTGAAGATTATTCATTGTTAAAGGAAATGTTGGATATTGACATGGACGTTAAAGAAGAAGAAACAGAGGATACCTATGATGAGGATTGTATTTCAGCATTCGTTCAGTATAATCGGGACATTGTCAAATTAAAACAAGAAAACATTGAATTAAATGAGAAGATAAAGGAACTCAATATTCAGATTGATAATATAAATAAGCAACCGGGTCTGGTAAGAAAGATAAAAAAATTGCTACGTTAGCTAGTTGCGGCAATATTTTTGCATTAAAAGTAAGGGGTTCTTTAGAAGAAAATGTCTAAAGAACTTTGTTTTGATTTATCACTTTCAAAAAGCGAGTTAATACCAAACTCCTGAATTTCCAAACGCTGTTTTAGATAATGTGAAACAGGATATCTGCTTACCAAATCCCTGGAAATTTCAAGGTACTTTGTAACAGAACCCTTTGAAACGGATAGGATTAAATTGCCTCCGCAACTACATTTTCCAGTAAGGGGCATTCTCCGATATTTTGCACCACATTTGGTACATCTTACCTTCTGCTTGGAAAATGCTCTTGAGTTGCCCATGATGTCCGGCAAGAAGTGTGATGATAAAACTCTTTCCACAACTCCCCGCTGGTCAACAGCGCGGATAGTTTCAGCAAGGCTAATTTGGGCTTCAACTTTTTCTCTCATTGAAGGCAATCTCTTATAAAGACATACAGTAGGGCCTGCATGAATGCTTGAAGTATGGTGTGAAAACATCAGTCCCTCATATTGCTGTGGTGTTCCCAAATGCATTTCCACATTATCAATATACTCTAAAACATCAGCAGGTTTATGCGGGGTATATGTCTCTTCATAAAATTCAACAGGGAACCTTTCGAATATGTCTAAATTGTGAGATTCATCATCTATTTCCTCCGGATCAATTCTTGAAGATAAAACTAAAGGAGCATCCATACTTCCCCCTCTTGTATTTGGCAGGTATGTTTTTGAGAAGTTAATTAATGCATCCAACAATAACATTATGGCATCTTCATCACTATCACAATTTCTACGTTTTGCAGAATGGAAATATGGGTGTGCATAACAACCTAAAGCCTTTGTAAATCCGACGATTCTTCCTAAAACGCCTGCAGATGTGTGCGGAGCAAGGCCGGCAACTAAATGTCCAATCAAATCACTTTTTTCCTTAACATTATAAAATGCTTCCATTCCATAATATCTTGTAAGTTCATCATCGATAAACTGGGCGGTCCTAAGTAAATATTCGCCGCAATTATCGGAAATAACAATATCCTGAACTTTCAACTCAATGATTTGCTCTTCATTTTCAATCGGATTTCCGTAACAATCTTTTTCATAACCCATTTCCAATAGTTTTTCAACTGTCACTCCAATTTCTTTTGGGATAAAATGTGTCAACGGCAAATCTGTTGAATCATGACGTATTGTTCCATCTTTAAAAGTAAATACCTCATTTTTAGCTCTCAATATTCCTTTTTCAAGAGGTTCGGGTAATTTGGCTTCTGAAATCATTCCGACAACTCCTTTCACCTCATCGACCCGTCTTACTTTGACATTATCTGATGCGTTCTTAAGCATGGTTGCTAGAGGAATATTTTTTGAACTTGGTGAGCTAATTTCAGTAGGGTATCCGCATTTCGGACAAAGAGAATTGAATGTGCTTATTCCACATTCTGGATTGGTACATCTTCTTCTTGACAGTTCGACTTTTATTTTACCTTTTTTGGCTGCAGTAGCCACTAACCTTCTGGAACCGCCATAATTTCCGATAGGGAATAAACCATGTGGCGCCGGTTTCATCAATCTTTCTTTAGACTTTTCAGGTCTGCCCACACGGGTACCGATATATGCCGGAGCCTTATTTTTAATCTCGACAGGAGACACTTCATTTACAGCTTCAATTGTTGTGCTTTTTTCAGGCAATTTTTTGGATAATGTAACAAGCAAGGCGTAGGCATGGTCTTTATTGATAATGATTTTTCCATCGCGAACAATATGCGGAACACCAATTATTTCTAATGTTCTTTTCGGATAAGATAAATCTAATTTTATCCCCTCGTCCGGTTTATAACTTGATTTGCATTTGTTCATCAAGTCAATCAATGAATTCAAATCATCAATGGTCACATCATTATAACAGTAAGTGTATTTCGGATGGAGTGGAATATCATATTCCTTTGATAATGTAAAAGCTTCGATGGAACTTAGATATTCATATTCAAGCTTGTACAAATCTAAATCATTGTTATTTTCATCAAAGTTTTCGCTTCTGGTCAATAGTTGAATCCACCATTCTTCACACCATCCTGACGGGTATAATGGCTGGTTATTCCTTAAGAACTCTCCAAACGCAACGAGCATATCTCCTAAAAATAAAATTTCAACAACATCTTTTTTAAGTTCACGCGCTTGACGGATGCTGTCAATTGCTACAACATCACCGTTTTTAAGCTTAACGGTAGGCCCTTCAATGGAATCAACCGGAACGACGCAATTACCTTTTCCGGGATATTCAATTTTAAGTTGCGTTCCAACTGCTAAGAATTCAAGCAGCGCCATTGTAGCAGGATGAACTCCCATTGTGGCGAGGCCAGTGTTTCTGCTTCTACCGTATCTTAATCTAAATCCTCCTTTTTCAGAAGGATAACCTAAAATTGGCCTTCCACCGATAATATCTTGAATATATTTGGGTTCACTCACAATATCGGAGTCTCCTCCGTCATCACTTTTGGAATCATCAGTTTTAGGTTTTGAATATTCTGTAAGCCACTCCCAATCAAGATTTAATTTTTTGGAAATTTTATGAATCTTTTTGGATTTTTGGATTACACCTTCAACCATCGCAAGAAGCGCTCCCCCACGAATATTATTTGTTTCAACACGTTCTAAATCTCTGTGGGATACTTCTACTTTGTCGGTTTGTTCTCCTGTAACTTCGACAGGAATATTTTTTGCAGCGAATCTCACTTCTTCTGGTGTTGGTGAGTATTGTAAATTTGTAACTTCTGATTCGTAAAGTTCAACTTCTTCTACATATCTTTCTATTTCATCATCAATTGGTTTAAATGCGTCAATTTTGATTGCTTGTCTAATTTTGTCTCCTAAAAGAACAGCCAATGCAGCAGCCGTACCACCTGCACTTCTAATAGGTCCTGCAAAATAAACGCCGATATATTTTGTTCCATCAAAGTTTTCTTTGATTTTCACTTGTGAAATCCCTTCAAGTGGTGCTGCTACTACTCCCTCTGTTAGAATGGCTAGTGCAGTTCTTAAAGCCTGGTCACATCTTTCCTCTTCGTTGTATTTTGCTTTTTCACCTGTAAGTTCGAATGTTCCGTCTGCTATTTCAGCAGCAATTTCAAAAGCAACTTCTTCTCTTGTTATATCTGCTTCTAATTCTTTAATACGTTGGGCCACACCTTCAGGACCAACAAGTCCTTCTACTCTTTCTGCTAAATCCTTTGCAAGAGGTACTTCAGTTTTTGTTTCAACATCCAAACCTTTTGATCTCGCTTCATTAGCAATATCGTATAGGTGATGGGTTTCAGCTTCTAATCTGTCAAAATAATCCATATTATCGCCACAAATTACAAAAATTATTTCAGTAATTATCTATTGATTTTTATAATATTAATATTATTTGCAAGTGTGAAAACATGAATTGAAATTGATGTTGAGTTTGGACTTTGATAATATTTAAATAGCTAGTTAAAGAGAAATTTAATTTTAGTATACTTGTTGTCGAACTTTTAAATTATTGCTATTTTGGTGATAAAATGTCTGATAAAAAACCAATTAATGCTATGTATGGCACTAAAATGAGTTTAAATCTTGATAAACTTAAAGAAACACGTAACGAAGATGAAGTTGTTGAAGAAACTCCTGTTGAGGAAGTTAAAGAAATAGTTGACGAGCCTGTTGTTGAAGAGGTTCAAGAGGTGGAAGAAGTCTCTGAAGAGGTTGTTGAAGAAACTCCTGTTGAGGAAGATGTTTCTGAGGAAGTTGTTGATGAGCCTGTTGAAGAGGTTGTTGAGGATGTTCCTGAGGAGGATGTTTCTGAAGAAGTTGCAGAGAAAAAAGCACCTAAATCTGATGATATAGTGGCTAATTTGAAAAGAGAAATCGCTGAAAAATCAGAAAAATTGTCTAATCAATCCAGTGAACTTAACTACTTAACCAATAAAGTTATTCCAAGACTTAAAAAGGAAAATTCAGAGCTTAAAAGTCTTAAAATTGAGTTAACTGATGCATTGGAAAAAAGCACTAGGAAATATTTCGACCAATTGGATATCAGTGCTGACCTAAGCAATAAAATAGGAAAAATTGGTGCGGAAAGTGCTGTCAACAAGGTAAGGGCAGATAAGTTGGAATCTGAACTCGATACCATTAAAGAAGAATATGAAGCTAAAATCGATGATTTGAAAAAAGAGATAGATTCATTTGACCTTTCTGAAATTGATCACCTCAAGGACATGAATCAGAAATTGCGTGATGAACTTAAGGAAGCAAATGATAATTTAAACAAATCCAAAGATGAAAACAAGAAGCTCACTGATGAAGTCATTGATTTGAGAAACGATTTAATAGAAATTGGTGATTATAAAGATGAAGTCGATAAGAAAAATAATCACACAATCGCTAAACTTAATGAAGAGATTTCCTCTCTCAATTCACAATTGAAAATTAAGGAAAGCAGTTACGATAAATTATCCAATGAATCAAACAAAACAATTTCTGATTTAAGGAAAAAAGTAGCTAAATTAGAGGAAAGCTTAGAAGAAAAATCCAACAAAGGTTTGTTCAATAGATTCAAATAGATGATTATTCATCTATTATTTATTTCTTTTTTTTAATATGTTTGACGATAATTATTTTATGGAAGAAGCTATTAAGGAAGCTCAAAAGTCTTTAACAGAAGGAGGCATTCCAATCGGTGCTGTTTTGGTTAGAGATGGTGAAATAATTTCTAGAGGTCATAATAGACTGATTCAAAATGATTCAGTGGTCTTGCATGCTGAAATGGACGCAATTGAAAATGCTGGGCGCTTGGATTATGACGATTATATAAAATGTACCTTGTATACGACCCTTTCTCCCTGTCCAATGTGTTCGGGTGCTGTAATATTATACAACATACCCCGAGTCGTAATTGGAGAAAACACCACGCTGATGGGTGCTGAAAACTTGCTTTCATGCAATGGGGTTGAAGTGGTTGTCTTAAATGATATGAGATGTAGGGATTTATTTTTGAAATTTGCATGCAATAATCCTGGAGTTTGGGAACGGGAGCTTGCAAAGGTTGGAAACTCAACAGAGGCTGAATAATGGAAATTATTGTAACTGATGAAAGGGATGAAAGATTCATAGATTTTTGTTCATCTTTCGGCTGTTTTATAGATGAACCACAGGTAGTTTTGCTTTTAGAAAGTTTCGGTAAAATTGTGGGATGCTCTAGTTTTAAGGTTTATGATGCTGACAGCTGCGAAATCATGACTTTATTTTTAAATTCTTATGATGACCGTGAAAAAATAGCTTATAAATTGATTAGGCAGCTTGAAAAAATAGCTATGGATTATGAGTTTAAGAAGGTTAGAGTTACTTTTGACAGTAGGGAAGACATTCTCGTTGAAATTTTTGAAAAATTGGATTATCGCTTCATTGATGATGTTTGCATGGAAAAAGAGTTTAAGATATTTGTTTAAAAAAAGAAAATTTAAAAGATTAAGCTTCTTGTCTTAATCTTTTTACAACAAAGTCCTTATCTAAACTTAATAGGAATGATGCTGCTCTAGGTCCCTGTTTTTGACCAAGAATCATTTTATAGATTGCTTGGAAACCTTTTTGAGGTTTTAAACCTTGATTTTCAAGGATTCCATACATCGCATCATGCAATTCTTTTGCATCGTTGAATTCAGTTGTTTCCATCAAATCAGCTAACTCATTTAAAAATAGAGTTTGATCGTCTGTTAATGGTAATTTAGGAATGCTTTCTGTTTGAACTTGGAATTTTACAAATTTAGGCGCATAATTCTCTAACCAGTAAATTACATTATCAACTCGTTCACGGTATTGGCCTAATTCTTGTTCAGTCAAATCACCAAATTCCTTGTCTTTAAAGCTTTTGGTTAATTGTGAGTTTTTCTTGAGAATCGCAAAGATTTTTTCTAAATCATCTCCTGCAATTTGGTAGGCATTAACCAAGAATCTGAAAGATGGTCTGAATGGGAGAGGCTGGTCTTCATTAATCTGAACTATTTCATAGATTTCCTTGAATTTCTTTGCTTCTTTTTCAGATGGGGCTTCCACTTCATCGTAGAATACTTTTTCAACAGTATCGAATTGGTCGATAAAGTCTAAGTAAGGCATTTTTGGTGAGAAATCTTTTGCCTTCATAGGCTTTGATCTAAATAAGTAATAGTGGAGACTTTCAGCAGGACCGATTTTCAGCCATTCATCAGGTGCAAAGAAAACCCCATGGGATTTACTCATTGCCTCACCGTCAAGGGTAATCCATTCATATGGCACTGGGTAAGGTGCAGGGTAGTCAAAGATTTTTTCAGAAATCACGCTGCTCACATCGTATGATCCTCCACTTGCCGCATGGTCTTTTCCGAACGGTTCGCAGGTGGTTCTGAATATTTTCCATCTTGCCGCCCATTCAACTCTCCAGGTGAGCTTACCGTTTCCTGACTTTATGTCCATTTCACCGTCATGACCACATTCGCATCTGTATTTGATGATGTCACCATCATAATCGTAAGCGTAAGTGGTGTTTACACGACCACATTCATCACAAATCGGATTGTATGGAAGCCAATCGTCGGCTAATGGCTCTCTTCTGTATTGGTTGAATATTTCTTTAATTTCTTCAACTTTTTCAAGTGAAGTTCGTATATAATCATTATAAACTCCTGATTTATACATTTCAAAACCGGATTTGGTTTCCATTTCTATTCCATAGTCGTCCATTACTGAAAGTAATGGTTTTTCAAAGTGTTCTACAAAATTAGCACAGCATCCGTCAGGGCATGGAATCATCGAATATGGCATTCCCAGGTATTTGTCATAATCTTCAGGCAAAGGGTACGGGACTTTCCTTAATGGGTCATGGTCATCCGCAATCCATATTGTTTTAGCTTTTTTTCCTTTTTCTCTTAATTTTTTTCCAATTCCGTTAGCAATAAATATGTCGCAAGAGTTTCCAATGTGTATTGAACATGAAATGGAGGTTCCACTTGCAATGACATGTTCTTCTACATCCATTTTACTTAATTCATTAGCTATGTTTTCAATCCAATGTGTCATCTATATTCACCATTCTAATAAAAAAATTATCATAAAATAAGTTATATTATATTAATAATATCTAGATAGTAATATAAAAAGATTAGTTAAAATTTAACTAATCTAAATGTTTTCCATAATCTTATCAATAGCATCCAGGAAATCTTTTGAAATGACTTTTTTCCTGTCAGATCTGATTGCAAACATTCCGGCTTCAGTACACACTGCCTTTAGGTCCGCTCCGGATAATCCTTCAGTCAGTTCGCTGATGGTGTTAAAATCAATATTTTCATCTATTTTCATTTTTGCAGTATGTATTTCAAGAATTCTTTGTCTGCTTTCTTTAACGGGATTTGGCACTTCTATTGTTCTGTCAAATCTGCCGGGCCTTAGGAGAGCTTCATCTAAAATATCCGGTCGGTTTGTAGCACCGATTATTCCAACATCTCCCCTTGATTCGAATCCGTCAAGTTCTGCTAAAAGCTGCATCAAGGTTCTTTGAACTTCCCTATCAGCCCCTTCGCTGCTGCTAACCCTTTTGGTTCCGATGGCATCAATCTCATCGATGAATATTATTGCCGGACTTTTTTCCTTTGCAAGCTCAAACACGTCTCTCACAATCCTTGAACCTTCACCCAGATATTTATTAACAAATTCCGAAGCTACAATTTTGATAAAAGTTGCATGGGTTTCGTTAGCTACAGCTTTTGCAAGCAGTGTTTTTCCAGTTCCGGGAGGTCCATAGAGCAATATTCCTTTTGGCGGGTCAATTCCGATTTCCTTAAATATTTCCGGATTTTTAATTGGGAGTTCCACTGTCTCCTTGACTTCCGTAATTTGAGGATTTAGCCCTCCGATGTCTGCATATGTGGTTTCTGGCTTTTCATCAATTTCCATTGCAGCCACATTTTTATCCTTTTTAGCGGGAAATACGCTGACAACGCCTAAATTCTTTTGGTTTAATGCCACTCTTGCACCGGGCACGAGCAGCTCCTTTTTGATTGATCCTGGATATGTTACTAAAAATTCATGTCCGACAGCACCCTGGATTCCGACCTGCTTGTCGTCAAAGACTTCAGTTACTGTTGCAAGAATCAATGGGGTCTTTTTAAAAGAGTTGATTTCACCTTTAAGCTCTCTTATTTTCCCTTCCATCTGACGGTTGGTGATGTTTGTTTTGAGCTGTTCTCCTTCAATGCTTCTTAGTTTCTCAAGCAACTCATCAACGGTCTTTTCATTTTCTTCCTTCAACAGTTCAATTGTTTCAAGCAATTCGTCCTTTGAAGCGTTTTCAATAGATTCCATAATGTCCTCCCCTTAAATTAACATTTGTTATAATCCTATTTAACATTAACATCCACGATTTGGAGTGGATATAACATCCCTTTAAAAAATTAGCCGAAAAATCAGAAAAAGTCATGTCCGTGTCAAAAACACTCAATTAAACTAAAGGTATAATTAAAAAAAATAAAGTAAAATAGATAGGAACCTATCTATTTGATTAGGTCGGAATCGGATTGATCCAACCATTCATTAACGATTTTAACTGCACAGTAGTTGCCGCACATGGTACAAGTGTCCTCTTCTTCAGGAGGTCTTTGGTCTCTTTTTGCACGTGCAGCTTCAGGAAACATTGCGCATTCGTATTGTGCTTCCCAATCGAGTTTTTTACGAGCTTCAGCCATGGCCAAATCCTGTGAACCATCAATTTGTCCAGATGCCAAGTCACCGGCATAAGCTCCGATTTTGGTTGCAATAACACCTTCCCGTACATCGTCTGGGGATGGGAGAGCTAAGTGTTCTGCAGGAGTTACATAACAGATGAAGTCTGCTCCAGCTTTTGCGGAAGATGCTGCTCCGATTGCGGACACGATGTGGTCATAGCCTGGTGCCACGTCACACACAATCGGTCCTAACATATAGAATGGGGCGTTGGAACACATTTTCTTTTGAATCATCACATTTGTTGGAATCTCATTAATCGGAATGTGTCCTGGGCCTTCAATCATACATTGCACTCCGGCTTCACGGGATCTGTCAATCAATTCTCCTAAAATGATCAATTCTTGTATTTGGGCCCTGTCGGTTGAGTCTGCAATAGATCCCGCTCTCATACCGTTGGCAAGTGAAAGAACAACATCATGTTCTTTTGCAATTTCTAAAACATAATCGAAGTTTTCATATAACGGATTTTCCTTTTCATTTTCGACAATCCATCCGGACATGAATGAACCTCCTCTTGAAACAAGTCCGGTTACACGGCCTTGCCTTTTGAGTCTGGTTAAGGTTTCAATGTTGATGCTGCTGTGGACTGCCATAAAATCAATACCATCTTTTGCTTGTTTTTCGATGGTGTTAAATAAATCATCTTCAGTCATATAAATTACAGAACCATCTCTTCTAATACTTTCGATAGCTGCCTGATATACCGGTACGGAACCAACTGGTAATGGAGACATATCCAAAACTCTGTTCCTGATTACATCCAAATCCCCGCCGATACTTAATTCCATTAAACAGTCAGCGCCATGGTCAATAGCAATTTGTGCTTTCAATACTTCCTCATCAAAATTAACAATATCTGTTGAAGTTCCTACAGTTGCATTTACTTTTGTTCTTAATCCTGCACCAATACCTGCGCCTTCAATATCTCTATTTACATTTCCAGGTATTACGATAGTTCCGTTAGCTACGGACCTTAAAATAAAATCTTCTGAAACATTTTCGATTTCTGCCACATGTTTCATCTCATCGGTTAAAATACCTTTTTTCGCATCACTAATTTGTGTCATCTTAAATCATCCCTCAAATAAGATTTATAACAGTCAAATTTATTTTAAAATATTCTCACATTATTTGATAATCACTTATTTTTATTTAATACTATTTAAATTAATAGGATAATTTTCAATTCTATTTAATTTGATATATTTAAAGTTATTTTTAAAAAATAAGTTATTTTTATTTTTTATAATTGAATTAAAACGTTATTGATAAAAATAAAGTTTACTTTAAAAAATAGTAAAAAAGAATAGATTAATAAAATCCATTCATTCTTTCAAATGCTTCATCGAAGGTAGGCATGTTGGTCTGACAGCCTTGGTGCTCTACAATGAATGATGAAACAGTGGATGCGAATTTTGCAGATTCCTCTAGTGATTCCCCATTCAGGAATCTTGATAAAAATCCTGCTCTGTAGGAATCCCCCGCTCCTGTAGGGTCGACTGCCTCTGTTGTGATTGCATCGATTTTGATTTTCTCTTCATTGGAGTAGATCTCACTTCCGTTGGCTCCGCAGGTTTTGACGATTATTTTCGGACCCAATTCCCTGAGGCCGTTAAGGTCGACTTCAAGGGCATCCAATATCCTTTGAATTTCATGATGGTTAGCAAAAAGGATGGTAGTGTTTTCAATAACATCCTTTAACTTTTTAGTATCGTACATTCCAAGGTCTTGGCCAGGGTCAAAGGAAACGAGGATATCTTCATTTTTTGCCTCTTCGGAACATTTCCAATTGAAATTAGGGTCACCGGTTGCCAGGTGAACCGCTTCGGCATTTTTGATTGCAGATGTTGGTACTTTACTGTCTGCAAATTCGCGGGCAGCTCCCCAATAGAAGTAGCTGATTTGGTCGCCGTTATCGTCAGTCAAAACGAATGCGGTAGGTGTTGCCTCGCCAGGAACAATGATTAATGATTCAGTATCGATGTCTAGATTTTGCATTTGTTCGTAGTATTCTGTTTTCTTAAAATCTCCGCCAACAGCTGAAACCAATGAGGTTTTCAATCCTAATTTGGCTCCAACACATGCAACATTTGCAGCAGCACCACCATTGAATGTTTTCATGTTGGTTATCGGTGCTGAAAAGTTTGCTTTTGGAAATTCAGGTACTCTTATTATATAATCATGAGCAGAGTGACCAATTGCTAGTAAATCTCTGTTTTTTGCCATAATATCGCCTTTTTAAATTTCAATTTAATATTGGTTCTTATCATTATTTAATGTTTTGAAAAATCGTATCCGTGATGTTTCACATCGGCACATTCGTGTAAGTAATATTTTATATTATTATTAAATATTTTGTTTTGCCGAGAGCAGTTGAAAAGTAATTCTATATTAATGTGAAACCCTGTTTTTCAATGAGTTTTTGACCGTCATTAAGCAAATATTCAATAAATCTGTCCACTTCCGGTTTGTCTTCATTTACTTTGATGATACTAATCACGTGCCTTGTATCAAACTTCAAAATCTCATTTCCCTTGAAATAACTGGCGTTTAAAAAGCTATGCAAATTTTTGGAGTTTTTAACCATTTTGAATGCATCGAATTGTGAATTCACGGTGTATTTTAGATTATAATCAATATCATAATGTTCCAGACTGTTCCAGGCAAGCCTTTGTGCAGAACCTTCAACATTAACGAATTCAAGGCCTTCCAAGTCATTGATGCTGTTGACCTCTTTGGAGTTTGGGCTTGAAATCAAAACGAGATAATCATAAGCGATTGGGGTAAAGTCGATGTTTAATTCATAAGCGAGTAAAGGATCATCCAGTGTTAAAATGTCAACAACTCCCCTTTTTGCAAGTTCAAATGCATCCTTGTCGCTGCTGCTGTAGACGTTTGTATTGAAAGGCAGGTGAATGCTTTCTAGTAGTCCCGAACTTATGTGTCCGCCGGCAATGTTGATATTTGAGGTTTTTTCAATTTGTATGGTATATTTTCTGTATTCGTCAAGCAACTCTCTTCCTTCCTGGGTTAATAATGTACCGTTTCCCGCTTTTTGAGTTAATTTTATACCTAATTTATCTTCGGCTTTGAGTATTCTTCTATTAAAAACAGTATGTGAAATATTCAATTCTTTAGCTGATTTTCTTTGGGACCTTGTTCTGGCTAATGATTCCAGACTTTGGTACAATTTATAATCGTAAATTTCCCCATTTATATTCAGACTGATTAACCCTTCGCTTTCAAATTTCATTAATTATATATAAAATTATAATCATAATTATTAATATCGGTTTAAATTTTTTGGGAATTAGATAAAATGGAAGTAATAAACACTTCTATAAAAGCTATATAGGAAAACACTGAGGATGCACAAAAATATTTGGATAGAGAAGACATTGATGAATTTGAAGATATTATTATAAACTC
>NZ_JAZRHE010000046.1:0-12970 GCF_045644645.1 Methanobrevibacter sp.
CGTGACCGGCGCTCCCGTTATTGGAATTGTAGACAGGATTAAAAGGAAAGACCCCTGGACACTTGATTTGTATGAAAGGGTTCACGGCGTTCCAAAGGAAACCTTACCTAAATTAGAAGATCCCGAATACATCGTGAAATACTTCTCTACAGAATATCATGAAGTCATGGAAGAAATGGGCTATTCCATTGATTGGAGACGCGAATTCAGAACAATCGACCCGACATACAAGAAATTCATTGAATGGCAGATTACTACCCTGCATGAAAAAGGACTGGTTGCAAAAGGGGAACACCCTGTCAAATACTGTCCAAACTGTGACAACCCCGTGGGAGACCACGATCTGCTTGAAGGTGAAGGAGTGGGAGTCAATGAATTAACCCTTTTGAAATTCCCAATTGAAGATAAAATCCTTGTAACTGCAACCTTAAGACCAGAAACTATTGTTGGGGCAACCAACATCTGGTTAAACCCCGACATTGAATATGTGCTAGTCAACGCAGATGGTGAAAATTGGGTCATTACAAAGGAAGCTCACTACAACTTGCAGCACCAAGTTAAAGATTTAGAAATTATCTCAGAAATTGACCCTAACGATTTAATTGGAAAAATGGCTAAAAATCCATTTACAGGTGAAGAATTGCCTATTTTCCCAGCTAGTTTTGTAAGCGCATCCTATGGTAGTGGAGTGGTATTTTCAGAGCCTGCCGATGCACCAGCAGACTACATCGCACTTCAAGATTTAAAAAATAATGAAGAAATGATAGCCAAATATAACTTAGGAGGCATTATTGATAATGTAGTTCCGATTCCAGTGTGTACCCTTAAAGGTTATGGGGAAATTCCTGCAGCAGACATCATTGAAAGGCTTGGAATTACTGACCAAAACGATGAAAAGCTACAAGAAGCTACAAACGAGCTATACAAACAGCAACACAGTAAAGGAACTATCATCGAATCAATACCTGAATTTGGAGGGATGAAAGTTCGTTTTGCCCGTGAAGAGTTAAAAGAAAAACTAATAGCAGACAATATGGCAACAATAATGTATGACTTTGCTGAAAGGCCGGTCGTATGCAGATGCGGAAATAATTGTGTTGTTAAGATTATGGACAACCAATGGTTCATGAAATACGGCAATGAAGAATGGACTGAAAAAACCTTAAAAGTTCTTGAAGGAGAAACAATCATTCCAAAAGAGCTTAAAAGTAATTTTAACTATTACATCAACTGGTTAGATGATTGGGCATGTTCAAGAAAGGTCGGACTTGGAACAAGACTTCCATGGGACAACCAATGGTTAATAGAACCATTGACTGACTCAACAATTTACATGTCATATTATACAATTGCCAAATATCTAAGGGACATGAATCCGGATGACTTAAATCTTGCTTTCTTTGATAAAGTTTTACTCAACAAGGATTCCTGTGAAATAACTGTTCCCGAAGAAAAAGTTGCCGAAATCCAAAATGAATTCAACTACTGGTATCCCCTTGATTGGAGATTATCCGCCAAAGACCTTGTAGGAAACCACTTAAGTTTTTTGATGTTTACCCACAGTGCAATCTATCCTGAAGACAAATGGCCAAAAGGAACCGTAGTATTCGGAATGGGTCTTTTGGAAGGAAATAAAATGTCCTCATCCAAAGGCAATGTAATCTTACTTAAAGATGCAATCAATGATTATACCGCAGATGTTGTGAGACTCTTCTTAATGGCTTCAGCTGAGCCATGGCAAGACTTTGATTGGAGAGAAAAGGAAGTGCTCGGTACTAAAAGAAGACTTGAATGGTTTAGGGAATTTGCAGCAAAAGTTGAAGAAATTAAAGGTTCAACACTTGATTTAAGCAGCATTGAAAAAGTTGAACTTACAAGAACAATTGACTTATGGATGATAAGCCAGCTAAACGAGCATATCAAAAAGTCAACTGAAGCTTTAGAAGTCTTCCAAACAAGACAGGCTTTGCAAGATTCTTTATTCTTACTTAAAAAAGATGTGGACCACTATTTATACAGAATCAAACATATCATTGATTCACAAGACCCTGCTGTCATCTATGTTTTATCAACTGTACTGGAAGCTTGGATAAGACTTTTAGCACCGTTTACACCACATACATCAGAAGAGTTATGGTCCAAATATGGCGGAGAAGGTTTTGTAAGCCAAGCAAGTTGGCCGGAATATGACCCGGAATTGGTAAGTCCTGAAATTGAAAAATCAGAGGAACTTGTTGAAAACATCATTAAAGACATTGGCCACATCAAACAGATGGTTGGAGATGAAGTCGAAAAGATTCACATTTACATTGCTCCCGATTGGAAATGGGACCTATACAAAATAGCTGATGAAGTTGGAAAACCTGACATTGGCCAGATTATGGGAAGAGCTATTGGAGCTAACATCTACGATGACAAAAAAGAAATAGCAATGGTAGCTAAAAAAATCGGTAAGGAAATTACCAAAACAAGATACATCGGTAAAATCAACGAAGAGGAAATTCTTACAGATGCCTTGGATTACATCAAAGAAGAATGCGGTAATGAAGTAATCATTCACACCGATGACTCATACGACCCACAAAACAAGGCAAGAAACGCAATGCCTTACAAACCTGCAATTTTTATGGAATAATTAATTTATTATTCCAACTTATTTTTTATTTTAATAGTTATAATTTTCTTGCAAAGACCAAATATCCGCTATGGCCGACCATCCGGGTTTTTGGCCTTACGCCTTGAGCTCTTACCTCAAGACCACGTTCTAAAAGTTCGATGATTTCAATATCATAAAAGCCTAATTTTTTAGCAACCCTGTAAGAAGTCTCGGCCTGATCAATGTATGGGGCATATACTGCAAGCCATCCCCCAACATTCAACGTGTCCATCACATCTTCAAATATCTCAAATGGCTTAGGCAAATCCAAAAAGATCAAATCGATATTGTCCTCATCAATTCCATCCTTGATGTTTTTATTTTTAACTTCAATATTGGTAATTCCAAAATTGTCAATGTTTTTCCGTGCAACTTCAGCAAAATCCTCACGGATTTCATAGGTATAGACCTGCCCGGTTTCGCCTACAACATTTCCAAAATTAAGTGCGATAGCTCCGGCACCTGTTCCTGCATCAACCACCCTTGAACCTGCACCCAAACCTGTGTGAGCCAGGACTTGTCCAATATCTTTTTTAATGAGTATTGAGCATCTGCGATCCATCAGATCAATAAAATCATTTATATTAGGCTTTACGATTTTAAATGTGTGGTCAAGATGGCTTTTGACTTCATCACCAATTTTGGCATTATCCAAAACATCAGATTTGACAATTCCCAAATCGCTTTGAAATTCAGCCCCAGGTTTTAAAATATACTTTTTACCACGTTCATCTAAAATCATTTTCATATTAAACACCTAATTTTCAAGTTCCGCCAATCTTTTCACTCTTTTTAAAGAATCAGGGTGAGTGGAAAACACTTCCATGATACCATTCTTTTTAGAGATTTTAACATTTGAGTTAGCCAATGTTCTTAATTCTTCATCGGATATGCGTCCATCCCCATCAAAATCGATTTGCTGAAAATCAACAACGTCATTTTTAGCATTATTTATATCATTGACAAAGAATGCGCGATTGCAGTTTAAATCGTTGATGGTTTCCTTGCTGCATGTAGCTGCACCATAAGATAACTTATAGAGTGCTGAAACCAATGCGGCAGGACGATTGCCAAATTCAACACTGGCCTCATCAGCATAGTATTCTCTTGTTCTTGAAATAAAGAGCACTAACAACTGTCCTATTAAATAAAATAGATAACCTAAGATCCCAATGATTATTCCTCCGCCATTTCTGCTGTCTCCTGAAAACATGAAGGATAATGCAATATAATAGCAAATCATTGGAATAACACTTACAGCAGCAGTGACAATCATGTCATTATGTTTAATGTGACCCATCTCATGACCCAATACGGCTTTTAGTTCATCGCGATCAAGCAAGCCCAAAATCGGACGAGTGATTGCAATATGTCCGCTTTTGCTTGACCTGCCATATGCAAATGCATTTGGAATGTTGATTTCGGATAAGCCGATTTCTGGTTTTGGAATGCCTGCAGCATCAGCCAATTCCTGAACCATTTGATGGATGTGAGGTGCTTCTGCTTCAGATAATGGCCTTACATTCATTGAACGCTTTACCAATGACGGACCAAACCAATATTGTAAAAATACAATTACAATACTTACGCCTGCATACAATCTCCAACTGCTTACCCCCATATACCATCCGATAAGCATAATAAGGAAATAAACAATTGTAAACATTAAAACTGAGGTAAGCAACATTCTTAATTTGAGTCTCCATGTACCTTTCATTTTAAACACCTAAAAATTTTCAATTAATACTTTCCAAGTACTCTCTCATTTGAATTATATATGACCTTTTCACATATAAAAACATTAACCAAAAGTTAATTATTTAACAAAAAACATATCATGATACAGTGAAAAAATGGTGATTTAATGACTGGACCATGGGTAGAAAAATATAGACCTCAAACATTGGAAGACATTGTAGGACAAAAACAAATCATAACAAGACTTGAAAAATATGTTGGCGAAAAAAGCATGCCTAACTTAATGTTTACAGGCCCGGCAGGTGTTGGAAAAACCACAACTGCACTTGCACTTGTAAAATCAATTCTAGGCGAATACTGGAGACAAAACTTTTTAGAATTAAATGCTTCTGATGCAAGAGGAATTGACACAGTAAGAGACCGTATTAAAAATTTCTGTAGATTAAAACCGGTTGGGGCTCCATTTAGAATAATCTTTTTAGATGAAGTTGACAACATGACTAAAGATGCCCAACATGCTCTTCGTCGTGAAATGGAAATGTATACCAAAACTGCATCATTCATCCTTTCATGCAACTATTCTTCAAAAATTATTGATCCGATCCAGTCAAGATGTGCCATATTCAGATTTGCACCGATAAAAGGTGAAGAGATAGCTCAAAGATTAAGATACATTTGTGAAAATGAAGGATTTGAAGCTGATGACAAAGGTCTTGAGACAATAGTTTACTTTGCTGAAGGAGATATGCGTAAAGCTGTTAATGTCCTACAGGCGGCTGCAAGCGAAGGTGAAGCAATTACAGAAGAATCCGTTTATGAAGTTGTTTCCAAAGCAAAACCTCAAGACATTGGAAACATGATAAACAAGGCATTGATGGGGGATTTTTTGGGTGCCAGGAATATCTTAAGAGAAACCATGGTCTTACAAGGTACCAGCGGAGAGGACATGGTCAGCCAGATATACTCAGAAGTTTCCAAAAGAGTCGTTGAAGGTAAGATGGAACCTGATTTTTATATTGACTTAATTGAAGCGATAGCGGATTGCGATTTTAGAATAAGAGAAGGCGCAAATCCAAGAATTCAACTTGAAGCTTTATTAACTAAATTCATCTAAGGTATCGAAATGTTATGGACTGACAAATACCGACCACAAACCTTAGATGAAGTGGTTGGCAATAACAAGGAAAAAGAGATAATCCAGAATTGGGTAAAAAATTGGAAAAATGGCAATCCACAGCCACCCCTACTTTTAGTTGGACCCCCTGGCATTGGAAAAACCACACTTGCCCTGGTAATTGCAAAAGAGTTTTCAGAATCAATAGAACTTAATGCAAGTGACAAACGTTCACAGGACATTATTAAAAGTACGATTGGAGAATCCTCTTCATCAAGGTCTCTTTTTGGAGACGAATACAAATTAATCATAATGGATGAAGTGGATGGAATCCATGGTACCAATGACCGTGGAGGGGTTAAAGCCATTGGAGAGATTATTAAAAACTCCAAACATCCGATGATCTTAATCGCCAATGATTTTTACTCAAAACGAATAGCATCCATCAAGCCCAAATGTACTGTTATTAAAATGGCCAAAGTTAGAAGCCCAAGCATTAGAAAAGCTTTAAAAGAAATATCTCAAAAAGAAGAAATCAAAGCCAACCCAAAAGCACTTGATTTAATAGCAAAAAAATCAAATGGAGATATGCGCTCAGCAATTAACACATTGCAAGCACTTGCCGATGAAGATGAAGTGTTAGAACCAATAGATGTTGAAAACCTAAGAACAAAGGACGACAGATCAGACATATTCAATGCCATAACCGGTGTTTTAAAAAGTAAAAACCCACAGCATGTAAGGGAAGCCTTAAGGGTTGACGAAGACCCAACTCTTGTTATGGAATATGTTGCAGAAAATATTCCAAGGGAATACACTAAAAAAAATGAAATCAAAAAAGCTTATGAGAATATAGCTAAAGCTGATTTATACTTTGGAAGAGCTCGAAGCAGCAGGAATTACGGTTACTGGAAATATGCAAGTGATTTTATGGGAATTGGTGTGAGCAGCTCCAAAAAAGAAACCTACAAAAAATTCACAAAAATACAGACACCGACAATATTCACATTGATGGGCCGCAACAGAGGTAAAAGAAACCTAAGGGACGACATAGCAGAAAAGATGTCTCAAAAGATGCACATATCACATGCGATTGCAATATCAATGTTTCCTTACCTTGAAATAATGTTTAAAAATGATGAGCTTGCATGGGAAATCTCTGACTTTTTGGAACTTGAGGAAAATGAGATAAAAAGATTTAGATCAAAAAAGATTCCTAAAAAAGTCATAACAAAGATGGAAGCTAAAAAAGCTCAAATGAGAGTTGAAGAGCGTGACAAAAGGTTTGAAGAACTTCAAAATCAGATGCTGAATGCCCCTGAAGAAATTGAAATGGCTGAAGAAACTCTTCCATTTGAAATTCCTGGTTTAGACAATGATGATGAAACTGTCGAAGAAGAACCGCAGCAAGTTGAAGTTCCCAAAAAAGAAGAACCTAAAGATGAATCCAAGGAAGAAAAATCCAAAAAGAAGACCGACAAACAGGTGTCACTTTTCAGTTTCTAATTTTTCCCCAATGAACTCGGAAGCGCTGACAACATTTTCCTTATACTGGGGTGCAACATCTTCCAAAAATCGAGAAAATGAAATGGCCAATTCATCAGTGTTTTCACTTTCAATAGTATCCTGACCGTCCATTTCCAAAAATGAATTAATCCACTCCAAAGGCACATTAACCAGAGGATAAATCTCACTGGTTTTATCTCTGAAATTGATTCCTTCACCGGCAAAAATGCTTGAAAAAATATTATTTACTTCATCATCCAAAATTAAGGGATTTACGGCCAAATCATAATCTCCATCATAAACCAATTCAACACCATATTTGCGGGTGTATGGCTCCATCAATACATCGATTATGAAATTGTTCTCAGGCATCAATATTTTGGAGTTGGGTTCGATTTCCAAAGCCAAATGCTTTGATGACTTTGAGCAAATCTTTTGGAATAAAGAATTTCTAACGACTTCAATTTCTGGATATTGCCTATTGAAAGTAGCTTCACGGGTTCTTGAAAACTTTGAAAATCTCAAGTTGTTGATGTAGATTTTTTGAGGAGTGTATGAAATAAAACGAGTGTCGACACCAATTATTTTAAGGAATTTCAATACATCCCTTTTGGAATCGGAAAATTCCTCTTCATCAGATGTTAAATCTTCCATATTAAACATTAACTCCATATTATCTTCCCAAATATTCATTTAGCGCTTTTTGCATTACATCAATTGGAGCATCCCTACCTGTCCAGATTTTAAAGCTTTCTGCTCCCTGATAAAGTAACATTTTAATTCCATAGACCGGTTTTGCACCTGCCCCAATAGCTTCCTTAAGTAAAACTGTCTCATTAGGATTATAAACCGCATCAAATACAACCAATTCTTCATGCATTGAATCGGCTTTGGCTATCGGTTCATCGTTAATGTGAGGGTCCATTCCCAAAGGAGTTGTATCAACCAGAATATCAGCATCACCCAAGCAGTTGCCAATCTCTAAGATTGAATCTGCGCCAACATCACCAATCAAATCAGATTTCAAAATGTCACTAGCCAAATTTTGAGCCTTATTGACATTTCTGTTTAGTATTGTTATTGAATCTGCGCCAAATTTAGCAAGATAAAATGATATTGCTCTTGAAGCCCCTCCAGCCCCTGCAACAACAACATCCTTACCTTTAATTGAACTGACTTCCTCGATTGCCCTTACAGCACCTATCCCATCGGTATTATACCCTTTCAAATTTTTAAAATCAATAGTGTTTACAGCACCAATCAGCCGGGCAACCTCATCCAGCTCATCCAAATACTGCATAACCTCTATTTTGTGTGGGATGGTGACATTAAATCCTTTAATATTTAAAGATTTAGCTCCTTCAATAGCTGAATTTAAGTTATTTGGATTGACATCAAAAGCAACATACGCATAATCCAATCCCAATTCGGCAAATGCCGCATTATGCATCGGCGGGGAAAAGCTATGTTCAACAGGATGGCCTATCAAACCAACAATATTCGTACTTCCTTTAATATTCATATAATACTTAATTAATTAACAAAGATTATATAACTTTGTATAAACATAATTTAATTATAATAAATTTAATCATAGGAGAGTAAAAATGGAATTTACAAGACCTAGAGGTACAAGAGATTTCTTATTTGATGAAATGAGACAAAGAAAACAAGCAGAAAGTACCTTAAGAAACATATTCGAAAATTACGGTTATCAAGAAATCAAAACTCCCTTATTTGAGGAATTGAAATTATTTACAACAAAATCTGGAGAGGAAATTGTCAATCAATTATACAATTTCAAAGACAAATCAGACAGGGAATTGACCCTAAGACCTGAAATTACCGCTCCAGTTGCAAGATTATACTTAAATGAACTCGAAAAAACAGTTGTAAAACCCATCAAACTTTATTACTATGGAAGCTGTTTTAGATATGAAAGACCTCAAAAAGGAAGGTTCAGACAATTTTGGCAATTCGGCTGCGAGTTGATTGGAGCCAACACCCCCCAAGGCGAAGCGGAAGTCATTGCACTTTGCAGCGATGCAATCAATGCCCTGGGAATTACCACAGCCGATGTTAATCTCAACCACTTAGGAATCATTAGGGGATTATTCAAACACTTTAACATCTCCCAAGAAACCCAAAGGGAAATAATGGTTGTTATTGATAAGGGAGATAAAGACCTTTTAATCGAATCATTGAGTGGAGATAACCCTGTAATTGATGATGATGAATTAAACCAAATTCTTTTGAAGCTAATTGACATGGTTGGGGATAAAAGCATTTTAAGTGATGTTGAAGGATTGATTGCACCATATGATGAACCTAAAAAAGCATTAAAAGAATTTAAAGAATTGATTGAACTTTTAGAAGCTTTCAATGTAAGCAATTACACATTAAACTTAGGTGTTGCCAGGGGACTTGACTACTATACCGGAATCGTGTTTGAGATTTATGTTCCGGAACTTGGTGCGCAAAAGCAAATATGCGGCGGGGGATCCTACAGCTTAGTGAAATTGTTCGGAGGCCAGGAAGTTGAATCAACAGGATTTGCACTTGGCTTTGACAGATTAATGAATGCAATAGAAGAGCTAACCGAAACTGAAGAACTACCTTCACACCTAGACATCTATGTTGCTCCAATTTCAGATAACGTAAGGCCTAAAGCATATGAAATAACCCAGCTTTTAAGGAAAAACAACATCAAGGCGGATGTTGACTTGAACGGCAAGAAATTCAAAAAACTGATGAACTATGCCGACAAGATTAAAGTTTCAAAAATGGCCATCATCGGCGAAAAGGATCTGGAACAGGGAAAAATTACCATCAAAGACATGCTTAGCGGAAACCAGGAACTGGTTGACATTGACAATATCGTGGAATACATAAAAGGTGAATAGATATGGAAATTAACTTTAGACATGAAATAAATGGCCAAAAGGTTATCACAGCAGTTGCTCAGGATGCGGACACCAATCAAATATTAATGCTAGCCAACATGAACAAGGAAGCACTCCAAAAAACAATTGAAACCGGCAAAGCCCATTACTGGAGTACCTCAAGAAACAAAATATGGCTAAAGGGAGAAAGTTCCGGGCATTTCCAGGAAGTCAAAGAGATTCTTGTTGACTGCGATATGGATGCAGTTGTTTTGAAAATCAAACAAACCGG
Organism: Methanobrevibacter sp.; assembly: GCF_045644645.1. Classification (GTDB taxonomy): domain Archaea; phylum Methanobacteriota; class Methanobacteria; order Methanobacteriales; family Methanobacteriaceae; genus Methanocatella. The sequence continues at coordinate 10,149 of NZ_JAZRHE010000046.1, forward strand.
AGCGGCCTGCCACGAAGGATATCTTTCCTGCTTTTTTAGAAAACTGAATACCGAAAAAGTTGACATTGAAGATTTAAAAGAGGATGACTTGGAAGTTATCTTAGAAAGACTAGTAAACCCAGAAGACGTGTATTGAAATGAAATGTATAATTCCCGACACAAGTGCGGTTATAATAGGCGCCATCAGCGAAATCATTGAGAACAGTGACATTGACTATCCGGAAATCATTGTACCCGAAGCAGTTGTTTGTGAACTTGAACATCAAGCCAATGACAACCGGTCTGAAGGTCACAGAGGCCTGAAAGAACTTCAAAAATTACAGGACCTACAGGATGAAGGAAAACTTGCCATTAGTTTTAAAGGAAAAAGACCAAGCAATTATGACATTAGATATGCCAAAAGCGGTGAAATAGACAGCATCATTCGTGACGTGGCAAGATCTGAAATGGGAACGCTTTTAACAAATGATAAGGTACAGGCTGAAACTGCAAAAGCTCAAGGAATTCCAGTTTATTATTATGAACAGAAATACATTGAAAAGCCACTTTCAATCGAGAAGTTCTTCGATGAAAACACCATGTCAATTCATTTAAAAGAAAATGTATGTCCAATGGCCAAAAAAGGAACACCAGGACACATTGACTTTGTCATATTAAATGAAAAACGTTACACTCACAGAGAAATTAAGGAAATTGTTGATGAAATTCTTGATAAGGCAAAAAGCGATCCAAAAACCTATTTAGAATCTGAAAAAGAAGGATCATTTGTTGTCCAATCCAGAGAATACAGAATTTCAATAGCTTATCCGCCATTTTCAGAGGCATTGGAAATTACAATTGTCAGACCAGTAGCCAACATCAGTTTGGATGAGTACCGTTTATCCGATAAACTTCTAAAAAGAATCAGAACAAATGCTGAAGGGATCCTGATAGCAGGTTCACCGGGTGCCGGCAAATCCACATTTGTACAGGCTATCGCCAAATATTACTCATCAAAATTAAACAAAATTGTAAAAACAATGGAATCTCCAAGAGATTTGCAACTGCCTGATGAAATAACACAATATAGTCCTCTGGAAGGCAGCATGGAAAATACGGCTGACGTATTGTTACTTGTAAGGCCTGACTATACCATCTATGACGAGCTTAGAAAGAACACCGACTTTAACATTTTCGCAGACATGAGGCTTGCTGGCGTTGGAATGATTGGTGTTGTCCATGCCACCCGCCCAATTGATGCAATCCAGAGAATTGCCTCAAGGGTGGAACTTGGTGTGATACCATCAATTGTTGATACAAGCATTTACATTGAAGACGGTAAAGTTACAAGCGTTTATGAAACAAAGATGACCGTTAAAGTTCCAACAGGCATGAAGGAAGCGGATTTGGCAAGACCAGTTATTGAAGTTCGCGACTTTGAAACTGGAGAACTCAAAAATGAAATATATACCTATGGTGAACAGACCATCGTAATGGACATGGATTTAGTAAATGGAACCGAAAGTGGTGAAAAACACAAATCTTCCGTTGATAAAATTGCTGAAAAGGAAATTTTAAGAAAGATCAAAAAGATTCTCCCGAAAAAAGCCAAAGTGGATGTTGAAGTAATATCCCCTGAAAGAGCCAACATATACATCCCAGAAGATTATATTCCAAAAATAATCGGTAAAAATGGTAAAAGAATTGCTGAAATCGAATCCGACATTGGAATCAGCCTTGGAGTTGAAATAATTGAAGAGCAGCCTAAAAATAAAACTCCGTTTGAAGTTGATATAACCCACACCAGAAAACAATTGATCTTAGAGCTTGGAAGGGACAATGGAAGACAAAATTTCGATATCTATGTCGAAGGGGAATATTTGCTTACTGCAACAACCTCTAAAAAAGGAGAAATTAAAATTAAAAATGGAATTGAATTGTCTGATCTTATTATAGAAGCTATTGAAATGGGATTGGAAATAACCGCGGTTAAAAAATAGTGATAATATGAAAATAGGAGCATCTACACTTGCAGGATTACATGAAAACTTAGAAGACATTTTAAGTTTTATTGAGAATTTGGGATTGGAATACGCCGAATTGGTTCACCAATTCCCCTATGAAAACATTGCTGAAGAGTTTTTAGAAAGTTATAATCTAAAATACTCCATCCACTCCCCATTCATGGATGTCAATATTGCATCCCTACAGGAAAAAAGCAGATTGAATTCGATAGAACAAATTAAAAACTCAATAGATTTAGCAAATAAAATTGATGCCGAATGCGTTGTTGTCCATCCGGGATTGATGCCTTTTTTAGCAAGATCCTTTGAAGATAAGGTATATGAAATAGCTAACGAATCGATAATCGAACTTGGAAAGTATGGAAACGACTTGGGAGTATGCGTGACCATTGAAAATATGCCCACTTTTGAAGGCATGATCTATCAGAATATGAAAGACCTAGACAAGCTACTTACAGAAAATGAAATGTACATGACACTGGATATCGGCCATGCAAATCATGTTGGATACCCTGCTGATGAAATGTATTTTGATTCGATTAAACACATGCATGCGCATGATAATTTTGGTGATGATGACACACACCTACCTTTAGGTGAAGGCAATATTGAATTAAATCATATCATTGATGCATTTGAAAAGAAAAATTATGATGGCATCTACATGATTGAAGTAAATAATAAAGATTCTATTAAAAAAAGTCTTGAATTCTTAAAAACTAATTTCTAATTTTTAAAAAAATAAAAAAAATAAGAGGTAATTAATACCTCTTTAAGCTGTTACAGTTATTTTGTTCGCAATATTAGCTCCATTATAAC